>JAFLSE010000140.1 GCA_022511075.1 Prevotella sp.
GGGCATCGGCCCGGGTTCGATCTGCACGACGCGCGTCATCGCCGGTGTGGGCGTACCGCAGTTGTCGGCGATTCACGATGCCGCGTCGGAGGCGCGCAAATCGGGCGTGCCGGTGATTGCCGACGGCGGTTTGCGCTATTCGGGCGATATCGTCAAGGCGCTGGCAGCGGGCGGCGATTGTGTGATGATCGGTTCGATGTTCGCCGGTACGGAGGAGGCCCCGGGCGAGACGATCATCTACAACGGCCGCAAGTTCAAATCCTACCGTGGCATGGGTTCGATCGACGCCATGAAGGCGGGTTCGGCTGACCGCTACTTCCAGAAGGGTTGCGAGGGGAACATCAATAAGTTGGTGCCCGAAGGCATCGTCGCGCGTGTGCCGTTCAAGGGGACGTTGAGCGAGACGGTCTACCAGCTGACGGGCGGCATCCGTTCGGGCATGGGCTACTGCGGGGCGCACGACATCGGCGAGTTGCAGCAGGCGAAGTTCATTCGCATCACCTCGAACGGCG
>JAFLSE010000141.1 GCA_022511075.1 Prevotella sp.
GATTCTCGGCAAAAGTACCGTCAGCTATGGCACGATTGATTTTCACCAGATCCTGATACACTATTCTGCCGGCTCCTATGTTGAGATGGCCCACTTCCGAATTTCCCATCTGTCCGTCGGGCAATCCTACATCTTCCCCGCTCGCGCTCAATTGGGAATTGGGATAGTCGGCAAACAAACTGTCTATAAACGGGGTCGGTGTATTGTAAATAGCGTCTCTGTCAGAATGGTCTCCAAGTCCGAAACCATCCAATATCATCAATAATGCTTTCTTGCTCATATTTTTTTAAATGAATTGCGCCTGTGATGTAATAACAACCAGGCGCAAATAATGGTTTGTCGCTAATTATGTAAAGACTCTTAGGCCTGAGTCTTTTTAACGTGGCGCTCCTTGATGCGGGCCTTCTTACCGGTAAGATTGCGCAGATAATAAAGCTTTGCACGGCGCACTTTACCATACTTGTTTACCTTGATATCTTCGATAAACGGAGACTCGATCGGGAAGATTCTT
>JAFLSE010000142.1 GCA_022511075.1 Prevotella sp.
AAGGGACCCAATGGTGGTGTAGCGTTAGTTCTTTGCCTTTGGCATGTTGTTCAGGCAAGCGGATGAACATCAAGGGAGTAAACCATACAGGCACCCAACGCAACACAACAACAGAAAGAATAGTGGAGGCAAAGAATGCCACCACTATCCATATTAAAATTCTTTTTATCTTTTGCAATAATGCTTTCATGATTAGAGTGTACCAGCTTCAGCCTTCTCAATCATTTCCTTGCTGGCATACATATACACCTCCACACGACGGTTTTGCTGACGACCAGCCTCAGTAGCATTATCAGCAACAGGACTGGTTGAGCCAAGACCTTGCACACTCTTTATCTGACGGCTCTGCACACCACAAGACTTCAAATAAGACTCTACGCTCTGGGCACGATTGACAGAAAGTGGCTGGTTGATGGCATCGCTGCCTGTGCTATCCGTATGTCCAACAATAGCAACATCGCAATCAGTATTGGCATTCAACACACGAGCTAATTCTGCCAATGAGTTCTTG
>JAFLSE010000143.1 GCA_022511075.1 Prevotella sp.
TGGGGCAGAGCGCATTGGAGCAGGACACCTTTGCCGGCTTGGTGGGCATGGTGGCCGTGTTTGCGTTCTGCTACTGGTACTACCGCACAGCAGGCATCGTGGCCATGGTGGGCTTGAGCTTGAACGCGGTGTCCCTCCTCGGCCTGATGAGCCTCTTCGGCTTCGTGCTCACGCTGCCGGGCATCGCCGGTATTGTGCTCACCATGGGCATGGCAGTGGATGCCAACGTGCTCATCTATGAGCGCATGCGCGAGGAGCGCATGGCGGGTCGCCCCTTCTTGGTGAGCCTGCGCGTGGCCTACGAAAAAGCCTTCTCCGCCATTTGGGACTCCAACATCACCTCCTTGCTCACGGCAGTGATTCTGTTCTGGCTGGCCAGCGGCTCCATCAAAGGCTTTGCCGTGACCACGAGTGTGGGTATCATCACATCGCTCATCGGCGCGATTGTGGTGACGCGCGTACTCTTCTTCTGGGCGGAGCACCTTAACCTGCTGGGCAAGGATTTCAAGT
>JAFLSE010000144.1 GCA_022511075.1 Prevotella sp.
GGATATGGACGTGTACTCAGCTCCTGTATCCCATGCAGCGACAGGGGTATAAAATTTCAAGTCAGACAAATCTCCTGGCTTGAAGTTGGTAAAGATATAGGCATCGGTAATAATAGCCGAGGCTTCGCCGTTGTAGTTTTTCTTGTAATTCATAGCACGTCAGCGAGGTTCGAGACAGTGCAGTTGGAAGACAGCGGACGTGGTTCTCCTTTCTTGACTTTACAAAATCCATAGAATGGACGGCGATTTCTGTCAATAGGAGGTTGTGCAAGGCTTCCCATATCCTTGAAGTCACTGATGTCCCAATCTTTAAAAGGCTTGTTTGTCTTTGTCATAACGTTACAAGTTTGAAATTTCGCCTGCAAAGATACTGCTCTTTCTTGAAATCTCCAAATTTTCGCAGAGGAAAGTGTGACCAACCACCTACTACGGCTCGCCAAGGTACTCGACAATGAGCGCCACCTGGCGGGCGGAGAAGAACTTGGAGTACTTGCCGAGGGAGCACTG
>JAFLSE010000145.1 GCA_022511075.1 Prevotella sp.
TCAATTCCGTGTTAATGAATGTAAATTAGTGAAATCTTCAGAATCGAGAGCTCCTATTCGGATGTATCACTTCAGGAAATGATAATATTCTCTCAAAAAGTTTGGGAACACAATGGTATCACAACATTACAAATAATTTTATATATAACTGTATATTAACACGATAACAAATATACATCAAGTCCGGCGTGGGTTCTGCGTTGCTCGTTCTACTACAATGGGCAATGCGAAGACCTCTCGGCGTGGAATGAGTGACGGATAACGGACTTCCACGCTTTTTTGTATAATTCCACAATCAGAAACTTTATTATTAACGCTGATGTCGGGAGGTCGCGAAGGCACAAAACATTTTTAGTTATGAAAAAGAAATTTTTACTTTTTTGTTTAATCTTGCTTGGTGCTATTGGTGTCAATGCCGAGACGTGGACTCCTGTAGGTACAGTTCAATGGACAGAGGGTGCTTTGACGGGGCGGAATTCCGATTATAACAAGACATGGGATGTATC
>JAFLSE010000146.1 GCA_022511075.1 Prevotella sp.
CATGGTCGGCAATATCGCCGCCGGCGACTGGGTGGCGATATCCAAAGAGCTGCTGCACATATTCATGATGGCGGTGGCGATAATCGTGATGGCGGTGCCCGAGGGGCTGCCGATGAGCATCACGCTGTCGCTGGCGATGTCGATGCGTCGGATGCTGAAAACCAACAACTTGGTGCGCCGCATGCACGCCTGCGAAACGATGGGCGCCGTGACGGTAATCTGCACCGACAAGACCGGCACGCTCACCATGAACCGCATGTCGGTCGAACGGTGGTTCGCACCGGCCGGCAGCACTCCCGAACTGACGGCCTGCGCCGTGGCGGTCAATTCGACTGCATTTCTGGGCGCCGACGGAGAGTCCATCGGCAATCCGACCGAATGTGCGCTGCTGAGATTCATTCAGGAGCAGGATTTTCAATATTTGCAGCTGCGCGCCGAATCGAAAATAATCGACAGGCAGCCATTCTCGACCGAACTCAAATACATGGCCACGCTGGCCGAGAC
>JAFLSE010000147.1 GCA_022511075.1 Prevotella sp.
AGCCGAAAGACCTTCGGCGCGCCGAGCGGTTCATGGCCGGTCGCGGTGCCTGGATGGGCTTTTTCGCCTTCCTGCCCCTCCTTGGTTCTGCCATCACCATCCTGTTAGGACTCATGCGCGCCAACGTCGTCATTACCTTTACCGCCATCACCTTAGGAAAGCTCTTCCGCTACCTCGTCCTCATCTACGGCGCCGGCCTGTTCCTCTAATTCTGTTTTTTTTACGTTAAATCTCCACAAATTACTTGCGCGTTACGGCGATAATTTGTAACTTTGCGCACAAATTTGAATTTTAACGTTAAAAAATATAGGTTTTCAATGAAACAATTCAGAATCGTGGACAACGTCTGCGGATGGCTTGCCTTTTTGGTGGCGGCCTTCGTCTACTGCTCCACTATTGAGCCGACAGCCTCGTTCTGGGACTGTCCCGAATTCATTACCACTGGTTACAAACTGGAAATAGGACACCCGCCGGGGGCGCCGTTCTTCATGCTGACGGCCAACC
>JAFLSE010000148.1 GCA_022511075.1 Prevotella sp.
CCTGCGGCCTGTGCCGGGATGAAAAGGGCGAGCCTGTCATGAAGCGATGGTGGGAAGTGACGGAAGAGGACATTCGGACCATGATGGATGCGGTCACCTGGCCGCCTGCCGACTATGGTTATTTCCGCGGCGGCGGCTTCTCCAGCTCTTTCACCACCCGTGCCGAGATGCCAGCAACCATGATTCGGCTCAATCTGGTAAAAGGTCTTGGCCCGGTGCTTCAGATTGCCGAGGGCTGGACGGTTCACCTTCCCGATGATGTAACGGACACACTGATGAAACGCACCGATCCCACCTGGCCCTGCACATGGTTCACTCCTCGCTGTGACGGTAAAGAGGGACCTTTTAAGTCAGCTTATGATGTAATGAACAGCTGGGGTGCAAACCACGGAGCTATCGGCTATGGCCATATAGGCGCCGATCTGATCACGCTTTGCTCCATGCTTCGCATCCCGGTGTGTATGCACAATGTCCCAGAAGCTGATATCTTCCGTCCTGCCGCT
>JAFLSE010000149.1 GCA_022511075.1 Prevotella sp.
AAAGCGTGAACCCTCATCTGAAGGTCATTTTTACGGTCAGCCCCATAAGGCACAAGCGTGACGGATTTCATGCCAATCAAGTTTCAAAAGGAGTGTTGCTTCAAGCGGTAGATGCCCTTGTGCAGACCTCTTCCATTCAAGCCTGCTATTTCCCCGCATACGAGATTATGATGGACGAACTGCGCGACTATCGCTTCTATGCAGCCGACATGATACACCCGTCTGAAGTGGCAGTTGAGTACATCTGGCAACGTTTCCAAGACACATATTTTGACAACAAGACAAAGGATGCTGTGGCAAAAGCCGCTAAGGAGTGGCGTAGGCAGCAGCACCGCACGATAGTGAGATGACATACAACATAGCAGACATATCGAATATCGTCGGAGCAAAGAGGATTGGCTCTGCCGAAACACAAATAAACTGGCTGCTCATCGACAGCCGAAGCCTCTGTTTCCCCGAAGAAACGCTGTTCTTCGCCATCCGCACAAAGAAGAACGACGG
>JAFLSE010000015.1 GCA_022511075.1 Prevotella sp.
ATGGCTTTTTGCAGTCCGATTTCGGGGAAGCGGTGCTGCGTGCGAAACCAGAACGTGCCGAGCAATCCGAGGAACACGTTTATGAGCAGGAACACTATCACTATTATGTTGTTGCGAATCTGCGTGTCGGTGTCTGTCTCGCTGTCCTTTTGCAGACGGTCGTATGAAATTAAGCCGCTAACATAATAGTTGCCTGCGCGTATCTTCTGCCCTTTTATCTTTTGGCGGAAACGCTCCTCAAAGCCTTTCGCATGACTGTCTTTCACGCGTATGGAGAGATTGGGCGACCAATAACCTCCGGCAATAACATCGTTAATCATCGGTACTATTATGTTTCGGGTGTATTTCACTTCCTCAAACCCAAATCTCTTTATCGGCTTCACCACTCCTGCAAGTCTTCGGGGCAGCGTGTCGCCAGGGGTGTTGATTGACATTTCCTTGCTAATCAACTTGTTAAGGTCGTCAATATACTTACCGAATACACCTTCAGACAGGAAAATGTTGCGGTCTTTAAGCAGTGCGGCGAGTTGTTCGGGTGTCTTGCCGTCGGTGCTCTTGTAGCGGAACACTCGCATCATATCCGGCTCGCATATCATTATCCTTACGTTCGACTCCAGTGTGTCATATTTTACGTTACTGTACATTGAACTGCCGTTGTAGGGGTCGTTTCGCATCGAATATGCCGCAGCCTCTATGTCCTCGTCGTGCCTTATGCGGTCTATGAGTGCCAGCCTGTCGGCTAACGTTATGTCGGTTGAATCGGGGTGTGCAGGGTCGTAGCCTACGGCATCGCTGTCGAGCCTGTCAACAATCACTTGGTAGCAGTTGGTCTGATCAAATCCCATAGGTTCCGATGCTCGCATAATCATTGTGTACGAACTGTCCACTATATACCACACAATGCAACTCACTATCAGCAGCTCCGCCAGCAAAGCCCAGTTGGAATGCCTCTCGTTGTATATTTGTTTCAGGATATAGGCGTAAATCCTGCTTGATTTCATCTTTTTCATAAATCCTTGTGTTTCGTTGTTTGTTGTTTTCCTTATTTCAGCGCTTCCACTATGTTGCTGCGGCTTGCGCGCCAAGCCGGTACGATGCTGCTCAGGGTGTTGAGCAGGAAGCAGAACAGCAGTGCCCAACCGTAGAGCACGGGCGAGAATAGCACGCTTGTGTCGAGCGTTAATATCATTCCCGATTCCGTCCACCAGTCTTTTTCAAACACATAGTCGGCTGCAAAGTAGCATATCGCGAAGCACATCATCAGTCCGAGTATTCCTGCAAAGAACGTCTGCAATAGCGATTCCATGAATGTCTGCCAAAGTATGGTGCTGCGTGTCGCTCCGAATGTGCGCCTCACGCCAATCTCTTCCCTGCGCTGTTGCAGTCGGCTCTGTGTCATGCTTGCAATGTTTATTGCAGGCACAATAAGCAGAATCACGAATATGGTAAGGTAGCGCATGTATATGGCGTTCATATCCGGACCCTCGCTTGCCCAGACACGGTATGTGTAGGTCTCGTGGTCGTCGGGCTGGTCCGTCAGATGCAGCGTGTCGGGAGCAATTGTTTTGTTGTATGCGGCAAGCATTCGCGTCGTCTCGTTTCTTATTGCCGCAAAGTCTGCGGTGCTTTTTGCCTGCATTGCCACGCCCACGTTGCCTTTCGGTTCTAAGTCAGTGGCAGATAGTGGGTGCTTCACATCAGTCATGCTACTCATTGGCACCCATATTTCCGAGTATGCCGTTTTCAGTATCGACGAAACGTCCTCTACCACTCCAGCCACCTTGTACTCGTGGTTGGCTATCATCAGTGTCTTGCCTTTCAGGTTTTCCTGCTGCCCGAATATCTTGCGGCACGCGCTTTCAGAGAGCAGTGCTATGGGCATGTTGCTCTGGCACTCCTCGTCGGTGAAAGGCTTGCCGTCGATGAAGTTTAGCGGAAACACCTTGAAGAATGCCGCATTCACCGCCTTCGTGCGTACCGACACAATTTCCTTGCCAGGTGCATACATGTCGAGCGTCGGAGGATATATGGTGAACAACGCAATGTTTTCAGGCGATTTCATCTTTGTGAAAATGCCGTTTACCATATCCATATTAATATTGCCGTAAGAGTTGCCGCCATTCGCGCTGACAATGTGTGCATATTTTACATACAGCGTCCTTGAGCGGTTTGGCTCGTTGCCGTAGTCGATTATCTGCACCTCGCGCGTCATCATCACAATCATAATGAGGCAGATGGCGAGTGCCGTTCCTGCTATGGTCAGTCCTGTGAGCAGTGGCTGCTGCCTCATGTTGGCTATTGTCTGTTTCAGTATGTTGTTCATTTCTTTTTTGTTTTCGTGAAACGTGTTTTGCTTTCTCTCGCACGGTCTTTGCCTATTCCACCTGTCTGCCGTCGAAGAATCGTATGGTGCGGTGGGCTTGCTTTGCCTGCTGCTCGTTGTGGGTCACCATCACTATTGTGCGCCCATCGGCGTTGAGGTCGAGAAGTATCTGCATTATCTCTGCGCTCATCTTCGAGTCGAGGTTTCCCGTGGGCTCGTCGGCAAGTATTATGTCGGGGTTGCATGCTAATGCGCGCGCTATCGCCACACGCTGGCACTGACCGCCCGAAAGCTGTGCAGGAAGGTGGCGCATGCGGTGGCTCATTCCCACCTGTCGCAGCACCTCCTCGGCTCTCTGCCTGCGCTCGCGTGCGCCCATACCGGAATAGAGCAGCGGCATCTCCACGTTGTCTATCACGTTGAGCGACTGAATGAGGTGGAACGACTGAAACACGAAGCCTATCGTGCGGTTGCGGAAGGCTGCCATCTCGCTGTCCTTCATGCCGTTGCCTGTAGTGCCGTCGATGGTAACCGTGCCCGTGGTGGGCTTGTCGAGCAAGCCCACGATGTTGAGCAGCGTGGACTTGCCGCAGCCCGAAGGACCCATCACGGCAACAAACTCGCCCTTCTTTATCTTTATGTTCACGTTCTCCAATGCAACGGTTTCTATCTCGCTTGTGCGAAATACCTTGCCTATCTCCTTCAATTCAATAATTGTGTTCATAGTTGTTGTTGTTTTATTTTATTTTTATGTTGTTCCTGTTTTTATACTGCTCCATGTCGCTCACCACCACGCGCTCACCCTTGCGCAGTCCGCCCGTCACCTCTATGTAGTCGTAGCTTGCTTCGCCAAGCGTAACATCGCGTGCCGTGAGCCTGTCGCCGTCAACCACGAAGAGGCTGTATTTGCCCGGACCTTTGTAGAATGCGCCGCTCTTTATGCGCATCACGTCCGACTTCTCCGAAGTCAGCACATACACCTCAACTTTCAGTCCCGGGCGCAGAAGTTTGTGCGACGGCTCGTCGAAGTTAACCGTGAACTCTATCATGCTGTTCTTCGTCTGCGGATTGAAGCTGCTGATGCTTCCTGTCAGCTGCTCCCTGCCCGTGCGCACGAGCACTCGTCCACCCACTGCCATGCGGTCGCTGTAGCCGTCGGCAATGGAGCACTCCGCCTTGAAACTTGTGAGGTCGGACACCGTGGCAACTTGCTCACCGCGCGAAATCTGCGCACCGATGTTGTTGTTTATGTATGTCAGCACAGCCTTGCGCGGCGAAAGAATCCTTGCGTCCTCAAGCGTGCGCTTTGTCTCTGCCAGTCCTTTGCTGAACATCTCTATGTCGAGTTCCTGCAGTTTGTATTCAGCGTTGGCTGTCTTTATCTCATTTTCGTACTGCACTTTCAGTTGTTCAAGTTCCAATTGTGCCGTGTTGTAGTCAAGTTGCGCCTGACGTACCCTGTCGGTAGTGCCCGAGCCTATGCTGTCAAGATATTGTTCGTTGCGCAGTTGCATCTTCTTGCTGTTAAGTGCCATCTGCGCCACTTTTATCTTCATCTTCATATCCGTCAGCCGCGTGTCCTGCGTTATCTTCAGCTTTTGCAGTTGCAGTTTGCGCATCTGCTCGTCGTCGAGCCCTTTTTTGTATTCCGTTTCGGCAGTCATAAGGTCGAGTTTCAGCAGCGGAGTGCCTTCCTCCACCTCGTCGCCCGTCCTCTTGTACACCTCCACTATCCTTGTGTTTATCGGCGACACTATCATCTCTTGGTGTTCCGGCACAACGTTTCCGCTTGCCATAACGCTCACTTGCAGGTCGTCCATATCCACTTCCGACACCTCCAAGTTTTTCATGTCAACGCTCTCCGCCGCCATTCTCATCAGCATTCCGCCAACAATCACCACCGCCAGTGCTACGCCTCCCCAGCGCAGCCCTTTCTTCACGGCAGTTTTTCTCCTCTCTCCTTTTGGTATCTCCCTGTCCATATTTTTGTTCTGCTTTTATTCGTATTTTTATTATCTCGTTTTTATTGTATCCGTTATTTTTATTGTATTCGTTGTTTTTGTTGTATTCGTTGTTTCTATTTGTTTTTATTCTTCTGTTCGCATTATATTGCCAACCATTTCTTTATTCTATCAAGCAATATCCGTGCCAAACTTGTAATACCTTGATTATCAGTGCTTATTCTCTTTTTATATGTGTCCGCCTATGATACAAGTGTCCGAAAACGGACACAAAATTATCCTAAAAAGGCAAAATGTTTCAGAATTTTTTGTATATTTGCATATTGATGAAGGCGATTACGACAGACTGCACAATCTGCTCCTTTGCAAATAATTTCCTTACAAATAAAGATTCTATGGAAAAGAAAAAATTTTAAGGTGTATGAAGCTCCTCAGATGGAGGTTATAGAAATGGAAACAGTGATGTCGTTATTGGCAGGTATTGGTGAAAATGAGATAAGTAAGTTTTCTCTTGAGGAACATGAGTATGAAGATTAATAGGTAAATAAAATATAACAAAAACCTCCTGAATACTTTAATCTCCTATTCTGATGGTATCGTCGCACAGTGAGGTTACGGTGGAGCGGTGGGTAATCATTATTATTGTCTTGTCGGAGTATGACTCGAAAAGGCGGCTGAAAAGGTTGTGCTCCGTCTTTTCGTCGAGTGATGCGCTTATTTCATCAAGCAGCAATATGCTGCCAGGGCGAAGCAAACCACGGGCTATGGCAATGCGCTGTGCCTGACCTTCGCTGAAACCTATGCCGCGTTCACCACATTCGGTGTCGATGCCATTCGGCAGGTCGAACACAAAATCGGCGGCGGCAACGTGGAGTACATGACGCATCTGTTCGTCGGTGGCTTCGGGATTTGCAAGTTGCAGATTGTAGCGAATAGTGCCACTCATAAGGGTGTTGCCCTGCGGCACGAAAACAAAATTGCTGCGGGTTTCGGGAGATACTTCCTGTTGCTCTCCACGGTCGTTATATATATGCATCTGTCCCTCGTTGGGAGAAATGAGTGATAACATCATACGGAAAAGGGTGGTCTTTCCTGCACCCGTCTGACCCATAAGTGCCGTACGGCTGCCGGGACGGAAGTCGTGTGAGAAGTTGCGCAAAATATCGTGGTCGCCCGAAATATACTGGAAACTGGCGTTGTCAATCCTTATTCCTAAACTGCCTTCCATGCGCTTGCCTGTGATATGAACGTCCTCGGCTGCCTTTTGTTCCAACTCCTCCACTCGGTCGATGCTCGCCGAGGTGTGTATAAGTTTTGGAATCATGTTCATAAGGTCGAGGATAGGATGCTGCACTTGTGATACTAATTGCAGGAATGAGGTCATGACGCCGAAGGTTATGACACCTGCCTGAAGTTGCAGTCCGCCCCATACAAATGCCAAGAGGTAGCCATAGTTGAAGCATACTGCCATTAAGGTGCGCACTACAAGTGTGAAGCGCGTGCGGCGGCGTATCTTTGAGAGCAGACCGTTCTGCATACCGTTGAGTTGTCCGATAATCCATTCGCCGCTTTCCAATGCACGGAGCATGGCGTTGTGCTCCATACCTTCCTGCACCAACATCTGTATTCGGCTGTCCTGCTCGCGCACGTCGTGAGTCATGCCGCGCAGTGTGCGTGCAAAGGCCTTACCCATTACCACCATTACGGGAGTGGAAAGGAGCAGCATCAGTGCCAATTGCATGTCCATGGAATATAGCAGCAGGAAAGCACCCATAAGCCTTACGGTGCTGACAACCATTTGCGGGATAATCTCGCCGACGGATTCGCTGATGGCGCTTACGTCGGTCTCTAAGCGCGATGTTATGTCGCCTGAATGTAGCGGAGTGTCGTCGTAGATGCGGCGGCGCAGCAAGTGTCCGAATATGCGCAGCCTGATAGAGTTGGCTTGTGCCGTGGTGTCGCGAATTGTCATATAATAGTACCACTGGCGCAGTGCAATGTTCATGCTGACAACCAGCACCAACTCAACTATTGTGGTTACAATGTCGGTGGTTGATACTGTGTGAATGGCAGTGTCAATGAAGTAGCGGCACAGCCATACCATAGTGAGGGCAAGCGCAACCTGTCCTATGCCTACGGCAATGCGGAGAGACATCTTGCCCCTCATGCCTGCCATATTCCGCCAGAGCCACAGCAGATATTTCATTCAATGATGCCTATTTCCTGCCACTTGGCAAGAAGGATTTTTACGTCGGCAAGAGCCTGTCCTTGCTCAACATTGTAGTTTTCGCACAGTTTCTGAGCAAGTTGTTCTGCGGTGAAGTCGCCCAACTCGGTGATGCACTCCCAAAGGAAAGCCGCACTCTCGTTGAGGCTCAACAACTTGTTGAAGTTCACAACGTCGGCACCTTCTGCCATTATTACCTTTTCACCGCATACATCTCGCAGCGTGAATCCTTTTTTCTGTTTCATATCCTTTTCTGTTATTTTATTCTTCTTATTACAGCCAGCGGCAGCCTCCTTACGGGGCGCAGCCAGTTCCATATGCGCCATGCACGACGTTGGCTGTTGCTGTACAAATATTTCCTTTCCCCGTTAGGCTTTACCACATATTCCGCACGTGCCACCACATCGTCGGGGCTGCAATGCTCTATGCCGGCAATGTTGCCGTCGCCCATTAGTTGTATATTGCGCCCGTCGTCGGATATGCCGATGATGCGGTGCAGCACATAGCGGCTGTTGTCTACCCAAGCCAACACGGCATCGCCTACGGCAAGCGGTTGTTGTGGAACAACGAGTTCGGCGCTGTCGCGGTTGCCCACTATGAATGGCAGCATACTCTGTCCCTTTACAGGCAGTATCACCTTGCGACCCTCTTTCAGCATTGCTGCCACCTCGCCTATTATGTAGTTGTTCTCCACCGTTTTCTGTCTGCTTGCCTCCACTGCCGGCGCTACGGCATTCATACAGGTAATGGCCGCATCGCGGTCGGGCAGACAACGCAGGTGGAACATCGGCACGTTTCCTGCCATAAAATTCTCCGTAGCGTGCAGTCCGTCGGCAATGCGCTTGTCCCAACGCTTGCCCGATACCGACGGCTTAAGGGCAACATACGCCTGAAGTCCGCGCAGACGGCGTATCTCGTTGAGCGGTGCCTGGCTTAATTGCACAATAGCCCCAATGGGATAGTTCACGTTGCGATAGCAAGGAGTCTTTCCGCTCCATGGAGAGCCATATACGCGTGCCGTGCCGTCGTCGTCGATGCGCACCACAGGGTTGTCGTCGTTCACAAGTTGCGTACCATCAATGTTGTTGAGCCACAGGCGCGAGTGTGTGCTCTTGCCCGTGCCGCTCTTTCCCAAAAACATATAGCCTGCTCCGCGGTAGCTCACTACCGACGAGTGCATCAACAATGTTTTATGTTCTGCCGTGCTTAGGGCAAACATCACCATCATGGCATCGTTCATGCCAAACGTGCGGTCGCCTTCGGCATAGAGCGTTGCCTCGCGGTAGTCGTCGGTTGTCAGCAGGCGTGCCTGCCATTTGCCGCGAAGCAGGAAATCGAAGGCAGGATTACCGTCAATGCGCCCGGCAGCTATCTCGGAACCGTCGTCGTCTTGATGCATCTCGCGAACAAACTCGCCCATAACCGGACGTTCCGTAACAACACGCAGGCTGAACACGGTTTCCTCACCATTGGTATCATCAATAGCAAAGGGCCTGTATTGTCCTAACTCATTGTTTAGCATGTCGTCGTTTTCGAGCCACAACTCGAAAACGTGACCAGCCACCTTATATGTATATTTGTTCATATTATAGTATCAATATACTAAAAATTAGTGCAAAGATAACGAATTATGGAAAAAAAAGTGTAACTTTGCACTGATTTTTATAAAAAAATAATATAATTGTTTTTGCTATGTTCAGTAAAGAGACCTACATATCCCGACGCGCACGCCTGAAAGAGAGCGTTGGCAGCGGCATAATATTGCTTATGGGCAACAACGACGCACCCGTGAACTATCCCGGAAATACGTACTATCCCTTCCGTCAGGACTCCACTTTCCTGTATTACTTCGGACAGCACCGCGACGGGCTTGTGGGAGTGATTGACGTTGACAACGACTGCGAGATGCTCATAGGCGACGACATCGACATTGAGGATATCGTGTGGTTTGGCTCGGTGGAGAATGTAAAGACGCTTGGTGAGCAGGTGGGAGTGACCACTACAGCCCCGATGAAGCACTTGGAGGAACTGTGCACGGTGGCAAAGGCAAAGGGCAGGAAGATACACTTCCTTCCGCCATACCGACACGACACGATGATACAGCTCATGGACCTGACGGGCATTCACCCTTCGCGCCAACGCGCAGAGGCTTCGCTCGAACTGATTATGGCTGTGGTGAACATGCGTGCCGTGAAGGAGCAGCAGGAGATTGAAGCCATTGAACGGGCGTGCGACATAGGCTATGAGATGCACACGCTCGCCATGCGAATGATAAGGCAGGGCGTGAACGAGAGGTACATAGCAGGGCAGGTGAGCGGACTTGCAAACTCATTGGCAAACCAAGTGAGTTTTGCAACGATATTCAGTCAGCACGGCGAGATTATGCACGGAGTGCCGAGGAATGAACTTCTGCAAGACGGCAGGCTCGTGCTGTGCGACGCAGGTTGCGAACTCGACGACTATTGCTCCGACCATACACGCACAACCCCGGTGAGCGGAAAATTCAGCAAACGACAACTTGACATATATAATATAGTGGTTGAATGCCACGACTACGTGCTTCAGGTGGCAAAGCCGGGTGTGAAATGGTTTGACGTGCACATGAACGTATGCCGCCTGATGACCGACAGGCTGAAGGAGCTCGGACTGATGAAGGGCGACACCGAGGAAGCCGTGAAGGCTGGTGCGCACGCAATGTTCCTGCCTCACGGACTGGGGCACATGATGGGCATGGACGTGCACGACATGGAAGGGCTCGGACAGCAATATGTGGGATTTGACGACGAGGTGCGCCCGTCGACGCAGTTCGGCACCAACTGCCTGCGTTGCGGAAGGCGTTTGCAAGAGGGATGGGTGATGACCGACGAGCCGGGAATATACTTTATTCCTGACCTCATAGACGACTGGCGCAGCCGCGGACATAACGCCGAGTTTATCAACTTCGACGAGGTGGAGAAATATAGGGACTTCGGCGGAATACGCATAGAAGACGACATATTGATAACCGCAGACGGATGCCGCTTCCTCGGCAGCAAGCGTATTCCTTACCACGCCGCGGATGTGGAGGAATATATGGCGCGCAACAACGAATGTATAGATGAGCTGATTAACAGGATAAATAAATAACTAAGAAAAAGAAATGAAAAAGTTTATGACACTTGCGCTTATGGCAGTTATTGCCTTGGGTGCAAACGCCGAGCAAAAGGATTCGGTGAACAAGAACAAACCGGTGTTTACCGTGGTTAAAGAGAACAAGATTACGAGCATCAAGGACCAAAACCGCAGCGGCACGTGCTGGGCTTATTCAGGATTGGGCTTCTTTGAAACCGAGATTCTGAAGAAGTCGGGCAAGACTGTCGACCTATGCGAGTCGTTCGTGGTAAACAAGACATATCTTGACCGTGCCGTGATGGCAGTGCGCATGCATGGCGATGTTTCGTTCTCACAGGGCGGCAGTTGCACCGATGTTAAGTATTGCTTGCAGCACTACGGTATCTGCCCGGAGGACAAGATGCCTTTCCCCGGCTCTCTCTATGGCGACTCACTCAATAACTTCAACGAGTTCTTCTCGGTGCTCACACCATACGTAGAGGCTGTTGCAAAGAGCAGCGCAAAGAAGATTAGCAACCAGTGGAAAGTGGGTTTCCAGGGCATTCTCGACGCATACCTCGGCAAGTGTCCTGAAACGTTCAATGCAGACGGCAAGGAGTACACTCCGCAGTCATACGCGCAGAGCCTCGGTCTGAACATGGACGACTATGTTTCAATAACAAGTTACACACACCACCCGTTCTACACCGCGTTCGTTGTTGAGGTGCAGGACAACTGGCGCTGGGAGCCAAGTTACAACGTGCCTATGGACGAGATGATGCGCATCATCGACAACGCCGTAAACGAAGGCTACTGCGTGTTGTGGGGCGGTGACGTGTCGGAGGAAGGTTTTACCCGCAGCGGTATTGCCCTCAACCTCGATGCAAAGGCGCTTCCAGGTCTTTCTGGCAGCGATATGGCACGCTGGCTCAAACTTACTCCTGCAAAGAAGCGCGACATCATCGACTCTCTCGGCGTGAATGCCCCTGAGGTAGTGCCCACGCAGGAAATGCGCCAGCAGGCTTACGACAGCTGGGAACTGACCGACGACCACGGCATGCTGATTTATGGAATAGCAAAGGACCAGACGGGCCGCGAGTACTACATGGTGAAGAACTCATGGGGCGAGACCGGCGACTACAAGGGCATCTGGTATATGTCGAAGAACTACATAGCACGCAGCACCATGGACTACATGGTTAACAAGAATGCCATTCCAAAGGATATTCGCAAGAAACTCGGTATCTGATACTGAACGATGCAGACATTGTTCTCGTTGATAGACGCTGTCCAGGATTTCCTTTGGACATACATCGTGATTGCGATGCTCATCGGCTGTGCCGTGGTGTTCACGGTGCGCACGGGCTTTGTGCAGTTTCGCATGCTGGGCGAGATGTTTCGCATCATTGCCAGCGGAGGCGACAGGAACAGGCATGAAGGCAAGAAGCACATATCGTCGTTTCAGGCGTTTGTGGTTGCGCTTGCAAGCCGCATAGGCACGGGCAATCTTGCCGGTGTGGCTACAGCCATAAGCGTGGGCGGTCCCGGTGCTGTGTTCTGGATGTGGGTGATGGCGTTGTTCGGTTCTGCCACGGCATTTGTTGAGAGCACACTGGCGCAGTTGTACAAGCGCCGCGGCAAGGACTCGTTTTTCGGTGGTCCGGCATACTATATGAAGTACGGACTCGGCAAGGAATGGATGGGAATAGTGTTCTCCGTGCTTATGATTGTCACCTTCGGCTTGGCAAACAATGCCATGCAGGGCAACGCCATAAGTGCGGCTTGGCAGAAGGCGTTCGGCATAGATACGTTTTATATGGGTGCGGCACTTATGGTGCTCACCCTTTTTGTTATCTTCGGCGGCATACACCGCATTGCAAGGGTAAGTTCGGCAGTGGTGCCCGTGATGGCTGTGGCGTATATGGCTATTGCCTTGTGCGTTGTGGCGTGGAATATAAGGGTGTTGCCCGACGTGCTTGCCCTTATAGTGAAGAACGCCTTCGGCATGGAGCAGATGGCAGGAGGCGGACTGGGGGCAATCGTCATGCAGGGCGTGAAGCGAGGTCTGTTCAGCAACGAGGCTGGCGAGGGCTCTGCTCCCAATGCGGCAGCCACCGCAACCATAAGCCACCCCGTGAAGCAGGGTCTGGTTCAGGCTCTCGGCGTGTTCTGCGACACTCTCGTGGTATGCTCATGCACAGCGTTCATCATTCTTTGCAGCGGTGTGGATATTCACGCCAACGATGGTATAAACCTCACGCAAGAGGCTCTCTCGTCGGTTGTAGGCTCTTCGTTTGGCAATCCTTTCATTGCCGTTGCCATTTGGCTTTTCGCCTTCAGCAGCATCATTGCAAACTACTATTACGGCGAGACCAACCTTGTCTTCTTCACGAAGAATCGTCTTGCCCTTTTCATCTACCGCCTGCTGTCGGCAGGTTTTGTTCTCCTCGGCTCATTGATGACGCTCACGGCTGCATGGAGTATGATAGACCTGTGTATGGCATTCATCACGGTGTGCAACCTCATTGCCGTTTCGCTGCTTTTCCGCCAGATTCGTGTTCTCGTCAAGGATTATACCACTCAGCGCAAGGCAGGAAAGTCGCCTGAGTTCCATCGCAGCACCATGCCGGACATTGCCGACCGACTTGATGCGTGGGAATGAAAAAGTAACAACAAACAGGATTGTAAATTTTAGGAACGGAATCAAAATAAGAAACCGATGATTGTTTGTATTGCAGAGAAACCCAGCGTGGCAAAGGACATTGCACGCATCATAGGGGCGACAAGCAGCAAGGATGGCTATATGGAGGGCAATGGCTACCAAGTGACGTGGACCTTCGGACATCTCTGCACCCTGAAAGAGCCGCACGACTACACGCCTATGTGGAAGTCGTGGAGCCTGTCGTCGCTGCCTATGCTTCCTGCAAGGTTTGGCATAAAACTCATTGAAGACCAAGGAATAAAGAAACAGTTTGCCGTGATAGAGCGACTGATGCAGGCTGCCGACGGAATAATAAACTGCGGCGACGCAGGACAGGAAGGTGAACTGATACAGCGTTGGGTGATGCAGAAGGCAGGTGCAAAATGCCCCGTGAGAAGGCTGTGGATTTCGTCAATGACCGACGAGGCTATACGCGAAGGCTTTGCACAACTAAAAGACCAAGACGATTATCAACCGTTGTACTTGGCAGGATTGAGCCGTGCCATAGGCGACTGGATTCTCGGCATGAACGCCACAAGACTATATACACTGAAATACGGACAAAACCGACAAGTGCTCTCCGTAGGGCGAGTGCAGACCCCTACCCTCGCCCTGATAGTAAACCGTCAAAAGGAGATTGAGAACTTCAAGCCCGAGCCATATTATATATTGTCAACGATATACCGCGACACGACATTCACCGCAACGAAAGGAAAGTTCACCAACAAGGAGGAAGGCGAGCAGTCGTTTGCACTCATAGAAGGAAAACCGTTTACGGTGACGGGCGTACAGAAGAAAAACGGCACGGAAGCACCTCCACACCTATACGACCTGACATCGCTGCAAGTGGACTGCAACAAGAAATTTGCGATGAGTGCCGAAATGACACTGAACATAATACAGGGTCTATACGAAAAGAAGCTCACCACCTATCCACGTGTAGACACAACATACCTTACCGACGACATCTATGCAAAATGTCCGCAGATACTTGGCGGACTGCGTGGTTACGAGACATACATACAACCATTGGCAGGAAAGAAACTGCCGAAGTCAAAAAAGGTGTTCGACAACTCCAAAGTAACCGACCACCACGCCATAATACCAACGGGCGTGCCGGCGCAAAACCTCACAGATATGGAGCGCCATGTATATGATCTTATAGCGCGTCGCTTCATTGCCGTATTCTATCCAGACTGCAAGTTTGCCACAACAACGGTGACAGGAAAGGTAGACGAAGTGGAATTCAAGGTTACGGGAAAGACTATACTTGAACAAGGATGGCGTGCGATATATGCAAAAGATGTAAAACCTGCCGACGACGAGGAAGCGAAAAAGGGTGACGAGGAGCGCACGCTGCCTGTATTTACAAAGGGAGAGAGCGGCGAGCACAAGCCCACGCTTACCGAAAAATTCACGCAACCGCCAAAGCCACACACCGAGGCATCGTTGCTACGTGCAATGGAAACGGCAGGAAAGTTGGTGGAGAATGAAGAACTGCGTGCCGCAATGAAGGAGAACGGCATAGGCCGCCCTTCGTCGCGTGCATCAATAATAGAAACCCTCTTTAAACGCCATTATATACGTCGCGAGCGCAAAAACCTAATAGCCACCCCCACAGGTATTGAACTTATAGACCTGATAAGGGAAGACCTGTTGAAAAGTTGCGAACTGACAGGCATCTGGGAAAAGAAACTGCGCGACATTGAGCACAAGAAATACGATGCCGCCCAATTCGTAGAGGAACTGAAAGCACAAATCACAGAGATTGTGCGCGATGTTCTGAAAGACAACAGCAATCGCCGAGTAACCGTGCTCACAGAAGAAGACCTGAAGAAAAAGCCAGCAGCACGCACAAAGAAGAAAGAAAAAACTCCCGACACTAACAGTGCCGAGAGTTCTATACTTAATCAGCAATGCCCCCTATGCGGCAAAGGCATTATAATAAGAGGTAAGACCGCTTACGGCTGTAGCCGTTGGCGCGAAGGGTGCAACTGGCGCAAACCTTTTTAATATAGATAATCACTACGATTATTTTTTTCTGAATATGCCTATTTCGCAAAAATACCAAATTTATGGTATTGCACAATTAAAATAATATGCTTACCTTTGCACCTGCATTATTAAACATTAATACTATGGCAAAAATTTACAACAACTTGACCGAACTTATCGGTAACACACCACTCGTGGAACTGCACAAGATAGAGCAGTTGGAGGGCACGGCAGCGAAAATCGTTGCAAAGATAGAGTATTTTAATCCTGGCGGCAGCGTGAAAGACCGCATAGCCCTCGCTATGATTGAGGCTGCTGAAAAGAACGGCACGCTGAAGCCTGGTTCAACGATAATAGAGCCAACGAGCGGTAACACCGGCATCGGTTTGGCGTGGGTGGCATCGGTGAAAGGCTACAAGATTGTGCTTACTATGCCCGAGACTATGAGCATTGAGCGACAAAATCTGCTGAAGGCATTGGGTGCGACTTTGGTACTCACGCCCGGAACACAAGGAATGAAGGGAGCTATTGCCAAAGCCAACGAACTGAAAGAGCAGACTCCCGATTCCGTTATACTCCAGCAGTTTGAAAACGAGGCAAACCCGGCTATGCACCTGCGCACCACAGCCGAAGAGATATGGAACGATACCGACGGCGAGGTGGATATCTTTGTGGCTGGTGTCGGCACAGGCGGTACGTTGAGCGGTGTGGCACAGGGATTGAAGAATCATAAGCCGTCTGTAAAGGCGATTGCCGTTGAGCCTGCAAGTTCGCCTGTACTTTCGGGAGGTCAGTCTGGTGCGCACAAGATACAGGGAATAGGCGCCGGCTTTGTGCCAAAGAACTATAATGCCGCAGTTGCAGACGATGTTGTGCCAGTAAAAGATGATGATGCCATACGCACATCGCGCTTGTTGGCACGCTACGAGGGATTGCTCGTTGGTATATCTTCTGGTGCTGCCCTTTATGCCGCGATACAAGAAGCAAAAAAAGAGGAAAACCGTGGCAAGACAATCGTTGTGTTGTTGCCCGATACAGGAGAACGCTATCTCTCCACTGTCCTCTATGCCTTCAAGGATTATCCGCTGTAAAAAAGGATAGAATTAATAAAATATAAATAAAGACGGGAAAAAGCAATTTGCTCTTTCCCGTCCTCTCTTTTAATGAATATCGCCAAATTAATTTACAAGAGTTTCTTATTTTAGTATACCGCAGGAAGCCATACTGTCATCTCGCTCTTTCCGCGGTTGCCCCAAGCATAGTAAGGTATGAGGCGTATCTTTGTGTCAGCCTTCTGTTTGCCAACCTCGCGATAGAGAACACCTTTCCATGATTGCTCGTTGCGGTTTACTGCGGTGGTTTCGAGAGCCATCATACGGCTGCCGTCTATCATTGTCTCCACTGTGTTGAACTTCGCATTCACAGGCAGTGCTATATCGTCTATGCTTACTCCTTGCAGGTCGTTGCTCTCCAAGCAGTAGATGATAGGTCCGCGCTGCACAGCCACCTGTCCGCGGCTTTCCTCAACCAATGGGTTTGCCTCCATTATCTTTGTCTCCATCGGCATATTGAGTGTAAGCACGTCGCCCTTCTTCCAGATGCGCTCCACGGTGAGATAGCCGTTGGATGTCTCTGCTGCCACTTGCTCACCGTTCACAGTCACGGTTGCGTTGTCGCACCATGCAGGAACGTGAAGTTTCACAGTCATTTGCTTCTTGCCTTTAAGTTCTGCAACAGTCAGTTTCACTGCACCGTCCCACGGATAGTCGGTCTCCTGCTTCAGTGTTATGTTGCCTATGCCGTCAAGAGTTGTTTTCAGCTCGTTTTCTCCGTAGAGGTTCACGAATATAGTTTGCTTGCCAACGCTATATGCGTAGTCCTGTGCCTCGCAGAGGGTACGCAATGTGTTTGGCGGACAGCAGAAGCAACTGATGTACTCCGTGCGCTCCTTCGGCCAGCGCAACTTGTATGGCAGATCTGCCGATATACGCAGCGGATTGGTGTAGAAGTAACGTTTTCCGTCGAGGCTGATACCCGGCATAATGCTGTTATAGAAACAGTTCTCCACAAGGTCGCAATACTTGCCGTCACCTGTTGCCTGCAACAAGCGCCAGTTAAGGAACATGTTACCAATGTTGGCGCATGTCTCGTTGTGTGCGGTAGAGTGAGGCAGTTGGTAAGGTCTGCCATAGCTTTGGTGCACCTTCTGAATGTTGTCGGGCTTGTAGTCCGTGCCGTCGGGAGATGTGCCGTCATATAGCGCACCGCACGCACCGTTGATGTACATCTTGCGGTTTACGATGTCGTCCCATATCGAAGTGAGGTTCTTCATCAGCTGTTCCTCACCGTCCTCAAGATATACATCGGCTACACCAGCATACAAGTAGTTGGCGCGCACCGAGTGTCCACGTGCAGTATATTGCTCACGGAAAGGCTCGCGGTCTTGGTTGTCGTCTGTTCCGTCTGGCACACTGCCGCGAATGTCAATCATTTTCTTTGCCGCCTTTATGTAACGCTCATTGCCTGTTTCGCGATAAATCTCCACCATTGCCATATAGTGTGATGGGCATACTGCATTCTTGGCAATCTCCTCTGGGTTGTTATCGAGGAAATTGCATAGGAAATCGGCAGCCTTCACTCCGCAGTCGTAAAGCGTGTTCTTGCCTGTGGCACGCTTGTGTATTATTCCTGCCGTTATCAGGTGTCCAAGGTTGTATGTTTCAAAGTTCAGCTTGTTTCCGAAAGCACCGTCAGTAGCCTTGCCCACGGCTGTTCCTACCACAGTCTGATCCTCGCCGTTTTCCTGCATCTGCAGTCTCTTGTTGAGTTCAGCCACAATCACCGGCGTGTGCAGATAGCCGTCCTCGCGCTGCGACTTCACTATCGTGCCGATGAAGCGATCCATTATCTTTTCTAATTCAGGGTCCTTGTTCACGGCATATACCGCAGCCACACCTTCGAGCCACTTGTACATGTCGCCGTCATGGAATGGAGGTCCGTGTCGCCTGCCGCGTTTCTCTCCCGATGCCACGAGGAAGTTATGAAAACCGTGGGATTGGTCGCTCTGCCATGTCTCCCACATGCTCTGCACCGACGTGCCGCTGAGCACATTGAACCAGTCGCCCCAGAAGCCGCCAGTCCACTTCACTGCCGTTATCGGTGTGGAGTTCATCACGGCGTACTTACTGTTGCCAGTGTCGGTGATTCCGTTGTTTTGCGCCGATGCCGTGTTGGCTGCCATCGCTGCCATAAGCATCATTGCCATTGTCGTTTTCTTCATAGTTTTTAGTATTTTGTTTTATCTTTTCTTTTAGGATAGTTCCAGTAGTTTGATTCTGTTTTCCTATTTACCGTTTTCCTTAACGGCAATATCTTGGTACAAAGATAACTAAAAACATAGATATTTCAAAATAAATTCACATTTTTTCAGATTTTACTAACTCTGTCTTTTAATTGTTGTAAGTCTTTAAGACCAGGTTACCTAAAAATAAGTGTTATAATTAATAAAAGAGTAAATAACATTATCCTCAAAAAAGGGTGTGCCAATAAAATGACACACCCTCATTGACATTTATCAAATAAACCTTTTTACAAGTTCAGGCTCTTCTTGATTGCCTCAATCTTGGCTGTGGCAGCCTCCATGCAGCGGTCGTAGCAACCAGCGCACTTGAAGGAAGCGTCCTTAACCTCGATGTAGAACTTAATCTTTGGTTCAGTGCCCGAAGGACGAACGCTAATCTTTGTGCCGTCCTCGCAGAACCACTGCAGTACGTTGCTTGTGGTAGGCATGTCAAGTTTTGTCTTTGTGCCATCGGCTGTTGTTGCCTCCAGTGTCTGGTAGTCTTTCCAAAGAGTAATCTTTGAGTCGCCGAGGGTCGTTGGCGGATTGTTGCGGAAGTCAACCATCATCTGCTTAATCTCGTCGGCACCAGTCTTGCCAGGCTTAACAACGTTTACGGTGAACTCACGGCTGAAACCATACTCCTTGTAAATCTCCATAAGCAGGTCGTAGAGTGTCATACCCTTATCCTTTGCCCATGCTGCAATCTCGCAGATGAGACAGATTGAGGCAGGAGCATCCTTGTCGCGCACCTTGTCGTATGGCAGGAAGCCGAAGCTCTCCTCACCGCCACCGATATACTTCTGCTTGCCCTCACGCAGTGCAATCTCGCGTGCAATCCATTTGAAGCCCGTGTAGCAGTCAATAAGCTCCACGTTGTTCTTCTTTGCTATTTCGGCAATAACCTCGGTGGTAACGATAGTCTTTACAAGGAAGTCGGTTGGCTTGAGCTGACCAAGCGCAATCTTGTTCTTTATAATATAGTAGCAGAACATCATTGCAGTCTGGTTACCGTTGATGATTACCCACTCGCCTTTCGGGTCGCGGCAAACGATAGCCAAGCGGTCGGCATCAGGGTCGGTAGCCACAACAAGGTCGGCATTGAGCTTAGTACCCAACTTCATACCAAGTGTCATAGCCTCGGCATTCTCTGGATTAGGACTTACCACCGTTGGGAAGTTGCCGTCGATAACCATCTGCTCAGGCACAACGTTGATGTTCTGGAATCCCCAGCTGCGCAGGCAGAGAGGTACAATTACACGACCTGTTCCGTGCATTGCGCTGTAAACGATGTTGAGGTCTTTCTGGCGCAAGATAACGTCTTGGTCTACCATAGCCTCCTTAACGGCAGTCATATAATCGTAGTCCATTTCGCCGCCGATAATCTTTATGAGGTCAGGGTTGCCTTCAAACTTAACGTCCTCAATCTTCACCTTGTTCACCTCGTCAATGATACCTGTGTCGTGTGGTGCAAGCACCTGTGCACCATCTGCCCAGTATGCCTTGTAGCCGTTGTACTCGCGTGGGTTATGACTTGCAGTAACGTTAACGCCTGCAAGCGCGCCGAGCTGGCGAATAGCAAAGCTAATCTCTGGTGTAGGTCTCAGGCTCTCGAAAAGATATGCCTTGATGCCGTTTGCACTGAAAATGTTTGCAACAGTCTCTGCAAACAGACGGCTGTTGTTGCGGCAGTCGTGACCAACCACTACGCTCAAACCTTCCTTGCCAGGGAACGCCTTGTTGATATAGTTGGCAAAACCTTGTGTAGCCATACCAACCACATACACGTTCATACGGTTTGTACCTGCGCCCATGATACCACGCAAGCCGCCCGTACCAAATTCAAGGTCCTGATAGAAACTGTCAATAAGTTCGCTCTTGTCCTCATTCTCAAGCATAGCCTGCACCTGCTTGCGTGTTTCCTCGTCGAATGCAGGAGAGAGCCATTGCTTAGCCTTTGCCTCACACTGGGCAATAAGTTGTGCGTTGTTTTCCATAATTCTTTTATATTTATAGTTTAAATGTCTATGTTTTCCTTTTAGGTTGTTCATCGTGTTAGTGCCTACAAAGATAGGCATTTTTTTGTGAATACAGTCAAACGCACCAATGGTTTTGTATTTTTTTAACCTTAATTACCCTTCCGTCCAAAGCTTTTCGTATTATGAATTGACAAAATATTTTCATGTTGCACTCGTTGCAGCCCTAATTGCATGGCGTTGAAGATGTGTGTTGATTCATTGGGAAGTCTGTTGTATAACCGCCCCTTCTTACCATTCAACATAATCTGCTGGTAGCCATAGTGTCCTTCGCACTCCACTAACACACTGTCGCCAAGATAGCCTTTTATGCGATACGAATGATTCTTGTCCTTCTTAACCACCAGATAGTCACGAGCAATGATTATGTCACGGTTGTAGAACATTTCCCGTAAATTGAAACGAGGACTCACATTTCCCGTGGACAAACGTAGTTTCATACATGAAACTGTCGGTGCGCCGTGTTCCACCGAGAAACCGACCTCCACACCTGCCACTTTCGTAAAGCACGGATGATAATCGTAGTATGAATTACCAACAGGGTCCCAACAGTTCTCCACATGGTCACTACCAATCGTCTTGCCGTAGAAATATCCATTTCCCCACCATACCGTGCCATACAGCGTTACATTCAAGTCTTGACCATAGCGGTCTATCACCGTGGTCACCTCTTCTAACCTGCCGAAGTTATGCTCATTGCGTTTCATATATACACCAAGAGCAAAGAAGCCGCAATCCTCCTGCAACCGCTTTACTTTCTTGAACCTCGCAGGACAAGTAATCCTACCGTTACGCATCACGCCATATCTGCCGTCCTGCAGGAACACCTCTAATCCCGTGCGCCTTTCTCCTCCGCTCTTTATTCGTACCATCTCAAGGTTCACCAACTCATTGTCCTGCTTCTCATCATCCACAACAACACAACGTGACATACCCTGCGCAGCTTTTCCTGTCTCCCTGCCAAGAAACAGCCGCTGCCAGTCCCTATCTGCCGTCGGCAGTCCGAACTGCTGATACAACCCCACATTGTCGAGTATCAGTACCTGCGATTTGCCTTCACTTATACGCATTCCACGACCTACCTGCTGCAGATACTTCGACAGAGACAGCGTAGGACGAGCCAACTGGATAAACTCAACCTCAGGACAGTCGAATCCCTCGCTGAATATATCCACGTTCACCAATACATCAACAACTCCACCTTTAAACCTCTCAATATACTCCTTCCGTACATTTGCCGGGGTCTTTGCGTCAATCATAGCGCACTTCACACCATGCTCACTATAATAGTCCACGATATGCCTTGCGTGCTCACGGTCTATGGCATATACAATCCCTTTCTTGCCGCAGGCAAACTGCCTGTATGTATTGTATAGGTGTTCGATGCTCTCCGGAACATCCATCACCGCCACCAGTTCCTTCGTCTGATAGTCACCGTCAACCCCTCGCTTCTTCAGGGAACGTATCTGCTTCATCACCTGACTGTCAGGACTTGCCGACACATACTCGAAATCACTCAGCCAACCCTTGTCTATGAATGTCTGTATCGACCACGACTGTAACAATACATCAAACAAGTCCGTAAATGCAGCCCCGTTCATACGGCACGGCGTGGCAGTAAGTCCAAGGAACTTTGCCTTCTGCCATTTCTCCCACAGCACCCTGTATGTCTTCGCCAATACGTGGTGCGCCTCGTCAATCACCACAAGCGATGGGCTGCAACATTCCTCATCTATATGCCTTGACAGTTTCTGTATGCTCTCCACCCTCACATTCTCACCCGTCAGTCCGAAGGCATCTAAGGTATCCCTTATCTGCTCCAACAGCTCACGCCTATGCGCAACGATAAGAATAAAGCTATCAGTGTTTAGTGATGAATGTTTAGTGTCAGTAAGACTATTGTCTTTAACTCCTTTTACTCCCTTGACTCCTTTAACTCCCCTGAAATTATCACTAACCACTATACACTGCCTTATCGCCTCCGCCATAAGATGCGTCTTGCCCGTGCCCGTAGGCATCTGCACCATCACACTCCTATGACGCTTCCAGGCTTTCATCAGCCTGTCGAGCATTTCCTGCTGGTAAGGATGAAGAACAGAAATATGTTTAGGCATAGAGAATATTTCTATATTCTGTTAGTTTGTAATGACAGATTTGTATAGCAACTCCAACTCTTTTATCCTTTCGGTAATTAAGAATCTCTTTTCAAAGAGTTTACGCGAATTATCTCCATACATGCGTATGAGTTCTTCTTTTTCTATTAAGTTACAGATAGTTTCCACAAATATTTTCCTATCCATTGGGAGCAGCCTTCCGTTATATCTATCTTCAACGCAGTCTTTGTTTCCTACCACATCGGAAGCAACGATACACTTACCAAGAGACATGGCTTCAAGAACAGCCAATGGAAGCCCCTCGTATCGTGCAACAGTAAGATAAAAAAGTGAGTTTCTTACATACTCTAATGTTTCGGAATGATTCAGCCACGGCAAAAGTTCCACCACATTGTCCAAGTGGTATTTTGAAATCATCGTTTTCATATCTTCGAGGTCTGGAGAATAATATCCGACCCCAAGCAGAAGGAATCTTATATCAGGATGATAGTCATGCACTCCTTTCGCAACATCAACGAAAAACAGTGAATTTTTCTGATACGAAGGTCTGCCTATATAGCAAATATATTTGTCTTGCTTCATTTCCTACATCTTTTAAATATTTGTCGCATCTGGAATAGCGTTGCTCCATACATGGGCTTTCTCATCGCTGTAATGCACCAATTCTTTTCCAAGCATACATTCTGATTCGGAGCAGGCTAAAAGGTGTGCTTCCAAACGTGTCATCCGTTCTATGCACAAATATAACTTTCTTTTCAGGCGCGACTGTGTACACAGAAAGGAGAACGCGTGGGGTGTGTAATACGTAGGAACACGGGTAATAAAACCAACAATACGTCCCACAATTCCACCTTTGGCACTATGGCAGTGAATGAGGTCTGGATGCTCCCGTACGACAATCCTCAACGCCTGAACTATGGCCTTTGTATCTCTCCAGATGTTCAACTCCCTACGAAGGCTTATTCTGTATTCTTTCACAGCCTTTCCGTTCCGTTCCACCGGACGATTGTCATCCATATCCCCACGAACAATGACATATTCATTTTCACATTCCGAATACAAAATAGTATTCCTGATGTATATGTCAAGTCCCCCTATCATTTGTCCGATATGAAGGATTTTCATATATTACTCTTATTTTATTTTAACTTATGTGTTGTATAGCCTATATAAGTTATCTATCATCTCGTTTATTTCAAAGCCAGCCTTTTTTATCTCATTTTTCATGTCCTTGCGCTCAACGACACCCCTGCCAACAATCTCTTCTGCCCACTCCGAAGCCCCCTTATTGAGTGAAAGAAATTTGATATAGGGAGAATAACTGACCTCGGCGGTTGTGCTGTCCGATGCGAATACAGGCATTCCGCTCGCTTGCGCCTCTATAAGCACCACGCTCAGACCTTCATGCAGTGAGGGGAACACGAAAGTGTCCATTGCCTGCATTATTCTTTCCCTGTCGCTTCTGAAGCCAAGAAACATCACCTTGTCTGCAACGCCCAACGTTTCCGCCTTGCGTTTCATATTCTCCATCAGGCTGCCAATGCCTATCAATACAAGACAGGCATCATCTCTCTTCTTTGCTACTTCAGCAAAGATGTCAAGCAGGAAACTATGGTTCTTCTGTGTTTCAAAACGCCCAACGTGCCCCAACACAAACTTGTTCTCTAATCCTAATTCCCTGCGCACTTCATGGCGTATTTTCTCATTGTATATAAAAAGGTCGCAGTT
Organism: Prevotella sp.; assembly: GCA_022511075.1. GTDB lineage: Bacteria > Bacteroidota > Bacteroidia > Bacteroidales > Bacteroidaceae > Prevotella. The sequence goes on from JAFLSE010000015.1 coordinate 23,516, forward strand.
TATGGCATTGAGGATAACCTTTGCCTTACCGCTTTCAACGCTATCCTTTCCGAACATCCATTCGCACGCCATTGCCGAACAGCCCACCCTATGGGTAGCATATCTCTCCATAGGTCTTTTCAGCATATTGCCTAACATTATCGACACAGGGTTCTTCGACTGAAATCCTGTGTTGTGCGAGTGTGCCACTCTCACTGGTATTCCCCATTTCTTTGCTGCCTTCAGGATAAAGCAGTTCTTTGGTCCGGAATGCACATGCACCACATCGTAGTCGTGATGTTGTTCGAAGAATCTGTCCACAGCCTTCTGGTAGGCAAAGAAATCCCAGGGTGTGCGCAGCCATATCCCTTTCAGTTGGAAGACATTAATCCCCATGTCCTCAATCTCTTTCTTCAATGGGTATTCTGTACCGTCATCCAGATTGAGTATGTCGATAACCATCCTGCTGCGGTCGTTATACAACAGGATGTCTTTAACCAAGACTTGTATACCTCCTAAGCGAAGACGGTCAATAAAGAACAACACTTTTAATGGTTTTTCCATGATAATGGTAATTTAATACTTAACATTTCCCATATATAGCATATTAGTATAGTGATGGGGAGAACCAGCATAAATTCATAGTCTCTTATATTTATTCCAATGCATCTGCTGCATGCCCCTACTGTCCAAATCACTAATACGTGAAGCAAATAGATATTGAGCGAGAATTTTTTGCCAACCATTCCAATCCATGAGTCTTTTCCCCAATTAGGATGTCTGACAAATAATACCAAAATAAGTATGCTCAGTATGGGAGTGGTCAGGAAAACATCTCCATCCCTGCTATCCATAAGATAAAGGAATCCTAATTCAGCATAACATAAAGCCAAAATGCATACCCACAGTTTTATTGATGTCAGTCTTTGGCTTGCGGCGTGTTGTATATATGGTTTTAAGAATCCACCCAACACGACAAACGGTAATGCCGATGTAAGGAAATTGTCACCGATATAAGGAGGAAGGGGTATGTCAGATGGCAGCAAAAACCTGTATGTTCCAAACAACATATTAGTGAGTAACAGTATTCCGATGATACAGAAATTTACCATGCTGCGTTTGCATTGCCAAAAACGTAATATGACTAACACCCATATATATGCAGTAACATACCACAGCGGATAGCAGAACTGTCCGCCGAAAACTATTTCTAGACCTATGATATAGGGAAAGTCGGCATAACTGTGTATGGTTTTGTATTCGGTAAAAACATACTGCGTGAAAATGAAATATGCAAAGTCGGAAACAATCAATATCCGCAGCATCCTTTTTACATATCGCCAAATATTCTCACGACGCCATCCTACCCCCCCATTAGGAAATAACCGGATATCATAAAAAACAGCGGAACAGCACACCGATAAAACGGAATTAAAGCCACTTTGCCAATCATATGAGTGTGTATCAGCACCACAAGCATGGCGCAGATACCTTTCAGATAGGTTAGTGAATATACCTCTTGCTTCATAGCCATGTAGTTTGCAGTTTGAATGCCTTGTAGTCTCCGTCAAGCAGAGCCTGTGCAAGTGCCGATGGCTTTTTATTGGTGAACATTTCCCTGAACAAGTGGCATTGCACTGTAAACAGAGCTTTATCTGCGTCTTCTCGCTTCAATGATGCTATTCGTTTCGCATTAAGTTTGAACTGGCGGGCAATTCTTTCCGCCCAATTCTCATCAGTGAGCACGTTCAGCCGTTTCATGTCTTTCAGCAACTGCTCGCAAACATAGAGTGAATCAAGAACTTTTGGCTTGCCCCTGTAAGAGCGGCTGATACCTTTTAGGTTTGTTCGATAGCCATATATACAATGCGATATGGTACTTACGCTTTTTGCCATTGGATGCAATACGAAAGAACATACGGTATCCTCAAACCAGTAACCTTCCGGAAATTTAATATGGGCGAACATTGCGGATTTGTACACTTTCCCCCATGCAAACCCAAACAGTCTGTCGGTACTTGCCTGCTTTTCATCAGTATGGTGGAATTTTTTTGTCACTATCGGACCAAGGAATTTTATGCTCGATCCCTCCACGATATCTGCCCTCGTTTCTTGTGCCGCTTCCATCAGTTTTTGTATTGCTCCCGGCATCAGTTTGTCGTCAGAGTCAAGAAACATGACATAGCGTGCATCGATATGTTCAAGACCGGTATTCCGTGCTCCGCTAAATCCCTTGTTCCTTTGGTGTATAATCTGTATTTGTGAAATATGCTTGTATTGTTCCAAAATAAGCCCGGTTTCGTCGGTGGAGCCGTCATTGATTACTTTTACTATGTAACTGAACGAAGTTTGCTGCATCAAAACAGAGTCGAGGCATTCCTTTATATATTTCTCCACATTATAGGCTGGCACTATGATTTGCAGGTCATAGCGAGGGCTGTCGCTTATATGATTCTCTGCAATACATGAATTTTGTGGATTATCATAAATGGAATGGAGCAATTCATTCGCATGCGACACTGTCTCTGCATCAATCGTAATAAGTTCGTGACACTTGCGCCTGCGTATTTTATAAACAAGTTTGTTTAGGCTGCTTTTCTTCAAAAGCATATATAATAGGTCATTCATATCTATATTTTATATTTATTTCCAGAGAACATCAGCCGATTAGAAATCTTCCTTTTTCTGATTCATGCTTATACTATATTTATTCAATGTATATTTGCTATATAAGTAATAATATTACAGGAAAGGCAACGCCTTGATGCCTTGTCCAACTGCCGAAATCAGGCTCGAACGCAGCCGAACAAAGCAGGAAAGCAATATATAGATACATAGCAACGGTTCTTGTTGGGTTGCGTTTCTTGTCTCTGTTCCTGAAGGTGCGCACGAGGAATGTCAATATCAGCCACTGATTAACAATCATAAACAAGTACGTAACTTTCAGTTTTATCAGCAGTTCTATAGGTATCATCAATCGGAATATCTTAATGAAATAGTCTACCGCCAACAACAACGGATTGCTATTAGGAAATATCGGAGTAATCTCGGATGCCGCCGGTGTCCAGTCGCGACTATTAGCAGACACCATCTCGTTGTATGTATCTTCGTTCTCTACCATGAGGGACGACAGAAGAAAGAAATGCAGTACACCAAAAAGGAGAAACATGAAAACCAACTTACGATACATCTTCTTTTTGTTTGCCGATACTGCGCTATTCTGCTTTTCGCCAAACAGTTTTCCCACCACATAGTTTAGTATCAGAAAATACATCAGCACCAATCCGAAATATTTGCGTGAAAACAATATTGTCAGTATCAGTGCACCCATGAGTGCGATGCTTTTCGCACGATATGTCCTTGGTTTGGATATGGCAAATGCCATCAGAAAGAAGAATATCATCTGGTAGGGTTCCTTTGCCAAGTTCAGGCAGAAGATATTAATGATGGCAACGTTCAGATAAACGAACAAGTTTTCTTTCTTTCCGGCATAGGGATTACGTTCATAGAAACTCTTTACGCAGAAAAAAATCAATACATTATATATAATGGTGATATATACTTCCCATACTTGGTATGAGGTAAAGCCTAAGTTTATCAACTGAAAGAAGGAGATGGTATTGTCACCGACATTAGATATGGCATTACTCGCTCCCCAAAAGTCTGAAGCACTGAATCCCCTAAACGGCTGTGATTGTATTGCAGGCACATACCCCCATCCAATACTCATTGCCACCAGTTGCGGAAACATGATAGTCCACCTTACTATCTTGGAAACAATAATTATGGGAATAATCCAGTTACAGTAGTTCCGTATGTTTTGCTGAGTTGTTGTTCTGACCTCCATATTGTGAATATGGCTTTAATTTTACTTGTTCAACGCCTCAATCAGCATTTCTACCGACTGTTGGCGTAAATTTTGTATTTTATTATGTACAATTTCAAAATTGATGCTCATTTGCAAGCATTTTCCTGCATCTTCTCCGCCGTCAAGCAGTCTTTCCTGCAATCCCAGAATGTCCAGCAGTGAATAGATGCGTGAGTTTGTCGACACCTTGCTGTCGTTGCTGTATCGACGGAACGAGAAGAACAACTTGCCAAACAGGGATGAGAATACCGTACAGTGAAAAGAGTCGGTCAGTACATAGCGTGCATCGCGAACCAGTGCAACGAAATCAAGGGGCGACACATCGTATAGCGGTTCGTCGGCAAAACCTTCGTCGCTCTTTATATATTCGTCGAGGTTTGGCAGTTGCACTATTCTGCATCCTGCTGTCTCCGCCAGTCTGCGGGCAAACTGCCGTTGCTTGGGGTTGTTGCCCAAGAAGTAGCAGAGAATATATGGGGCTTGTACGCGTCTGTCTGCCGTGGCTTTCCGGTTCCATTCTTCTGCTGTAAACAGCAGGGTAGGATCGCATACAATCGGTGCCTCCCTGTCTGCCAGCCCTTTCACTAATTTCTGTCCGGAAATCTCTCTTACGAAAATGGCATCTAATCGCTTCAGGAATCTTTTTGCTGCTGCAGCCTGTTTGCGTGGCAGCGAACTCACTCCGAAACTCGTGGCATATGCTATTTTTTTTATGCTGTCAGGAACAAAGTTCAACGTATAGTAGTCTGCGGCTATGTTGGAAGGCAGCCACAACTGGTCGCTTCCCACTACAAATACCGAATACTCGTTGGCATGGCTGCCCAGTTCTGCTTTTGAGGAATAAGGATGCGACAACCTGAACTGTGCATTGGCAAAGTCACTGAAAATCCCATCCCTTATTGCCAGATTGTGGGCATACGTTGGATTTGTCTTTTTTGCCACAACCTTCCTTACGGTAGCCATCTTGTCTTTTACGGTGTTCCTGTCGAATATCTTACTCAGGAAATACCCATATTTTGCCCTGTTTATCTCTGGCTTCAGTCCGTCAATGCGGATGGTCTCGTTTTCCATTCCTAATTTGTCAAACAGCATTTGCGTGGCAAGCGCCTGCAACTGACTTCCATAGTTATGCTGGAAATAACAAGTAACCAAGGCTATTTTCTTCATTTCGTTACCTCTTCTATTAGTTTCTTCCATTTTGCGCATATCGAGTCTTGCGAAAAGTGCTGGCAGTCTTTTATGGCATTCACGGCAAGCCTGTGCCATTCGTCGCTGTCGGCAGCCAACTCCTCTATTGCCGAAAGGAATTGCTTTGCATCGCCGTTGTCAACAATTATCCCGTTCCTTCTGTCAGTGACAATTTCGGGCAACGACGAGAAGGCATTCATGACGATAGGCACACAGCCAAACTGCTGGGCTTCGAGCAGCGTCATAGGAAGTCCCTCAAAGGCGCTGGTCATCAGAAACAGGCTGCTTTCCTCATAATAAGGTATGGGAGCCTGCGCTCCTTCAAAGCAGCACCTTTTTAATCCGAGTTCCATGCTTTGCCTCTTGTACTCGGGCAGCGAGGCGCCATCGCCTACAATCTTTAAGTGCCAAGTACTGTCAGGGTTTCTTTTCTCATATTCTCCCCATACGGAAAGTATTCTCGATATCCTTTTTTGATATTCCGACATTCGCCCCACAACCAGCGCAACCGGCTTCTTGTTCTTCAGTTCAGACTCTGGGAGATAGTTGTTGAACGACAAAGGATTAGGCATCGCCATCAGTTTCTTCTGATCCCTTACCCCGGAAAACTTACAGAATTCTTCTTTGTATGACTCAGAGAGCAAAAGCACGAGGTCCGAAAAGCAATAGGCTTTCTGGTAACACCGTCTTGTCAGTTGTGTGATGAGAGGATTATAGACAACCGAGAATACCACTTTCAATATAGTCTTAATTCCATTTGCTGAAAACGGCTTCACTTTTCTTATGTCACTGAGTTTGTTCAGAAAAATGTCTGTTCCCGGAGCAAAATGAAGACAAGTTATTATTTTCGTGTCATATCCTATGCGGTGCAGTGCCGTACGCAGACGCATGGGCACATCCATCGAAGTCTGAACGATAACTACATCCACATGATTTTCCTTTATAAACTCCGCTGCGCGTCCTGTATTTCTGCCAATGTCCCGTCTCACGCCAAAACGGTCATGCAGTCTTCCCTGGCATTCTCCGTCCACTTCCGTCTTGGAAAAAGACGCCGGAATCGTCTTTGCGTATATGGCAAACACTTTCCAGCCATACTGGTGTCGGAAACAGTCTGTAAGGATGGAAGTAACCCTCCCTATACCGCCTGTATAAGGAGATATTTCCCATTCTGTGTAGAATGCGATGTTCATAATGATATTAAACTAAGAATTTTTTGTATTGCATACAGATAAAGTCGTTCATCTCCTCTATATATGCAACACTCTGGTGGCATCGTTTTTCTATAAGTTGGGGGTTATTAACCAGATTAAGTATTGCTTCTGTCCATTCGTCAGAAGATGATGCACTTGTTAGCGGAGCAGCACTCGCATTATAGATGCCGGTCATACTGTGCGGATGCACAATAGTAGCCTTGCCGTAGGAGAGAGCCTCAAATGTCTTTATCTTCAGTCCTGTACCCTGATATACAGGATTTATCACAATGTCACCCAATGCATAAAAATCATCCAGCCTGTCCACCTTTCCACACAGCGTCACATCCTTATAGGCTTGTTTTATGTTTTCGCATACCGTGCCGCCTATCATCAGTCTTATTTCTGGGGCTTTGGCTTTTAACGGCTGCCACACATTGTCTAAAAACCACTGTATTCCATTGGTGTTAAATGCCATTCTGCTTGCTAAGAACAAAAGTACTTTGTTGTTTTGTATTTTCTGATTGCAGGTCTTGAATGACGAGTATACCGTATAGACATTGCTCTTTGGCGACAGCATCTTATAATAGACAGCCTCCTCCTGCTGTATCGCAAAGATATTGGGGCAGCGCTGCATCGCCTTTGCCTCTTCGTGCGCAGTGCAAGCCTCATAAAACGGCTTTCCTGTACGAATATCTTTATACGCAAACACATCATGCGTATATATTGCCTTACGCGGTATTGAGATTGAAGGCAACAACCGCGACAACCTGTAATATTGAATGATGCAAGCGCCAAATTTTTCCTTCTCATTCAGTTTGTTGATGTAAGAAGCAATCCCCCACGGATAGTGGTCGTCAACTTTCCAGTAATACCCGTTTACTTTCTTGCGCCATAAATCTGTAACAAATCTTCTTGCTTTTAGCAATTTGTTCATTGTGAATATATGCAATTTCTCCCCCCAATAGCATTTCATGGCATCGTAGTCTATGCTATTGGATAACTCCATTGACGCAAACAGATAATGCACATCATGCCCAAGGTTTTGCAAAAGCCCTACCTGCCCCATTATTGCGGCTCTGTTCCCTGCATCTGTGGGATGGCTCGGCATTGTTGAAACAATCAGTATCTTCATAGCACTTTCGGTATGATTGAAAACTTCCGTTTACAGTTTTTTAACTTCGTAGAAATACATTCATACAAGCCCATTCACTCATAAAAATGTACTTTTTACCAGTTATTCGCTCATAAAAGTGTACTTTTTCTTGCTTATTCGCTCATAAAAGTGTAATTTTGCAGTCACAAAAACATTCTCATTGAAACGAAACTGTATGGAAAGAAATATTTATAAGCAATTAGTGGCATGGAAAAATTCCGAAGACCGCAAACCCCTTATCCTCCTTGGAGCACGTCAGGTGGGCAAAACCTATATATTGAAAGAATTCGGCAAACACGAGTTTCAAAATCTTGTATATGTCAACTGTCATAACAATCCGTTTGTACAGTCACTATTTTCCGACTTCGATATTAGCCGCATCATCTATGCCATTGAGGTTAACTACGAAGTAAAAATCGAGCCGAATAAAACACTTTTGTTTTTCGACGAAATACAGGAGGCTCCTAATGCCATACCGTCTTTGAAATATTTCTGTGAAGACATGCGTCAACTCCATGTGGTGGCAGCAGGTTCACTATTGGGAATCTCACTGCGCGAGGAAGAAAGTTACCCTGTAGGCAAGGTCAATATCCTAAAGATGTATCCAATGAATTTCACTGAATTCTTGCTGGCTCTCGGAAGGACACAACTTTATGAAGTCGTCATATCTGGAGACTGGGAGATGATGCGCAGCCTTCATGGACTGCTCACAGAGATGCTCCGTCAGTACTATTTCGTTGGTGGTATGCCAGAAGCAGTTTCTACATGGGCAATGACCTCTGACCCACAAAAGGTGCGACAAGTTCAGCATGATATCCTTGACACATATTATCGTGATTTTGGAAAGCACAGCAATACTCTCGTACATCGTATCCGTCAGGTATGGGACAGTATTCCAGCCCAGTTGGCAAAGGAAAATAAGAAATTTATCTTTGGAGCAATAAAAAAAGGTGCCCGTGCAGCAGAGTTCGAACAAGCCATCCAATGGCTGGCAGATGCCGGGCTTATATATAAGGTATATCGCGTATCTGCTCCGAAATATCCGTTGAAGTTTTACAAGGACGATAGTGCATTCAAAATTTATATGCTCGACTGTGGTCTGCTTGCACTCCTTTCCGAGTCGCGACCGCAAGATATGCTTCTTGGCGACAATGCCTTTACAGAGTTCAAGGGTGCATATACTGAGAATTTCTTCTTGCAGGAACTGACAAGTATTGGCAATATTCCTGCATACTATTATAGCAAGGATAATTCCCGTTTAGAAATTGATTTCCTCGTGCAGCATGTCGGTCGGGTCATTCCGTGCGAGGTTAAGGCAGAAGAGAATGTCAAGTCCAAGTCATTGCGTACCTTTGTTGCTGATGAATGGCAGGATTTGCATCTGAAAGGACTTCGTTGTTCCATGAAACCATTTGCCGATCAAGATTGGATGTGCAATATTCCCCTCTATGGCATAGAAGGCTTTTTCCACGAAGCCATGCACGTCTTTAGCATTGGCAGCATCTCTTTTCCGCCAAACCAACAATAGTGTATAATTTTTGGTATCATATGTTTTTGATATAGGAGTTTCTAAAGGGGTATTTCGTTGATTTCATATCTTTCTTGTATAAAACAGGACTGATGATTGCGCAATTTGTGAGTTCGTTGGTCTTACTTACTAAAAATGTCAATTTTTATCAAAATATGCATTTAATTTTGTATCTTATCCAAGACTGTATTGCATATCCAAGTGCACGGCGGGTATATCCATATTCTTTTCGGAAACGGTAATAACGGAATATCCGAAATATGTTGTTGCTGTTCAAGTCCCAAGCAATGGTTGTTCCATACTTGCGTTCGAAATGCTTCTGCATATTGTTAAGAAACATTTTGCGATATATACAGTCAAGTTTATCCATCGGTTCCTTTGCAAGGAATTTCTCAAACCATTCACGTTCCATGCGGACGGCATCCACTTTTATGGATGAATTTCCTCCGTTGGTTGTAATGGTTGAAGAATGATTACGATATTGGAAACAAGGTTTTTGCGAATTTACGACTCCATTTTTTAAAGCGCCGATAATGGCAGTTATGTCATCAGAACTCCACGCAAGAGGCAATTTATAAAAACCACCCTGTTTACGCAACCATTCTATTTCAAAGCACCAATCTCCGATATATTGGTGGTGACGGTTTTCCCAACGATTCCATGCCACAGAATATGCCGACTCCCACAATGGGCGGGGTGCGGAAAGTTCTGTTATCTGCGAATGTTCATCGATAATCTCTGTCCAACCATGCAGCAATCCTATCTCTGGATATTCTTCTATCAAACGTGCATACTCTTCAAGACAGCAAGGGAGCAGACGATCATCATCACCCATACAAATTATATATTCTCCACGAGCATACGACAAACATATGTTCCAATTATCTACGACATTAATCGCTCCGCAATTTTTCTCATTACGATAATAGCGAATGCGTTGATCGTCAAACCTGTCAACAATCCCTTTAATGTCTTCGGGAGATGCGTCATCTACAATAATAAGTTCAAAATTCTTATATGTCTGTGCCAAACAACTATCAATAGCCTCATATAAGAAGAGTCGCTTATATGCAGGAATCGTTATAGAAAAAAGTAAATTATGCATTATATTGAACAATTAATGAATGAACTGCTTATAATGATTATAGAATGGTTCATTTATAATCCTTCTTATTTGTAGTTATTAATTTTTTACCCATAGCTAATGCTGTTATGGCATTAATCGTCATTCCTTGACGTTTGCGATGACTTAAATCTATAATGATGAATGTATCCCAAAGAAAAAGTATTTTCCTTATGCTTGGGTTATTTTTAGAAATATGTGTCAAAAAACTTTTCTTAAATGGCATATTTTCAACGACAATGAGAGTGTCAAAATGCATTTCATCAATTTCTGAAATCAGTTCTTTTGTCCATCTGCTGCGATGGCAAGGATTAAAGAAAACTCTTTCAACTTATGTATATTAGTCCCATCTCTAAAACTCCCTTTGATAAACTCTGCGGTTTTGAGATAGACACATTTTGCACCTAATTATATCAATTCTTCTTTTATAATTTGACCATAGCCGTAAAATGGTTCAATAATTAAAAGAATGGATTTACCTGTAATGTTGTCTTTACTCATATTCTTACAAAATAGGCAATGTCATTTCAAATAGCAATATGGTTTAGCGAAAGTTTTCAAGATTTCTATAATACTTGATATCAATAGACATATTATAAATAATCCAAGAGCAGAAAAAAACAAAGACCAATAGCCATATTGATGTATGATATTACCGAAGAATTCTGAACGAAATGGAATAAACAAAGATGTGGTATGGAGTAGGAAAACACCAAATGTCCCTTTCGCCAAACGATTTATCAAACTACTTTGAAATTCGAAGGTACTGAACCAACAAAAGAATGCGATGGAAGACATGACAATAAAAGGATTATTGTATCCAAAAAGCTTTTGCGACATAGAAGGTGTCCATGATGCGTTTGATGCTATCAAAATGAAACCTGCAACTATTGGCACGGCACAAAGCAGCCATATCAGCCATCCCTTATGGGCAAAACACCCAAACCACCGTGTCGCTGACATTCTGCGCAACCATCTTGCTATTATATATAAATAGGCAAAATTCAATGCATTGTATCCATTTATGTTAAGTTTTCCCATGCAGAAACCAAAACCCACATTAAAGATTGTCAGACACGCCAATGCAATAACAAAGGTTTTGTTATCAAACACGGAAATTGCGGCATTAATTATTGGGATAAGCAGTAAAAACATTATAAATGCCTCCACAAACCAATTGTTAAAGAATAATGTGCTGTGTATAAAAGAACGTATTTCAAACGGAACTCCTAAGAAAACGACACAAATTATATTGGTAATTATAGAGTAAATAAAGCAGTCAAGGACCAGTCTGAATATTTGAGTCCATATTGTTCGGATTCCAAACCACCCGCTAATTAAGATAAAGATATTTACCCCCCCCACGACTAAAGAGTTGATAATTAATCCGACATATCCATGCTCGTTGGCATTCCAGGGTGTTATATAACCACAACTATCATCACTTTTAATTACCAAGTGATGCACGATAATCATGAATATAGCTACAAGGCGCAATGCCTCAAAATTAGAAACTCTCTCTCTCGTCATTGATATTTATTTTTGCAGCATTCAGACAATCGTCTATAAACCTTACAGACTTTTTACGGTCTTCTGCCAATGTGGAATTAGCTATACAATAGTCAATGTTTTCATCAGGAAGGTTTGCTCCTTCATATATACGGTCAGAAAGCAAATAATGATTTAATAAATCATATATCCTTGAATTTTGGGAGCATTTGTCGGTATCTTCAAATCTCAGCAATTCAATAAAATTAAGGTTCATATTTATACTCAATGCCGTGGCATGGAATGAATCCGTACATACGAGTCGTGCATTCATGAGTAAGTATACAAATTGCATAGGAGAAATCTTGTTAAGTCCGAGAGTCGCATCACTATAATAGCCACCTTCCGCAGACTTAACACATACTATATTAGATATGTTGTAATGTTGTTGTATGTTTTTTATGTAATTAGGATATATATCCCTGTTGCCGATAATATATACAAACATATAGGAACGTAACTCTATTCCGTTTGTATCTATTTCTTTTGAAAAAGTATGCCATTCATCTCTTGACAACAAAAAAGTTGGGTCTAACACTTGTACAGCCTTGTTCTCCCCTAATAATCTGTTAACTAAATCTGCTCCTGTCTTTTCCCGAATACCGATATATTTGAAATACCTTAATTCTTTTTTATAAGCATAAGATTTATCCAAAGGTATTTCCGATACTCCCAATGATGATGCATAAGCAAATCGTGGTTTAGATTTGGCAAAGTCCAACAAATAAAATGAGGACAAATAGAATGGATTCCATATTTGGTCGCTTCCCGAAAAGAAACAGTCAAAATGGTCAAGCAATTTGTGATATCCTCTTTTGGTGGTAATCATAGGATATATGTTTAAATGCTTGCTTGTATATTCGTCTATTATGTCATATTTTCCCCTATGTATTATTGTGTTTGATAAGAATCTTTTTATACTATGCCAGAAATTTACCAATGTACATTTAAATCCAAGTTTACCGTATTGAAAGCATGGAATAATGTATGTTTCATGACCTTGGCTCTGCAAGTATTGGTAAAATGCGTAACATTGCAGATTTGTGCCAAAATTATCAGAACCAAACCAAGTTGCGATTCCTATATTCATAAAAACAATTTTGTATTTACTAAACAGATTATCGGATATGCTTATATATTAACCACAATACCAGTTTGGGAAAAGACAAAAAATATTTAATCTTTTGTTTAATCATATGATACCTTAGCACTTTTCTAATAGCCCTGGTGTAACCTATCTTACTATATAATCGATTGAATTTTTCATTTAACTCGTGTCGGGGGTATGGATACACTAATGATGGCTTGTAAACAAGTCGTTCTTTATAGTCTCTTTCGACATTCAGCAAATCCTTGCTTGCGGAAGAGACCGCATCGTAGAACTTGTCGCCTTTTTCGGTGTTCACGGTCACCGAAGATACGTTCTCCTTTGAATATCCAAACGGAACTTCGTTACCGAGACCGATGAAGTCACCGATTGTTATGTCTGAGATGCGTTCGGGACGTGCATAGTTACACGTATAACAATTTTCACGTAAGGATATTCCCTTTAAGAATCCTGTAAGATAATACTGTTGAGGTTCAGGAAAATAGAATATTTCTTTTAGGTAGTTGTTCCGAGGAAATAACTTCCGTCTATCTTTCCACAAAGATAGACGGTAGTTATTTCCGTCGTTACCTCTGAAACGTATGTCTGTAACATCTTCAAGTCTATATTTCTGCTTTAAATAAGAAACTTCTTCGACAAGATATTTCGTCGGGCATACACCATGACAAATAAGGTCAACAGTTATGAGATTGTCATATTCCTTTCTTAAGAATGTTTTCAATCCTGCTATCTGGCATGGAGTTCCCACAAACAAAACTTGTCTCCCTTCTGTCAAAAACTTTCGTACATCTTTGAATAGAGACTTTCCTACAAGACTCTGCACATAACGCGAGCCTTTATAATACTCTAACTCTTCAAGTGTTTCTGCATAGGACATTGTAGGCGTAAGGTTTTCGTCATAACGCGAGCCAAACACGACTCCTCCCTGTTTGATTATATATTCGGACATTACTGTGCCAATGCCGCCAGATGCGCATATCTCACGTTTCTTGACATCCGTTATCCATGAAGCATAACATTTCTTTGGGTAGTTGAAATTCAAATCAATATTGTTGGGACATGTTTTTGTGCACAAATTGCATTTGACACATTTTACATTGTCTATTATAGGGTGCATTGCTCCCAAGGAATCCTCCGTCATGGATATACATTCTTGGGGACACACTTCCATACATGCAGCACAGCCTGTACATTTGTCAGCAGAGCATATTTCCATTATTTTCTTAATATTTTAAAGTCAATAATTCGTGTCGTTTGCAGAATAGCCATATATAATATAAGCCATATCATAGATTTTGTAACACATACAAAAATGTATGTAACTCGCTCGTTTATATCCCCATATAAACTTGTCGAAACAGGTATGAGATATACAAAGATATAACAAAGTAATGCAATAGATGTGGGGAGCGCAAAACATCTGAACATCCTTAACCTGCTGAGATGTAGCAATTTTTTATAAAAGTACATATAGTACAAGCCCATGATTATCAAAACATATACAAAATAAGCGATAACGGCAGACCCAACATCATAATATTTACATAAAACGGCATTTAAGAACATTGATCCAATGCATGCTATAGATGTTATCTTTACAAGCGATTTTGTTTTTCCATGAGCCAAGACAAGTGCATTCCCTGGAGTGGTATGCATCTGGATTAAAACCGTTATACACCAGATTATAAGCCATTTTGATAAATAAATGTATTCTTTCCCAACGTATGCAGCCAAAACTTCAGGAGCACATAAAATAAAAGGAAAGCACATTATTGTTGTAATAACTGTTGTGTAAACAGTCCATTTATATGCAAATTCCCTCATTGCCGCTTCATCGTTTTTTGCCACCATTTCCGATGTTTTAGGAAGAAATATACCGGAGAATGTACCACATAACATTATTATGAATTGGGGGACGACTTCGATAATTCTGAAGTCAGCAACCGCAGTAGCTCCATTTTGTGCGAATATTCCCAATAAAATGGGGCGCGATTGTGTAGCTGTAACCTGGAATATGGAAAGGAAAAATATAGAAAGACTGAATGTCAATACTATATTAAAGTCTTCCCAATACCATGCTGGCTTTAAACTGTCTATAAGTCCGTCTGCTTTGCATTTATAGGCGTATGGTATGAATGCTAACGCAACAAAACATGTAATATATAAAAAATATGTGGTCAATGTAAGATTTGCTACGAATACAAGTGCAATTGCTACGACTTTTAATAACGTAATTAGGCATTGTACTTGCATTGTGAACGTTATTTGCTTGTCTGCAATCAATAGTTGATTAAATGTTGTGGCTCCCCAGCTAAAAACACTGAATATGGCAATAATAAGTAAACATATACGCAACTGAAGAAATTGTTCATGGGAAATTGCAAAAAATCCTTCTCCCTCAAATGCCAAAGCAAGTAGTCCGACGATGTTGATAAGAGAAATTATAAAATAAAAAGTAATGTTTGTTCTTGCAACACGATAAATTTTGTCGATATTTCCTTGGGCTTTCCATTGTGAGAAAAATTTCACGGCTCCTACATTCATTCCTAAATCAAGCAAATGCATATATCCATTGCAGGCGGTAGCCAATGACAATATTCCATAGTCCGCTTTTCCGTAATAGCCTAAAAGCAAAGGAACAGATATAAATCCCACTATGGCTGTCAGCACCTTTGACAAGGTGCTCCAAAAGAAAGAGGAGATATAATAATTAGCCATAATAATAAGTATTTAAACTGCGACTATCAGAATATATCTATAAAGTATGTTACGATTATCTATTAGTGTCAGAAAATTTAGCAACGATTGACTTGCACAAATCCATTGCAGCCCCTGTGGCAACATCCATATTATAATACTCCCAGTCAGCAAAACGCCCCGTAAAATAAAAACTTTCTGAAGAAAGCGTATTTTTGAGACAGCTTATCATCTCACAAGTTTCTGCATCTTGTATTGGATATGTGTAACGGTTATATTGGTGGGTGATATATTTCGGACTGAAAGGAATCCTTGAAAGGTTTTCCTGTATATCTTCTTTGCTTATTTTGTCAGTAAACTCGATTGTTGCGGTAGTCTTTCCTGGCACATTGTTGTACGGAGAAAAGTTGCCTGTACATATAATTCTATGAGCCTGATGCTATTTGTTCCAAATTCATGATTATTAAAATAAAAACGACAAAGTATATTATAATACTTACCTAAGTATCCTATATGTATAGAATCGACAGGATTTGTGCCTCCACTTCCTTAAACAGCATTTCGAGCTGTAATGTGTGGTTGCACTCACTGCGATAGAAGCACAATCAGTTATTAGTGTTCTGTGTTCAATACCAAATAACAGGAAACAACCCCAAAAGATTTCTCCTTTGGGAATGAATGTAATTAGTTACCTATTTTAGTATTAGTGTACATATTATCGTAGTACTTCTGATAGTCGCCGTTCGTCACATTGTCAAGCCATTCCTGGTTGTCAAGATACCAGCGCACCGTACGCTCGATGCCTTCCTCAAACTGCAGCGACGGCTCCCAGCCCAATTCGCGTTGCAGTTTCGAGGAGTCAATGGCGTAGCGTAGGTCGTGACCGGCACGGTCGGTGACATAGGTTATCAAGTCCATATCCTCACCCTCTTTGCGACCCAACAGACGGTCTACGGTATTGATGACCACCTTGATGATGTCTATGTTCTTCCACTCGTTGAAGCCTCCGATGTTGTAAGTGTCTGCTATCCTGCCCTCATGGAAAATCAGGTCGATGGCACGGGCATGGTCTTCAACGAACAGCCAGTCGCGCACGTTCTCACCCTTGCCATAGACGGGCAGCGGCTTGCGGTGGCGGATGTTGTTGATGAACAGCGGTATCAGTTTCTCCGGGAACTGATATGGACCGTAGTTGTTAGAGCAGTTCGTTACGACAACGGGCATGCCGTATGTGTCGTGGTAGGCACGTACGAAGTGGTCGCTCGAAGCCTTCGATGCACTGTACGGTGAATGTGGATTATACTTCGTGGTCTCAAGGAAGAACCTGTCGCCGTATGCCAGATGATGCTCGGCACTTGAGGCTGTTGTTGTGAACGGCGGCTCTATGCCTTCGGGATGTGTCAGTTCCAGTGCACCGTAGACCTCATCGGTGGAGATATGATAGAAGCGCTTGCCATCATATTTCTCTGGCAATGATTCCCAGTAGAGTTTGGCTGCCTGAAGCAGTGAAAGCGTGCCCATCACGTTGGTCTTTGCGAATGTGAACGGGTCTTTGATGCTGCGGTCTACGTGGCTCTCGGCAGCCAGGTGGATAATGCCGTCCACCTTCCTGTCCTGCATAAGCTGATAGAATGATTCGAAATCACAGATGTCCATCTTTACAAACTCATAGTTGGGCTTGTCCTCGATGTCCTTCAGGTTTGCCAGGTTGCCGGCATATGTCAGCTTGTCGAGGTTGATGATATGATACTCTGGATATTTGTTCACGAATAGACGCACTACATGGCTTCCTATGAAGCCTGCACCGCCTGTAATTACGATTGTTCTCTTCATACTTAGGATATTAAAATAAGTCTAATCTTTGATTAGCGTTCCTTATCAGTTATAAGTGTTATTTGATGAGTTGTTATTTACAAACAACACAACATACTCCCAAAAGATTTCTCCTTTGGGAAAGAATGTAATTAGCGACCTATTTTAGTTATTAGTGTTTAGTGTTCAGTTATCAGTTAGAGGAGTTAAAAACAAATGTATTAGTGTCAATAACTAAATATTTTCGCAGAGTTTTAAAATCTCCTCAACTGTATATACAGGAATGGAGGATAATGAGAAATCGGGGTTGTTACGTGTTACAATGCAATCTGCGTTTACTTTGATTGCAGACTTGTGTTGAACAGCATCCTCATAATCTTTCCAATCACTTGTCAATTCAGAGATAACCGTATCCGAAGTTAAATCAATGATCTCCACGAAATGAGACAATGATTCAAGTTTAGACTTAATTTGTATTGAACCATATTTACGGCCGATATATACAGCGTTAAGAATAGAAACAGAAGATATCACGAGTTTAACCTTGCCTATATATCCGGTAGCAAACAATGCTTTTGCAGGTTCAAAAAAGGTATCGCGTCGGCAAATAAAATCCACCAAAATATTTGTGTCTATGTAGACCTTCATGGCATATATTTCTGTTCAACCAATATATCAATACCTTTTTCTTCTGCAGGAACAGTCTCTGCAAGATCTTCAGCCACAAAAGAATCCATATAGTCAAGGGCTTGTTGATACTCCAAAGTATTACGATAACTTTTTGTAGTCGTGTCTGAAGGCATAACCTTTATCATCTTCCGAACAGCATATTCAAGAAAACTGCTTATGGTCATATTATTCTGTGCGGCAAATCGTTCTGCCTCTTTATATAATGCTGAATCTATTGTTATCGTATTCATACCGTTTATCCTCATCGCTGAAATTAATTCCTGCTGCAAAGATACTGCAAATCGAATGGAATACAAAATAAATTAACTTTATTTATTTTTATTCCTGAGATGTAGCGTATTTTATTCAAAAGTACATCTTTTTTCTGACATCTCCAAAAGAAACTATCAAAAAGTTATACTATTCCAGTTCATACTCTGCGAGGGCGATGCCGAGTCGGCGACGTGTTTCACGCAGTTCATTCGGGTCGTCAACAAAGCGACCGAGAATGTGCATTATTTCCTGATAGTACTTCAGATGATAGCAGCCCTCGCCTTTTTGATTTTGTAGAAGGTGGAGTGGCTGAAACGACACGCATGCATGAGCTCGCAGACTGGAATGCAGTGGGTGCGGAGCTCGCTGGAAAGAACAATGCCGAAACGGCGGTTGTTCGTGGTGAAACTTGTTTTTGCCATAGTTTTTCGTTTAATATTTGACAATTGTTGTTAAAATGTCTTTCAATATTCCCGCATATATACGGGAATCGATATTTGCATAATGTATTATCTTTGTGGCGGAATTCAAGAAACCGCAATACATATACGAATATGAATGTATCTTATTTTAGGAACAGTAACAGTAAGGAACAGTCTTTTTCAAGACTTTCTCACGCACGTACGCAGGAAGTCACGGCACGGCGAGAGTTCCTGCGTACGTGCGAGGAATTTTCAGAATTTAGTGATTCTTACTGTTACTGTTCCCATCAAAACGTAAGTAGTCTCGATGGCAAACGAACCTGCTCTCGATGGACAACGGACTTGCTTTCGATGGCAAACGGACTTAAGTGAGGAGTGAACCACAGGTCTACCCCTTGTCGATGGCAAAGCCTGTGACGATTATTCTTTAAACAAATCCTCTGCCGTTATTACATTCTGAACACTGTGCTCATACATATTGTGTTTGATTCCAAAAGGAGCTATGAATGTTGTATGAATGGCTTTATGCGACTTTTGTGTTTCTCTGAAACGTCCAGCCTTGTGACGCAGGTTTTCATTGTCTGATTTTTCTATGGCATACTCCGTGGTTGAGAATTTCATCTCGCAGAGATTGACAACATGGTCTGCACGGTCGATTACCATATCTATTTGCGCACCATCGCCATATATTGGGTCATCATTTACTCGCCACGAGTATATCTGGGTGGAAACTCCTGATATACCTAATGCCTGTTTTATCTGTCGGATATGCCCGAAACAAAGTTGTTCAAATGCAAGCCCTTCCCACACATTGCGAACGGCAGTGTTTGTGTTGATGCTCCAATAATTCTCGTCTACATTGGATTTGTCTTTCAAAAACTTGTAATAGAACAACGTGTAGTTGTCTATAAGTTGGAAAATGGCTGTATTATGCTTTATTCCTTTATGCTTGTATTTGCGTATAAACCCGCATGCCTCCAAATCCTCCAACACCCTTGTAAGAAGCCCGTTGTTTGGCATGTCGCTTTCGCTGATAAGTTCATCGCGAGTCATTCCCATTCTCTTGGTTCCAAGTGCTTCTACTACCTTGATGTAAGGTCCGTAATTCTTGAACAGCGACTTGTACAACTCATTATATTCATCATGTAGTTTGCCTGTCTGCGAGAAAAACAACGCATCAATGTTCTGGGCTACACTTTTTCCGTGTTCCAACTGCGACCAATAGAAAGGAACGCCTCCCATAATCATATAACACTCCATTATGCCATAGCGCGTCATTCCAAGATTATGCTTCTTGGTATATTGTTCACATTCGCCAAGAGTGAATGGAGAGAGGTTTATTCTATATGTAACTCTATTGTGCAAACCGCCATGATCCTTGAATACATTGTTGATAATCCATGATGTTGCCGAGCCACAGATAATAAGGAGTATGTCTTTCCGAGCCGACGCATAGCCGTTCCAGAAATGTTCTATTGCGGAAACGAAGTTCGAACGTGGGGCATCCATCCATGGCAACTCGTCGATAAAGACAACCTTCTTTCGCTTTTTTTGTTGGTCAAGCAACTGTGATAGCAGGAAGAATGCATCCGACCAATCAATGGGGATACGGCACTTTTTCATACCGCATCGAATGAGTGACTGACGGAACTCACGCAGTTGTGCACGCGTATTCTGGTTTGCCAAACCCGAATGCTGGAAAGCAAATTTATAGTTGAATGTTTCTCTTACAAGGAATGTTTTACCCACACGACGGCGTCCTGTCACTGCAACAAATTCAGAATACTCCGATTCGTATGCCTTCAAAAGTTCTTGCTGTTCTTTTCTTCTACCGATTATCATAGCAATATCATTGTTTTGGTTGCAAAGATACAGCAAATAGAATGGAATGCAAAATAAATTAACTTTATTTATTTTTATTCCTTAAGGAACGTCGAATCTTATGGAAATACAATCAAAAAATCTGTTTATAGCGTGCTAAATTTATGCTTTTTCTTAAAATATAGCATTGTTTGAACGAAGTCTATGGTGTATCAAAACTGTTTTTTCACTTCCTCTCTATTTCAACAGTTGTATGAAATCGGGATTCACCTCAACACCTGCTGACAGGAAACCAGGCAAGTCTACGAGCAGACGTTTGACTTTTGAGCCGCGCGTGGTAAGCAGGAAACCTTCGTATCCGTCGAGCGGACCTCCCATGATGCGAATCCTGCGACCGCGCATGTCGGGAGTTATTTCTTCAGGCTGGTAATATCGGGGAGCATCGGTAACGGTGACGGCATAGATAAATCTCTCCATGTCGGCATCGGGAACTACCATCGGCTCGTGAAACTTTTTCGGAACGTATCTGTATTGTAATGTGGGAGTGAGCTCCACTATCGGGTCGAGTTTCTCACTGGATTCATGAACGAACAGCAGTCCGTGTATCAACGGTATGTCTTCCCACTCTTTTCTTGCGTTCTTACGGCGTTTTAATGGCGTGAACACCTCTAATCCCATATCCTTTAAGTACTTGTAGGCAGAGATCTTGGCATTGGTGCGCTTGAGGTCGCGCATAACATACCACTTTGGCTGTGTGTCATCTTGCTGGGGCATTGCACTTTTCAGTTAGGACAAATGGTATGAGTCCTGCAAGACTTACAAATATATTGTTAATCAGACAGTTATACGCGTAAACCATAAAAGTTCGTTTAATTGCGAGAGCAAAGGTACGACGAAAAGTGTGAACAAAAAAAAAAAACGGTTAATAAAATTTAAATTATTAACGTATGTTTATTAATGTATATCCGAAAAATTCAAATAAATTTCAAGTCCAAAGCCTTTCGCCACGAATGGCAAGTGGCATCGGAACATTGTTGGTGAACAACTGCCCGGTGCCAAGTCCTTGCGGCATACGGATATTCGGTCCATAGATATCGGCAGCAAGGTTTGCCACGGCATTAAGCCCAACGTTGCTTTCCAAGGCAGATGTTATCCAAGAGCCTATGTTCATATCGGAAGCAATATCGACCCACTCGCGCGTTCCGTGCATTCCGCCATGCAACGAAGGTTTAAGCACTATGTAGCGAGGCTTTATTATGTTGAGGAGCTGACGTTTTGCCTCTGCCGTATTCACTCCTATGAGTTCCTCGTCAAGTGCAATCGGGAGGGGCGACTCGCGGCAAAGTTCCGCCATTTCGCCCCAGTTGTGGCATGCTATGGGCTGTTCTATGCTGTGTATGGCATACTGAGACAGCAGTTCCAGACGATATAGAGCCTCGTCGGGATTGAAGCCCCCGTTTGCATCCAAGCGCAACTCCACGTCGTGGAACGAGAAACGACTGCGGATATGCTTCACCATTTCCAATTCGCTGTCAAAGTCGATTGCCCCTACTTTCAGCTTTATGCAATGGAAGCCTTCGGAGAGCTTGTCCTCAATGCGCTGCATCATCTCTTGGAAATTACCCATCCACACAAGTCCATTGATGGGTATTCCCTCCTCACCACGACTGAAAGGAGTGTCGAAAAGGGCATTGCCACGGCGCAACGAGAGTTCTGCCGTCTCAAGTCCGAAAAGCATAGAAGGATAGTTGTGCATGGCATGATAGTCAATCTCCCCCACCCTCTCGTATTCGTCGCAGAATGTGCGCAGACGGGCAACGTATTCATCTTCGGGCATATCATCGCAACTCAGTTGCGGCAACGGTGCGCACTCACCTATGCCGTGTCTGCCGTCTTCCTCAAGGTCTATAAACCACGATGTGCGCTCGGTATATACGCCGCGCGATGTTCCTGCCGGCTGCCTGAATTGCAGCACTTTTTTCATTATAGTTATCTTTCTGCTTGTCATCGTTGCTATTGCTTTTTCTGTGTTACGGCAGTTTGGGATATTTCGAGAAGTCGGGCTTGCGCTTTTCAAGGAAAGCCCTGCCGCCTTCCTGCGCCTCGTCGAGCATATAGTAAAGCATAGTGCAGTCGCCAGCAAGTTCCTGTATACCAGCCTGTCCGTCAAGTTCGGCATTAAGTCCTGCCTTTATCATTCGTAGTGCCAACGGACTGCGCTCCATCATCGTCTCTGCCCATTCCATACACTCGTCTTCGAGCCTTTCAAGCGGCACTACCTTATTCACCATTCCCATGCGCTCCGCTTCTTGTGCCGAGTATTGGCGGCACAGAAACCATATTTCCCTTGCTTTCTTCTGTCCTACGATACGTGCCAGATAACTTGCTCCAAAACCAGCATCGAACGAACCAACCTTCGGACCAGTCTGTCCGAATATAGCATTCTCGGAGGCAATCGTAAGGTCGCACATCAGGTGCAGCACATGTCCACCGCCTATGGCATAGCCGTTCACCATAGCAATGACGGGCTTCGGCAGCGAACGTATCTGCTTTTGCACATCGAGCACATTGAGCCTCGGCACTCCGTCCTCGCCCACATATCCACCACGACCTTTCACGTTCATATCGCCACCGCTGCAAAAAGCCTTGTCGCCTGCACCCGTAAGTATCACTACACTGATATGCGCAGCCTCCCTGCACCACGCGAATGCCTGCGACATCTCCCATGTGGTGCGCGGTGTAAACGCATTGCGATAACGAGGGCGGTTGATTGTTATCTTCGCCACACCATTGTATTCATCGAAGAGTATTTCCTTGAAATCACAGTCTTCTATCTTCTTCCACTGTCTCATTTCTATTATATCTTTATAGTTTGCTACGAAATTAATTCTATGCGGCAAAGGTATTGATATTTTTGTATACATACAAATATTTAACTAAATTTCATAGAATACAATCTATTAATTCTTGCAAAGACAGCATCATTCATATTATCTAATAAATATTAAAATATGGTTTGTATTTTTGGTAATGAACCATAATTATATTAATTTTGCAGAATATTTCAATCAATAGGTAAAGATGAGCAAGGAGGACTTCACAAAAACACTCACTACGACGGTTAGGGAGTTGTCGGAACAGGGAGCATTGGAAGGCTTGTATCACCATCATAAGGATGGATATCCCTTGCCATCTGGAAAAATCCTCGAAGACATAGCAGAACTTGTGCGTGCCATTATATTTCCTGGCTACTACGGGCGTTCGAGCGTGAATATGCAGACGATGGAGTATCACATCGGTGTGAATGTTGAACAATTGCAGAAAATGCTTACCGACCAAGTGGCGGCTGGATTGTGTTTTGCAAGGCAGGAAAGGGAAGACGGCAATGGCGACGGTGAACAGGAGCTGCCGGGGATAAAGCAGCAGGCAAGGGAGATAGCCATAAACGTGATACAAAGGCTTCCGGAACTGCGCCGCATACTCTCTACCGATGTGAAAGCAGCATATAACGGCGACCCTGCCGCAAGGAACTACGGCGAGATAATATCGTGCTATCCTGTTATCAAGGCATTGGTGAACTACCGCCTTGCCCACGAACTTCTTATGATGGATGTACCTTTGATACCGAGAATGCTGACGGAAATGGCGCATTCGGAGACAGGAATAGACATTCACCCCGGAGCTACGATAGGACACCACTTCACGATAGACCACGGCACGGGTGTTGTGATAGGTGCGACCTGCATAATAGGCAATCACGTGACGCTGTATCAAGGTGTTACGCTCGGAGCGAAAAACTTTACCTTCGATGAGAACGGGCATCCGATGGACTTGCCACGCCACCCCATTATTGAGGATAACGTAACAATATACTCAAATTCGAGCGTATTAGGCAGGATAACGATAGGGCACGACACGGTGATTGGAGGAAACGTGTGGGTTACCGACGATGTGCCGCCATACTCGCGGATAGTACAGGGAGAGGCGGCAACGGAAACCAGAGGAAAGACGACCGACAGCAATGACGCAAAGAATACATAGTATTACACATAATAATATTTTTCTAAAAGATGCAAAACGATTTAAACAACTTGCAAGGGCAAGAGTTTGAAATGATTGCCAAAACGTTCATGGGACTGGAACCTGTACTGGCAAAGGAACTTACTCAGATTGGAGCAAACGACATTCAGATTGGAAGACGCATGGTGTCGTTCAGTGGTAACAAGGAAATGATGTATCGTGCGAATTTCCAACTGCATACAGCTACGCGCATTCTAAAACCGATACTGCATTTTAGGGCAAAGTCTGCCGACGACGTTTACAACGAGGTTATGAAGGTTGACTGGACCCAATACCTTGATGTGGACACGACATTTGCCGTGGACTCGGTGGTGTTCTCGGAAGAATTCCGCCATTCAAAGTTTGTGGCATACAAGGTGAAGGACGCGATTGTGGACCAATTCAAGGAGAAAACCGACAAACGACCGAACATAAGCATAACAAATCCCGATATAAGACTGCACATTCACATTGCCGACGAGGACTGCACCTTGTCGCTCGACTCATCGGGCGATAGCCTGCACCGTCGTGGTTACAGGCAGGAGAATGTGGAAGCACCAATAAACGAGGTGCTGGCAGCAGGCTTGATACTGATGACAGGATGGCAGGGAGAAACCGACTTCATAGACCCGATGTGCGGCAGTGGCACGTTGCTGATAGAGGCTGCGCTGATAGCAAAGAACATGGCACCGGGTCTGTTCCGCAAGCAGTTTGCTTTTGAAAAATGGAACGATTTCGACCCCGACCTGTTCGATGAGATATACAACGACGACAGTATGGAGCGTGAGTTCCACCACAAAATCATAGGCTACGACATTGACATGAAGGCGGTGAACACTGCCATAAAGAATGTCAAGGCGGCAGGATTCTCAAGCGACATAACCGTGAAGCAGGCAGACTTCAAGGACTTTGAACAGCCAGATGAGAAGGCGATAATGGTAACAAATCCGCCATACGGCGAGCGCATTTCAACGCCAAACCTGCTGGATACATATAAGATGATAGGCGAGAGACTGAAGCACCACTTTACGGGCAACGATGCCTGGATATTGAGTTACAGGGAAGAGTGCTTCGACCAGATAGGACTGAAACCTTCAATAAAGATACCCGTGTTCAACGGCTCTTTGGAATGCGAGTTCCGAAAGTATCAGATGTTCGGCGGCAAATACAGGGAGTTCCGCACCGAAGGCGGTACGGTGAAAACCGACGAAGAGAAGCGTCAGATGGCAGAGAAGCACAGGTTCAAGAAGAACCGTGAATTCAAGAAACGCCTTGACGAGACGGAGGAGAACGAGGCTGCCGACCTGCTTAACTTCAAGTTCCACTACAAGGACCACATTAAGGAATACCAAGAGCAGCGCAATGCAAGGCAACGCCGTGAGCGCAGAAGCCAGGAGGACGGTGAAAGGAAGTTCGGACGCAAGAACTTTGACGGCGACAAGGGTAAGAAATTCAATCGTGACAGACGCGATGACGACCGTCCTCGCAATGGCAAGCGCCAATACAACGACCGTGAGAACCGTGGAGGTCATGAGAGGTTTGACCGCAGTGGAAAACGATTCAAAAAATAATGGAATTTATGAAGATAAGAAATATTATTATGGCTATAGGACTGGCAATGCTTCAACCTGCCACAGCCCAGGAACTAAAGACGTTCACGCTTGAGGATCTGAGCTTCGGAGGCACCAACTTCCGAAACATGATGCCGAAGAACATGTATACCTCGTGGTGGGGCGATGTGCTGATGTATGTAGACAGCGACGAGTTTGGCACGGTTGACACCAAGACAGGCAAGAAAACCGTAATTACTACGACGGAAGAGGTGAACAAGGCTGTTGCCAAGCACAATGAGAAGGAAAAGATGTCGTGGCTTTTCTATGCCTCTTTCCCATACGCCGACCAGCCTTTGGCACTGATTAGCAACAGCAGGATGCGCATATTATACGACTGGAAAAAGAAGGAGATAGTATGGTCGCAGGAGTGCAAGGGCGAGGCTTATAGCGATTGGAATGCACAGTCGCGTGCCGTGGCATACGTAAAGGACGACCAACTCTGCGTGCGCACAGCCGACGGCAAGGAAACACTACTTACTAATGACGGCAGCCGTGAGATTGTTTACGGACAGAGCGTGCACCGCAACGAGTTTGGCATAGATAAAGGCACGTTCTGGAGCAACGACGGAAAGCGTCTTGCCTTCTATCACATGGACCAGTCGATGGTGGCAGACTATCCGCAGGTAAACACTTTCGAGCGTGAGGCGACATACGAGCCCGACAAATATCCAATGGCTGGAATGACAAGTCACAAGGTGACGGTAGGAGTATATGACATAAACACAGGAAAGACAATATACCTGAAAGCCGGCGACCCAACCGACAGATATTTCACAAACATTGCGTGGAGTCCGGATAACAGCACAGTATATATGTTTGAGCTGAACCGCGACCAAAACGACTGTTATCTCGTTGCCTATGATGCAAGCACCGGCGACAAGAAGGCTACGCTATACAGGGAGACAAGCGACAAATATGTGGAGCCAACCCATCCTATAACGTTCCTGCCGTGGGATAACGGCAAGTTCATAATGCAGAGTCAGCGCGACGGCTATAACCATATATATATAATGGACGAGTCGCAGACAATGCGCCAACTCACGAAAGGCGAGTTCGTGATTGTGGATGTTTTGGGATTCAACAAGAAAGACAAGTCGATTATTGTTGTTGCCAATGCTGAAAGTCCTGTGCAGCGCAATATTTATGCCGTGAATACGAAAAGCGGCAAGATGACACTGCTCGACAACGGCAAAGGCTATCATGGTGGCGTGCTTTCTGCATCGGGAACGCTCCTTTGCGACAACTACAGTGAGCCTGATGTGCCGCGCAACATAGAAGTGGTGAACACCACCACGGCAAAGCGCAATATGATATTCAGTGCCCCTGACCCGTGGAAGGGCTATAACGTGCCGGAGTTCTCTTGCGGCACAATAAAAGCTGCCGACGGAACAACCGACCTCTACTATCGTATGGTGAAGCCAATAGGGTTTGACCCATCGAAGAAATATCCCACGGTGGTGTATGTCTATGGCGGTCCGCACGCCCATAACGTAGATGCCAGTTGGCATTGGAAGAGCCGCAACTGGGAGACATACATGGCACAGAAAGGCTATTTGCTGTTCATTCTTGACAACCGAGGCAGCGAAGACCGCGGCACAAAGTTTGAGCAAGCTACCTTCCGCCGTTTGGGACAAGAGGAGATGAAAGACCAGATAAAGGGTGTGGAGTTCCTCAAGACACTGCCATACGTTGATGCCGACAGGCTCGGCGTTCACGGTTGGAGTTTCGGCGGTTTTATGACAATATCGCTAATGACCAACTATCCTGACGTGTTCAAGGTGGGAGTTGCCGGTGGACCTGTCATCGACTGGAAGTGGTACGAAGTGATGTATGGCGAGCGCTATATGGACACTCCGGAAACCAATCCCGAAGGCTATGAGCAGACATCGCTGCTCAATAAGGCAAAGAACCTGAAAGGCAAGTTGCAGATTATAACGGGCATGAACGACAATACGGTGGTGCCGCAGCAATGCCTGATGTTCCTTGACGCCTGCATTGAGGCAGGAACACAGCCCGATTTCTTTGCATATCCAGGCGAAGGACATAATATGAGAGGACACAAGAGCGTGCATCTGCACGAACGTATTACTGACTATTTTGAAACTTACTTGAAATGAAAATATTACTTTTAGGAAGCGGAGGCAGGGAGCATGCCTTGGCATGGAAGATAGCGCAGAGCGCAAAGTGTGAGAAACTTTTTATTGCCCCCGGCAACGCCGGCACAAGCAACTGCGGTGAGAACGTGGCAATAGGTGTTAACGACTTTGAGAAACTAAAGGACTTTGTGGTTGAAAACAAGGTGGACATGGTTGTGGTTGGTCCTGAAGACCCATTGGTAAACGGCATCTACGACAACTTCAAGGAAGACAGCCGCACAAGCAATGTGCCCGTGATAGGTCCGTCGAAGGCTGGTGCGGTGCTCGAAGGCTCAAAGGACTTTGCCAAGGCATTCATGATGCGCCACAACATACCAACGGCACAGTACCGCACATTCGACGGTACAAATGTAGAGGAAGGACTGAAATTTCTCAAAACACTGAAAGCTCCTTATGTATTGAAAGCCGATGGGCTCTGTGCTGGTAAGGGAGTGCTTATTCTCCCGACGCTCGAAGAAGCACAGAAAGAACTGAAGGAGATGCTTGGCGGAATGTTCGGCAATGCATCGGCAAAGGTAGTAATAGAGGAGTTTATGAGCGGCATCGAGTGCTCGGTGTTCGTACTTACCGACGGCAAGAACTACAAGATACTGCCAGAGGCAAAGGACTACAAACGTATTGGCGAGGGCGACACAGGACTGAACACCGGAGGTATGGGCAGCGTAACGCCTGTTCCTTTTGCCACGAAAGAGTGGATGCAGAAGGTTGAGGACAGGATAATACGCCCAACCGTTAACGGCCTTGCAGCCGACGGCATAGACTATAAGGGCTTCATCTTCTTCGGACTCATCAATGTTGACGGAGAGCCGAAGGTGATAGAATACAACTGTCGCATGGGCGACCCTGAGACTGAGAGTGTAATGTTGCGACTGAAAAGCGACATAGTAGACCTGTTTGAAGGCGTTGCTAACGGCAATCTCGATGAAAAGACAATAGAGTTTGACGAGCGTGCCGTGGTATGCGTGATGATGGTGAGCGGAGGCTATCCGCAGGAATACAAGAAAGGCTACGAGATAAGCGGTATCGACGATGTTGAAGGCTCGATAGTGTTCCATAGCGGTACGGCAATGGCAGACGGTAAGGTAGTTACCGCAGGCGGCAGGGTTATAGCCGTCAGTTCGTATGGCAAGGACAAGGCTGAGGCTCTTGAAAAGTCGTTCCGCGAGGCAGGCAAGATAAACTTTACTGACAAGTATTTCCGTCGTGATATAGGAAAAGACATCTGATGGCAAAGTTTTTGCAGAACAAGGTGGCGGAAAGCAACTATACACTGCCCGTTGCGTCAGTGTATGCGGTTGCTGTGTGGCTTTTGTGCGGATTGATGCCCATGCAGCTATATCCGCAACTGGCTATGTTTGCCATGACGGTGGCATTGTTGGTTGAACTTAACAACCGCAATGCCCTGTTGCGTATACGCAGTCGTATGGTGTCGGTGTCATATATATTAATATGGTGTATGGCAAATTTCCTGTTTGCCGACATTACCGCCCATATCATTGCACTTGGCACGGCATTTATGCTAACCTTTCTTTTTCTGCAATACCAAGACAAGAAAGCCACGGGTTACACTTTCTACACATTTGCCTCAATAGGCGTGGTAAGCCTGTTTTGGATAAAGATAGTGTTCTTTGTGCCTGTGGTGTGGCTTGTAATGGCTCTGCACGTTCAGAGTCTGTCGTGGAAAACCTTTGCGGCTTCGCTCATAGGACTGATTGCACCATATTGGTTTGCTGCAGCCTATTTCTTCATTGTCAGCGACATAGCCACACCTATTGCGCATATTATGGCGATAGCGGAGTTTCCGAAGATTGCGGCATTTGGCGATATATCGGTAGGTATGGTTGCTGCATTTGCCACAACATTGCTGTTGGCAGGCATAGGCATTGTTCATTATCTGCAAGAAAGTTATTTGGACAAGATTCAAAATCGTATGCTTTATTACTCCTTTGCCTGGCTCAACGTGGCAACGCTTGTGTTCATAGTGTTGCAGCCGCAGCATTTTGAGTGTCTTATGGCTATGACGATTGTGTTCACTTGTCCGTTGATAGCCCACTTCGTGGCACTTACAAGAAGTCGCATCACCAATATAATCACGTGGGTTGTTGCCGCCTTGATATTAATTGTAACAATACTTAACTTATGGATTCCTTCATTGAAATTCTCTCAAGTTATGGATATATAGGATTCTTCATTGCCGCCTTTATTGCCGGCAGTGTGTTTCCTTTCAGCAGCGAGGCTATAATGGTGGCATTGATAGCGGCAGGGCTCAATCCTGTGCAACTTGTTGTCTATGGCACTATCGGCAATACGCTTGGCAGTATGTTCAACTATGGAGTTGGACGTTTGGGCAAGCCTGAATGGATTTCCAAATATCTGCACGTAAAGGATGAGCAGTTGGCAAAGACGCAAAAGTTTCTTGCCGGACGAGGGGCGTGGATGGGAGTGATTACGTTCCTGCCTATTCTTGGCAGTGCCATAAGTGTTGCCCTCGGACTTATGCGTGCAAATGTTGTGATAACGGCTACGGCGATTTTCATTGGAAAACTCGCGCGCTATGTAATACTTATGCTTGGTACTACCGCCCTTATTGGCTGCACACCTTCTGCCTCACAACATTCTGAAAAACAGACTATAACCGTGAGCATAGAGCCTCTGCGATATTTCACGGAGGGTATAGCTGGCGACAAGTTTGCTGTTAACACAATGCTGCCCACTGGCGCAAGCCCCGAAACATACGAGCCGACGGCAAGGCAGATGATGGCATTAGCCGAGAGTTGCATATATATAAAGGTAGGCAGACTTGGATTTGAGACATCGTGGACGGAACGCTTCAGAAACGCATCGCCCGATATGATGATGGTAGATGCATCGGAAGGCGTGGAAGATACAGGCGACCCACACACTTGGACATCGACAAGGAATGCCCGAATAATGCTGCAAAACATCACGCAAGCACTCATTGCTCTGGATGCAAAGGATTCGCTGTATTTCATGCACAGGCGCGATAGTATTGACAGACGAATAGTGCAGTTGGACAAGGAAATTGCATCGATGCTCAAACAGTCGCCTAACAAGGCTTTTATGATATACCACCCTGCGCTTACTGCATTCGCAAAAGAATACGGACTGCGGCAAATCGTTGTGGAGAACGACGGCAAAGAGCCTTCTGCCACGGAGATGAAACACATAATAGAACAGGCAAGGGAGTACGGCGCAAAATGTATGCTGCTGCAAAAGGAGTTTGCAGAACACAGCGTGGCTGCACTTGCCGAGGCTACCGGTGCGGAAATAAAGGAAATAAATCCGTTGGCATACGACTGGGAAGCGGAAATGAAAAACATTGCGAAGGCTATATGCAACCGATAATATCCATAAGGAATATGACTGCCGGTTACGACGGAAAGCCCACGATAACAGATGTCAATATGCATATCTGCGAACAGGAATTTGTGGGCATCGTAGGTCCGAATGGCGGAGGAAAGACCACTCTACTGAAGGCTATGCTGAAACTCATCAAGCCGATGAAAGGCTCTGTTGACTATGACAGGCAACTGAACATAGGCTATCTTCCCCAGTACAATGCTGCCGACAAGCAGTTTCCCATATCCGTGCGTGACACGGTGATGTCGGGGCTCAACGGTGAACTTGGAGTGTTCGGGAGAGTAAACGACCGACATATTGAAAGACTCAATAATACATTGCAGCGCTTCATGCTCACCGACCTTGCCCAACGCCCGTTGCGCGCGCTTAGTGGCGGACAGTTGCAAAGGGTGCTTATTGCCCGTGCTATGATATCCAATCCCGATGTGCTTGTGCTCGATGAACCCCATACATACGTGGACAAGGATTTCGGTGAGGAGATAGACAAGATGCTGGTTGACGAAAGCCGAAGGCGTACCATAGTAATGGTGAGCCACAACTTGGAGTATGTGAAGGAATTTGCATCTAAAATGGTACTTGTAGACAAGACTGTGACGCTATTGAGTTAATAAATTACAAAATACTCCGTTTATAAACGGGCGACAGCCGATATTTCGCAATTATTTACTACCTTTGCAGGGCTGATTGCAGAATCGGCAGCTAAACAAGAGAAACAAAAATCAAGATAAGACAATGAAACAATTCAGATTAGTGGACAATGTCCTCGGATGGCTCTCGTTTTTGATTGCCGCATTCGTGTATTGTTCTACGATTGAGCCGACAGCCTCGTTCTGGGACTGTCCCGAATTTATCTCAACAGGCTATAAACTTGAAGTAGGACACCCACCGGGCGCACCTTTCTTTATGCTCACAGCTAATCTTTTCTCGCAGTTCGTGAGCGACCCGTCGGAAGTGGCGCGTATGGTGAACACCATGAGTGCGCTGTTGTCTGCTACGACAATAATGTTCCTCTTCTGGACGGTTACGCACCTCACCCGCAAGTTGATGGTGAAGGACGGCGAACCTATTTCATTGGCAAAGATGATAACGATTGAGGCATCAGGTCTTGTGGGTGCTCTCATATACACATTCAGCGACACGTTCTGGTTTTCTGCCGTTGAGGGCGAGGTGTATGCCTATTCCTCGGCATTCACGGCAATAGTATTCTGGCTCATTCTTAAATGGGAAGACGAGGCAGACCAGCCTCACAGCGACCGCTGGTTGGTGCTTATCATGTATATGACAGGACTTTCTATCGGTGTGCACTTGCTCAACCTGCTGTGTCTGCCTGCAATCGTACTTGTCTACTACTATCGCAAATTCCCGCAGAATGATCCGAAGAAGGACCTTCACGGCTCGCTTCTCGCTCTCGGTATATCTGTTGTGTTACTTGCCGCAGTGCTCTATGGCGTTGTGCCGGGCATCGTGAAAGTGGGTGGATGGTTTGAATTGTTCTTCGTGAATGTTCTCAGTTGTCCTTTCAACACAGGCGTTATTATTTATATCGCCCTGCTCATTGCTTGCATTATATGGGCTATATACCTCACATACAACAACAAGCAGGAGAAGAAGCAGAACATTGCCTTCCTTGCATCGCTTGGCATGCTCGGTATTCCGTTCTATGGTCATGGCTACAGTTCTGTCATCATCGGCATTGTTGTGTTGGCAATCCTATGGTTTGTGCTTCGCATGAAGCGCGAGGGTAAGCCATTGATAAGCGCACGCATAAAGAACACTTCGCTGCTCTGTATGCTTATGCTCATGATTGGCTATTCAAGCTATGCGCTCATCGTTATACGCTCGGCTGCCAATCCTCCGATGGACCAGAACTCTCCAGAGGACATCTTTACCCTCGGCGAGTATCTCGGCAGAGAGCAGTATGGCTCGCGTCCGCTGTTCTACGGACAAGCATACACCTCGCAGGTTGCTCTTAAACGCGACGGCGAATATTGCAGACCTGTTACAAGCGAGGGCGACCCCGTATATCAGCGCAAGGAGAAAGCCAGTCCCGACGAGAAGGATTCATACTTTGTTGTTCGCACCAAGGACGAATACAAGTATGCGCAGAATATGCTTTTCCCACGTATGTATGATGCAGGACACGCACAGGCATACGAAGACTGGATGGGTGGAGTGAACGGCAGCGAAGTGCCTTACGACCGTTGTGGTGAGACTATGATGGTGAAGATGCCTTCGCAGTTCGACAACATAAGGTTCTTCCTTTCCTATCAGTGCAATTTCATGTACTGGCGATATTTCATGTGGAATTTCGCAGGAAGGCAGAACGACCTGCAGGGTAATGGGGAACTGGAGCACGGCAACTGGATAACCGGTATCAGTTTCATAGACAACTTGATGCTTGGCGACCAAGACCTGCTGCCCGACGAGCTGAAGGAGAACAAAGGACACAACGTGTTCTACTGCCTGCCCCTGTTGCTTGGTATCTTTGGTCTGCTGTGGCAGTCGCTGCGCAAGGGACAAAAC
>JAFLSE010000150.1:0-228 GCA_022511075.1 Prevotella sp.
ACGGAGTGGCGTATGCTTGTTGATGCAGACAGGTGGATGCCTGCGGGCAGTCCGCATGGACGCAGACTGGATAGGTTGCAGGGATTGATGTATTGGTTTTCTTCGGCATAGCTTAGTTACACATTAAGTATATGATAGTTGCTGACAAAGTTACTGTTTTTTCCGCTAATTCCACGCAAAATGCACAAAAAACGTGCAGAATGTTTGAGGCTGAGGAAATTTTTTGTA
>JAFLSE010000150.1:238-501 GCA_022511075.1 Prevotella sp.
GGCTGGCAAGACCGCTAATCCTCTTGCCGCTAAGACCGTTTTAGACCCAAAAAAGGATTAGCAATTATGAAGACTTACTGGAACATGACTGGTGGGCTCAGCCAACTGGAAGCGTGGCAGCCCAATTGTTGGATACAGGTGACGTGTCCGACGGAGGAGGACATTCAGATGCTGGAGGAGCAGTATCAGATTCCTGACTATTTCCTCTCGGACATCAGCGATACGGACGAGCGAGCTCGCTATGAGTATGACGACGGTTGGAT
>JAFLSE010000151.1 GCA_022511075.1 Prevotella sp.
TTGGGTGTGGCCATCGTCATGCTCGTCACAGGCGGTATCATTGGCTCACCGACAGCCGGAGCAGGGTTGCAAATCGTGGGTTATATGGCAGTAGTAGCCGCCGCGTTCATCGGTGCCATGGCCATAATAGCCCTGCTGCTGTTCGTCACCCGACTGATTAAAAACATCCTTTCCATACTGATTATCGGCATTATGGTAAGCTACCTCACCTCGTCGGTCGTCGCCCTTTGCAACTTTTTTGCCAATGCCGACAGCGTGCATACATACGTTAATTGGGGCATGGGCAGCTTCAGTAACGTCAGCCTCAGCCAATTACCCATGTTTTGCGGGTTGTGCATCGTCGGACTGCTCATTGCCACAATGCTCATAAAGCCACTCAACGCCATATTGCTCGGCGAGAATTATGCCATCAACTTAGGCTTTAACATCCAGACGACACGCACCCTGATACTACTTTCCACCGGTATCCTCACAGCCGTTACCACAGCCTTCTGCGGCCC
>JAFLSE010000016.1 GCA_022511075.1 Prevotella sp.
ACGATGCTGGAGCACATTCTCAAGTCGTTCTTGGCAGCCGAGGCAGAAGCTCACACCATTTATGACAAGGAACGTCCCCTGAAGCGTGTGGCATTGGTGGTATATTCATCCAACAGCTCGCTTTGTGGCGGTTTCAACGCCAATGTCATAAAGATGATGGCACATGCTGTCGACAAGTATGCTGCACAGGTAGGTCGCGACAATGTTGAGATTTATCCTGTAGGCAGGAAGGTGGCGGAAAAAGCGCAGAAACTCGGACTTAACGTGCAGGGTGAATTTTCTGCCCTTGCCGACAAGCCCAATGTCAGCGACTGCATAAACCTTGCCACAGAGTTGGGACGCAAGTTTGCCGACGGCGAGATTGACCGTGTGGAGCTTATCTACCACCATTTCAAGAGCGCCGGCTCACAGGTTCTCACCAACAAGACTTTCCTGCCCATCAACATTGAGGAGGAACTTGGGCGTGACCATGAGCGCGACTTGACATCTATCATCGCAACCAAGGAGAGTCAGGAGTATCTCAAGAAGCACGGGCGACAGAAGGAACGTCAGGAGGAAGAGGTGAAGCCGCTCAACGACAACTTTATCGTTGAGCCTGATATGGACACTGTCCTCTCGCATCTTATTCCAAAGTATGCCCACTTGCTGCTCTACACCGCACTGCTCGACAGCAATGCATCGGAGCATGCAGCGAGAATGGTTGCCATGCAGACAGCCACTGACAATGCCGACGAATTGTTGCGACAGCTCAACCTGCAGTACAACAAGAGTCGTCAGCAGGCAATCACGAACGAACTTCTTGACATCGTAGGCGGCAGCGTGAACAATTAGAGTTTCTAATATAACTATTATTTATAAAAAAGGTGTGTCAATTTTTTTGCACACCTTTTTATAGTCTTAATATATTAAATTATTCTACGTAATCGAGCTTCACTACTATCACACGTATTGTCTGATCTTCATCTTCCGTGGCAACCTTTGCTATATGCCAGTCGCAGGGGAAGAAGAGGAAGAAACGGTCGGTACGAGAATCTATGAAACGTGTTTTAGCAATGTCGTAGTCATAATGTATCACGTCGGGACGATACTCGCAGTTGGGCTTGCTCGACATATGATCGAGAATGGCGAAGCGCTCCTTGCCTTTTACCACATACTGGAAATCTATATGATGATAGTGACTTTCCGATTTACGCTTGGCGAGTGGCTCATTCTTACTGTCCTCCACGCTTGCCACAAGGTCAGTGCCAGGTATCGGATGCTTGCCTTTGGGAATGGCGAACAGGTCGGTGGTTGCAAGCCATTGGAACATTGCCTCCCATTGTTTAGGATTCTTTTGATACTGTTCGTACATCTCAACGATGTTGACACTCTTGTCGGGCGAAGCCTTGTCAAAACCGTTGCGCCATTCTCCGCTCTTTATCCATTTTGCAGCCTTTTTGTTAAGTTGCTTGTCGGTAGAAACTTTCGTGTAATAGGTGGTCTGTGCCATTGAAGTAATGGTCGTTGCTATGAGAACCATACAGATTGTGATGAGTCTTTTCATTTGTGTGTATTGAGTTTAGTTATTGATAGTGCAAAATTACGATTTTTATAGTATATTTGCAAATAAAAAATTATAAATTTCATAATAATCGACAAATACATGAATGATAGAAAGAGCGTTGCAGACTATTATCTGCAACTTATTGACGAGCGCAGACGGCAAATAGAGAGCAATCCAGAACAAGCTGAGTGGAGACACCGTACATTGATGAAACATGTCACGGCGCAGAAACATTTGAGGGCGTTTGCACCCGATGCCTGCTGGGAGGATGTGTCACAGGAGTGGCTGTATGCTATGGAGTGCCACCTGATAGCCAAAGGCTATTCCAATAGTTATGTGAAACGGCTGCTGCGCGATGTCAAGGCATTCCTCAACTGGGCATACAACATGGGGTATTCCTCAAATACCTCTTTTCGCAGTTACCATGTCAAGTGCAAGGACGAGACATGCAAGATGATAAGCGGAAACAAGTTTGCACTATCACTCGAGGAACTGAAGATACTGCAAGACCTTGACCTGCGCAAGCATGGCAAGTTGCAGCGTACACGAGATATGTTCCTGTTTTGTTGCTACACAGGACTGCGCTTCTCCGATGCAATGAAGCTGCGATGGTGCGACATTGGGTGTAACAGCATAAAAATAGTGACGCAAAAGACAAATCAGTTGTTGGAGATTCCCATTACAAAGCAGATGAGGCGCATATTAGAATGCTATAGCAAGGAAGAAGATTCAGGCATGGTTTTTCCTCGAACTACCAATATGAGTTACAACACGCAGTTGCAGACGGTGGGGCGTATTGCAGGGTTTGATGAAGACTGGGTGAAAGTAAGGCAATGCGGAAACAACATCACCACCATACACATGAAGAAATATCAATGTCTTTCGTCGCACGTTGCACGGCGTACTTTCTCAACCATAGCACTGCAGCAGGGTATGCCCACAGAGGTGATAATGTCGATAACAGGTCACACCACAGCCAAGATGTTGCAGGGCTATATGAAAATAAATCCCGGCATGAAGCGCAAGTATATGGAACGTTTTGCCATAGACACCGACTTGGAGTCTCTTGCACACCAAATCATGCAGTTGCCCGAAGACAAGATGGCACAATTGTTCACAATGATATTTTCAAGCAGGAAGGCGTAACCTTGCGGTCCGCCTTCCTCTAAACAGTTATTTCGTCGTTGTTACTTTTCCGTCCTTTATTTCTGCTTCAACAACTCTGCCGCCCGATGCGTGCAGTCGGAACTTGGCGTTCCATGATTTTGGCCACGCAGGGAACAATATCAATTCGCCGTCTTCCTTTTCCTGCAACAGCATCTCCTGCAAACCAATCATTGCAGCTCCGCCACGGTTGTGATCGGGTGCCCAGTCGAAACCTTGATCCCAGAAGGCAGGGTAGCGGTATGGACCTGATGCAAACTTGCGTGTGTTAAGGTCGGCAGCATCGTCGGTAAGTCCGAGGCAGGCAGCCCAGATGTTGTCTTGCTTCCAGCCTTTTATGTCGCGCATGCTCAATGCGTGCGCATCGTTGCGATAGGTGTTTATTGCAATGTCTATGTCGGGACGACCTACACCATAGAGTCTCCACGGCCATACAGGATAGAGTTGCGGAGTCTCAACGTTTTGTATTCTCGCCCACGCCTCTGCTGGTGCAATCATATTGTCGCGCAGTGGTATCGGCGGCAGCAGTTTCAGTGTGGCGGTATCACCATATTGCTGGCATACACGAATGAGCGCGGCTATAGTGCTTGACGGGTTATATGCCTGCTTGTATGTCTCACAGCCAGAGCCGGGGAATATCACCAAGTGCCCGTTGCCGTCGAGTGCCTTTGGTCCTCGTTCCACCGCAAGTTGACGATAGTGTTCGGGGAAGAACTTTATGCACTGGCGTATCAGCGTGTCATACTTTTCTATGTCCATACCTGCATAGCTCTTTGCATCGAGTATCATTGAGCAGAACTCCAACTGCGTGTCCCACAGGTATTCTAGCCACGCGTTGCGCTCAGTACCCATATCCTGCCCCGGCTTGTGCTTGCCATATTCGGCAGGGTTTGGCAGACCGCAACACTCTATCTGCTCCGTGAACGAAGCGCCGTCGTGCCCCCAGTAGTAGCGTGTGCGCTCCACGGCTGTAGGCAACATTCGCAGATAGGTGTCAAATTGCGCTGTCATCATATCTGTGTCGCCACTCTTCAGCATAGGCCAATATACAAGTCGCTGGTTTTGTGCTGTCATCGTGGCACCGCCCCAAAGGCGGAAGTCAGGTGTGAAAGGATATGCTTTCCCTACATATACGGGGTCAAAGGTAAACAGTCCGCCGTTGAACTTCGTAGGCAACGCCCCCTTTGCGTTACAACCGAGCAGGAAGCGGAACAACTCATAGTTGCGTACCATCTCCTGTGCTTCGGGAGTGTCGGTGATTATATAGCTGCGCTGCCAGTAGGCGCGCCACCATTCTGCGGAGCGACGGAGCGAAACGGCAGGCTTCACTTGCTGTGCGTCTGCGGATAGTTTCACTGTTATAATTGCGCCGTTTATAGATGCAGCTTTGTATTGCCATGCCCTGTAGTCAGTAGATGCATATTTGCCGTCGGCTGTGCCGGCATAGGTGAATGCAGGTGCAGTCATCTCGCCGTCCATTCGCAGCATCGACAGCGGATTATATAGTTTGTCCTTTATTCCGTCTATGCCCTCTCGCTCCATCGTGAAGTCGTGTACCGTCTCCTTGCGGTTGTGGTGATAGAAGCGCAGTTTGCTCTTCTCTGGCTTTATGCTGTCTGCAAATGTCAAACAATTTTCAGGCACTATCCACTTCCACGATGACTGCTGGCATTCTGCCTTTGTGAGCGGCAGGTCGCGGAAACGCCACGACTCATAACTCAATGTTGCGCCACGTTTCTTTCCACTCTTAATATCTATGAAGAATACGGGTGTCTCAACGTCAGCCCATATCTGCAATTTCACATCAGCGGCACTTATCGTAATGTTTCCGTTGTCGAGATTCAGCGTCTGCTTAAAGTCAGATTCTGCCAGCGGATTACCGTCAATTTTCAATCTCCAACGTCCTGCCTTGAGCAACGTTCCGTTTTCGTCTAACCAACCGCTGCGTGTAGCGTAGATAAGTACATCACCATTCTCCACCCATACGTTCATTCCAATGTCGCATCCGCCGCAAGGCATCGACTCGCTTGAGTTTTTGCTCTGCGTTGTCCATGTCAGTGATGTAGGACGATAGTCAGCCGCTTGTATCGTGGTTGTGAAAGAAAATAATACAATTAG
Organism: Prevotella sp.; assembly: GCA_022511075.1. Lineage (GTDB taxonomy): Bacteria > Bacteroidota > Bacteroidia > Bacteroidales > Bacteroidaceae > Prevotella. The sequence continues at coordinate 4,826 of JAFLSE010000016.1, forward strand.
GGTAGTTAAAAATTTAGTGTACGTCATATTCCTCGCCTTTTGTTCCGTTGTTGTCATCTGTCCAGTCATCACTGCGGAAACTGCTTATTGGCAGTCCGTCGCTGTATAGGTCGCCCACAACCCAGTTGCGGAAAGCATAGCGTACTGCCACAGGATGCGTCACGGCATCGCTCTTGGCGTATAGTTTGCTGCGTTCTATCCACGCCTTTGCAGGATGGAACACGTGGTCTTCGCCAGCCACCTCCACGAGGTCACTTTTCAGTCCGTTAGTGCCATATATCCACATATCCGCACGGTCGAACGAAACTATTGCCGTGTCGCCATTGAACTCTGCACTCTTGTAGTATGCAGATTGTGCTGACAAGCCCTTTACGCCGTATGTGCCGTTGAGTGCCAACAGTGCAAGTCGCTCACCTGCAACGTTTTTCTTTCTTGGGTGAATGCCAAACTCAAGTCCTGCATCCATAAGGCACGCCATGCCTGTGTTGGTGGTCATCTGCTCTGCCTGCATCTGCTGCTCACGAAGGAAAGCACTGTTATATGTCCATCCAATCAGGGTATAGTCGTATGGTGCTATCTGGCAGTAGTAGAATGGGAAGTCGCCTTGCTTCCATTCCTTGCGCCAACCCTCTATCATTGCTGTCTGCATACGTGCGTATGTGCTGTGGCGCGGAATATTGTCCTCTCCCTGATACCATATTGCGCCACACATCGTATAGCCAATTATCGGGCGCAGCATACCGTTGTAGAGTGCTGTCGGACAGCGTTGCTTTGTCTTGTTAACGTCGTCATCGGTCTTTGGCAGCACGGCATCTGGAAAAGCCTTCAGCCATTCTTCTGCCATCCACGCTTCACAGGCAGCACCTCCCCACGACACTGATATCAAACCTACAGGACAATGCAATGTGCTGCGCAGTTCCCTGCCGAAATAGTATGCTGTGGCACTGAACTCGCGTACACTCTCAGGGCAAGCCTCTGCCCAAGTGCCACTGACATCGTCAATAGGCTTCAGTTGTGCGGTGCGCTTCACGGTGAACAGGCGCAGTTGGCTATCCTGTGAATGCAGAATGTCGCTCACACCGTTTTCTATTGGCTGGTTTTTATATCCCTTCATGGGCATCTCCATATTGCTCTGTCCGCTGCATATCCACACCTCGCCTATGAGAATATTATTTAGTGTTGTCTTCTCGCCGTCGTCTAATGTTATAGTGTATGGTCCTCCTGCCGCAGGGGTTTGTATACTCGTGTTCCATTTTCCCTCTTTATCAGCAGTAACGCTGTAAGTCTTGTTGTCCCACGATGTACTTATTTTCACCGTCTTTTGCTTTGTGGCAGTACCCCATAGGTTTGCATTGGTCTGCTGCTGCATCACCATTCCGTCTGCAAAAATCTTTGGCAGCGTCACCTTTGCCTGCGCTGTCGCGGCTGCAATCACGGCAGCCATTGTCAATATACTTTTATAATTCATGTTATAGTGTTTAGTGTTCAGTGATTAGCCATATTTGTTGCAAAGTTAGTGAAATGATTTGAGAAACGTTTAAAATTTCATATTTTTTTTATCAAATTAACCGAATGAACATCAAGAATTAATTATAGCGCAAGCATGCTGTAATGACCTTACAGTCTACTTGCGCTAAAACATAATCTCACGTGTGTATTGATTGTGGCTATTTCTTTGTTGCCTCGGTCATATCACCTTCGATATAAAGGCGAGTCATTTCAACTTTGCCGTTGGTACGTACGGTGATACTCTTCTTGAAATGACCGGGGAACTTTCCTGCACCATTGTATGTTACCTTTATTTCACCTGACTCACCTGGCTTAACAGGTGCCTTGGTGTATTCGGGCACGGTGCAACCGCAACTGGCAACAGCCTGATTGATTACCAATGGGGCATCACCAACGTTTGTAAACTTAAACGAGGTGGTAACCTTTGGTGAATCCTCAGAGAATGTGCCGAAGTTGTGGGTAACTTTCTCAAACTTGATTTCTGCCTGTGCCAAAGCCGAAAGGACAGAGCACAGAATCAAGCAAGAAATTAACGCTAATCTTTTCATAAGTATAATAGTTGTTGTTTATGCCTTGACAGGAATCATATTTACACGAGTCTGATGACGACCGCCCTCAAAGGTGGTCTTGAAGAACTCGTCCATAATCTTCTCTGCCTCGCTGTTGGTTACGAAACGTCCCGGAAGCACAAGCACGTTGGCATCGTTGTGCTGACGTACGAGATGTGCAATCTCCTTGTTCCAGCACAAGCCGGCACGTATGCCTTGGTGCTTGTTGAGCGTCATTGAAATGCCTTCGCCGCTGCCACAGATACCGATGCCGGGATATACCTCGCCGCTCTCGATGCCTTCTGCAAGAGCATGTCCAAACTCAGGATAGTTACAAGTCTGGTCGCTGTATGTACCATAATCCTTATAAGGATAGCCGTGTTCCTCCAAATACTGGATAACGAATTTCTTGAGTGGATAGCCGGCGTGGTCGCAGGCTATCCCTATTGTCTTTATTTCCATATTATATATAAATTATAACATTGATTTAACTTGGTTGTATACATTTTCAGCAGTGAAGCCGAGTTTCTCGTCGAGCACCTTGTATGGAGCAGAGAAACCGAATGTCTCAAGTCCCCATACCTTGCCGTTTGCACCTACGAGTCCTTGGAGGTTTACAGGCAAACCTGCGGTGAGACCGAATATCTTCGCACCGTTTGGCAGGAGTGCATTCTGGTACTCCACAGGCTGTGTGCGGAACAAACCTTCTGACGGACAAGAAACGATGCGGCACTTAATGTTGTCCTTGCGGAGCAATTCTGCACCTGCAACGAGTGTTGCAACCTCAGAACCTGAAGCAACCATAATGACATCAGGATTCTCGTCAGCACCTGCGATGTTGTAAGCACCCTTTGCTGCCTCGTCATATTGTGTGCCGGCAGGGAGAGTGGTGATGTTCTGGCGTGAGAAGATGAGAGCCGTAGGAGATGCTGTGTTCTCCATAGCAAGTCGCCAGCATACGGTTGTCTCAATGGCATCGGCAGGACGGAGCACGAGCATTGCGTTCTTGCCGTCGTGGCGCTTGAGTTTTTCCATAAGGCGGATTTGTGCCTCCTGCTCAACAGGCTCATGGGTAGGACCGTCCTCACCCACACGGAATGCATCGTGAGTCCAAATGAACTTCACTGGCAACTGCATAAGCGCAGCCATACGAACAGCAGGTTTCATATAATCGGAGAATACGAAGAATGTTCCGCAAGCAGGGATAACACCGCCGTGGAGAGCCATACCGATGCAGCAGCAAGCCATAGTCAACTCTGCCACACCTGCCTGGAAGAATGCGCCGCTGAAATCGTCGCGTGTCAGTGCGTGGGTCTTTTTCAGGAAGCCGTCGGTCTTGTCGGAATTAGAGAGGTCGGCAGAAGCACAAATCATATTCTCCACCTGTTCCGCCAATACGCTGAGTACGGCAGCAGAAGCGTTGCGTGTGGCATCGTTCTCCTTTTGTACAACCTTTGTCCAGTCTACTTCAGGCACTTCGTTCTTCATCCACTTCTCAAGTTTTGCAGCGCACTCTGGGTTTTCAGCAGCCCAAGCCTTTTCAGCAGCATACTTTTCGGCACATATTGCCTCGAGTTGCTTTGCGCGGTCTGCATAGAGTGTTTCCACTTCTGGGAATATAGCGAATGGTGCTTCTGGATTTCCACCGAGATTCTTCACAGTGTTCAGGAACGCATCGCCACCGAGAGGTGCTCCGTGAGTCTTACAATTGCGCTCGTATGAAGTATTGTCTGCCTTCAATGCACCCTTGCCCATAATTGTCTTACCGATGATGAGGGTAGGGCGCTTTGTCTCTGCCTTTGCAGCATCGAGAGCCTTGCGTATCTCGTCGCAGTCGTTACCGTTGATAGAGATTACGTTCCATCCCCAAGCCTCATACTTCTTTGCTGTGTCCTCGGTAATAACATCGGCACACTCCGTTGAAAGTTGAATGTCGTTAGAGTCGTAGAACATCACGAGGTTGTTGAGACCGAGGTGACCGGCTATGCGACCTGCACCCTGCGAAATCTCTTCCTGAACGCCGCCATCAGAAATGTAGGCATAGATAGTCTCGTCTGCAATAGACGGGTTACCTGTCTTGGCTGCAAGGAACTTGGCAGCTATGGCAGCACCAACAGCGTATGCGTGTCCCTGTCCGAGAGGACCTGAAGTGTTCTCGATGCCACGGTTGATGTCAAACTCTGGGTGTCCGTGTGTAGGAGAGCCCCACTGACGAAGTTGCTGCAACTCGTCAAGGCTGTATTTTCCTATGAGGCAAAGTTGTGCATAGAGCATAGGAGCCATATGTCCTGGGTCGAGGAAGAAACGGTCGCGACCTGCCCAACCGGGATTCTTCGGGTCGTATCTGAGATATTCAGAATACAAAACATTGATGAAGTCTGCACCGCCCATAGCGCCGCCGGGGTGACCAGACTTTGCCTTTTCAACCATTGAGGCTGCAAGAATGCGGATATTGTCCGCAGCCTTGTTCATTAATTCTTTGCTGTTCATAATCTATTTAATTTAGTTTGTTGTTTTATATACAATGTTTATTTTACCTGCAACACTACAATACTCTTTGCCGGAATCTTTGCACGAACCACGTTCTTCTTTATTTCAGCACCCTTGAAGGCAGTGGGCTGCACGTTGTTTGGGTGTGAGAAGTCGTTGTAGTCGGCAATAGTCTTGCAGGTGAGAATCTCGCCAGTAACGCTCTTTGCCGTTGCTCCGTCGAGTGCTATCTCAACCTCTTGTGCCTTGTCGAGACTGATGTTCGACAAAGCCACTACGATACTGCCGTCCTGTGCCTTTGCCGCAGAGGTGTTGAGCAATGGTATTCTCGGGTTTTGCTTCTGCTTGTAGCCACGCACGTCTATCGAGTCGGTAGCAATGTCCATAGGCAGGTATGTAGCATCTTGGAAAGGAGCATACATCTTGAAAACGTGGTAGGTAGGTGTGAGCACCATGTGTCCTTCGCCTTCTTGGTCGGTGAGAATCATCGACTGCAACACGTTTACAATCTGTGCTATATTGCACATCTTAACACGGTCGCAATGACGATGGAAGACATTGAACGAGAGGGCTGCCACGAATGCGTCACGCATGCAGTTCTGCTGATATAGGTGTCCTGGGTTTGTGCCTGGCTCAACATCCCACCAAGTACCCCATTCGTCAACCAACAATCCTATCTGCTTCTTTGGGTCTTTTTCGTCCATGATATCAGAATGCTCTTTTATCACATCCTCAATGCCGAGACATTTTCCCATTGTCCAATAGAAATCATCGGTGTCGTTGTTTATGGCAGCACCCTTGCTGCCGTCCCACCCTGTTACGGTGTAGTAGTGGAGCGATAGGCCCTGCATGTGGTGTCCAACGTTATTCATCAACACCTTTGTCCACTCATAGTCATAGTCGCTTGCTCCCGACGCAATCTTGTAGAGTTGGTTGCCATCGTAGTTGCGGCAATATGTTGAGTAGCGACGATACAAATCACCGTAATACTCTGGGCGCATACTGCCACCGCAGCCCCAACTCTCGTTGCCCACGCCGAGATATTTCACTTTCCAAGCCTTGTCCCTGCCGTTCTGGCGACGAAGTCTTGCCATTGGAGTGTCGCCATCGCTGGTCATATACTCCACCCATTTAGCAAGTTCCTCCACTGTGCCACTGCCAACATTGCCGCTGATATATGGTTCGCATCCTAACATTTCGCAAAGGTTTAGGAACTCGTGTGTACCAAAGGAGTTATCCTCAATAGTTCCACCCCAGTTGTTGTTCTGCATCGTTGGACGCTTGTCTTTCGGACCAATGCCGTCCATCCAGTGATACTCGTCGGCAAAGCAGCCTCCTGGCCAGCGCAGCACAGGTATCTTCAAGTCCTTCAATGCTTCGAACACGTCTTTGCGATAGCCATTGATGTTGGGAATTTTTGAGTTTTCGCCAACCCATAAGCCACCATATATACATGAGCCGAGATGCTCGGCAAACTGCCCGTAAATCTCTTTGTTAATCTTGTCCTTTCCCTGATTTACGTGAACAGTAACCGTAACGTTCTCCGCCGATGCGGAAAAACCTGCAATCACAGCCACGGCAGTTGTCAATATGCACTTTTTCATAGATCCTTTCTTTTGCTATTCCTTTGTTATTGCTTACTCTTTACTGCTGCCTCTTCTATTGGCAGTCCGGCTTTGTAGTTTTCAATATATGCGTTGAATCCGGCGATATCTTCCGGAGTAGGGGATATCTCCACGCCAGTGTTGTCGGCAAACACCTTTTCGTCGAGGAACTGCGCGAGAGACAAACCTTGCTCGTTGTTCACAAGATATGCAGCCAACAAGGCTATACCCCACGCACCACCTTCGCCTGCTGTCTCCATTACTGATATTGGTGAGTTGAGTGCAGCAGCAAGTACGCGCTGACCCACGCCCTTTGTCTTGAAGAGTCCGCCGTGACCAGTGATGCGGTCCACTTGTATCTTCTCCTCGTTGAAGAGAATATCGTTGCCAATCTTGAGCACACTCACAGAGCCATAGAGATGAACACGAATGAAGTTTGCAAGGTTGAACTTGTCGTTTGCCGAACGCACAAAGAGCGGACGGCCTTCCTCAAGTCCTGTTACGGGCTCGCCTGAAATGTAGTTGTAGGAAACAAGTCCTCCGCAGTCGGCATCGCCTGTCATGGCATTGTTGTAGAGTTTGCCGTAAACCTCGTTCATATCTACCTTAACGCCAAGCAGTTCCTGATATTCCTTAAACAATCCCACCCACGCATTGAGGTCGGAAGTACAATTGTTGCAGTGTACCATAGCCACAAGGCTGCCGTCGGGAGTTGTCACCATATCAATCATTTCGTATGGCTTGCTCAAGTCCTTTTCGAGAACAATCATCGAGAACGAAGATGTACCTGCCGATACGTTACCTGTGCGCTGTCTTACGGCGTTTGTTGCCACCATACCTGTACCTGCATCGCCTTCGGGTGGACACAGTGGCACACCTGCCTTCAAGTGTCCTGAAACATCGAGCCTCTTCACTCCTGCCTCGGTGAGCGCACCTGCATCTTCGCCGGCAACCAACACCTTTGGCAGTATGTCGCCCAGTTTCCAGTCAAAGCCCTTTGGCTCTACAAGTTTGTCGAACTTCTCAACCATCTCTGCCACATAGTCCTTTGTCTGCGGGTCTATTGGCAGCATTCCCGATGCATCGCCCACGCCAAGCACCTTGCAACCAGTGAGTTGCCAGTGTATGTAGCCGGCAAGCGTTGTCAGGTACTTTATGTCCTTCACGTGCTCCTCGCCGTTGAGTATTGCCTGGTAGATATGGGAAATGCTCCAGCGGAGCGGAATGTTGTATACAAAGAGTTCTGACAGGGCTGCCGCAGCCTTTCCCGTGTTGGTGTTGCGCCAAGTACGGAAGGGAACGAGTATTTCCTCTTTGTCGTTGAACGCCATATAGCCGTGCATCATGGCACTTATACCAATGGCTTTCAGTGTCTCAATCTCCACGCCGTATTGCTTGTTCACGTTGGCACGCAGGTCTGCATAGCAGTCTTGCAATCCGTCCCAGATGGCATCAATGCTGTATGTCCACAGTCCGTCAACGAGTTTGTTCTCCCACTCGTGACTGCCTTGTGCTATCGGGTTGTTGTCCTCGTCGATGAGGACCGCCTTAATACGGGTAGAGCCAAACTCGATACCGAGAATGGCTTTGCCCGTTTCTATTATAGTCTTTGCGTTTGCTGTCATAAACAATTATCTTAAAGCCTTGTTAAGCATATAGTAAACCTCGTTGAAGCGCAGTTCCTTGCGGAAGTTGTCAACGGTGGTGTCCTTGTTAATCAAGATGCACTCAATGCCGGCAATCTCTGCGTAGTCCTGCCAATACTCATCGGTAAGGTCGTAGGAGAAGCAACTGTGGTGCGTGCCACCTGCATAAATCCAGCATCCTGCACCAACCTCGAAGTTAGGCTGCGGAATCCACAATGCAGATGCAACAGGGAGTTTTGGCAGTGGCTTTGGCTCAATGCACTCAACATCGTTAACAATCATACGGAAACGGTTGCCCATATCCACTACGGTTGCCGTTACACCCTTGCCAACCTTCGATGTGAACACGAGGCGTGCGGTGAGAGTTTTGCGATAGCCAATACCGAGATGATGTACCTCGAGGCGTGGCTTGCCCGTAGCAATGAGTGGGCAAACTTCGAGCATATGGCTCTGAAGAATAGAACTCTGTGCACCGTTAAGGTTCAAGGTGTAGTCCTCGAGGAATGAACAGTTCTTGCCTTGGCTCATAACATATACCGAGCGATAGAGGGCTGCACTCTTCCAGTCGCCTTCTGCGCCGAAACCATATCCCTCTGCCATAAGACGCTGCGATGCAAGTCCTGGTATCTGGTCGAATCCGTTGCCTGTCTCCTCTACGTTCACGTCGCCGAGGTCGTCGAAGTTAGTGGTAAAGCCCTTTGCACCCTTAGCCTTGAGGATTGCACGCAGTGCAAGCTCTGCCTTTGCTGCGTTCCATACCTTTTTATATGCCTCGGTGGTCTTGTCTTCAAGTTCTGCATCGTGGTCGTACTCCTTGAAATATGTTGCAACGAGGGCATCCACCTCAGCATCTGTAACCTTGTGGAAATATTCAAGCACCTCTGAGAAAGCGCAGTAGTCAACGTGATAACCGAGAACCTGCTCTGCTGCAACCTTGTCGCCGTCGGTAACGGCAACGTTGTTCATCTGGTCGCCGAATCGAAGAATGAGCATGTCCTGTGAGTCAGCCCAGGCAGCGCAAACACGCTCCCATACGGCGATATGCTCCTGTGTTGATGCATCTTTCCAGTAGCCAACAACAAGTTTCCTGTTCAGGCGCATACGTGATATGATGTGTCCGAACTCGCGGTCGCCGTGTGCACTCTGGTTCAGGTTCATGAAGTCCATGTCAATGTCGTTCCACGGAATCTCGGCATTGTATTGTGTGTGCAGGTGGAGCAGTGGTTTGTGCAGAATCTGCAGACCGTGAATCCACATCTTTGCAGGAGAGAATGTGTGCATCCATGTCATCACGCCCACGCACTTCTTCTCGTTGTTTGCCTGTGCAAAAATCTCTGCAACCTCCTTGCTGCTGTTCGCAGTACCTTTATATACAACCTTGATTGGCAGTCTGCCCGATTCGTTCAGTCCTGCAACCATTTCTTTTGAGTGTCCGTCAACTTGTGCCACGGCATCGCCTCCATACAAGAGTTGTGCACCGGTCACAAACCAAATCTCACTTTCTGAATAGATATTGTTCATAGTCTTTTGTTTGTTTATTGTGTTTCTTGTTTGTGTTTCTTGCCTTTTAGGGCGTAAAATGTCATTTCTTCTTTTGTCCGTAGTATGCGTTAGGACCGTGCTTGCGCATATAGTGCTTTTCGATGAGAAGCGGATTCATTGTAGTCTCTGGATTTACCATATAACTGATGAATGCCATCTTTGCGCATTGCTCCATAACCTTTGCATTATACACTGCGTTTGCCGGCGATTTGCCCCACGAGAATGGTCCGTGGTTCTTAACGAGCACGCCCGGAGTGTGGTCGGGATTCATTCCCTCGAAACGCTTTACTATCACCACGCCCGTCTCCTTCTCATATTCATCCATCTGGTCGGCTGTCATATCGGCTGTGCATGGTATTTCCTTGTAAAAGTAGTCGGCGTGTGTCGTGCCGATGTTTGGAATGTCCTTGCCTGCCTGTGCCCACGCCGTTGCGTATGTGGAGTGTGTGTGTACCACGCCCTTTATGTTTGGGAACGCCTTATATAATATAAGGTGTGTGGCTGTGTCGCTTGACGGATTGAGGTCGCCTTCCACCACTTCGCCTGTCTCGAGGTCTACCACCACCATGTCGCTTACCTTCATATCTTCGTAACTAACGCCCGACGGCTTGATAACAACGAGACCCTTCTCACGGTCTATTCCCGATACGTTGCCCCAAGTGAATATCACCAAATCCTGCTTCACCAAATCAAGGTTGGCTTGGAATACTTCCTGTTTCAGTTGTTCTAACATATTTGTCCTTATTTAAACGGCAATGGAAAGATGCCTTTCCATTGCCTTGTTTTTTACCATAATATTATATACAAAATAGTCAATATGACAATCACACCGCACGCTCCGATATTGAAGACTCTGTCGGTCTCGAATACCTTCAAGTCGATTGCTACGCACTTCGGGTCCTGAACTATATCCTTGGCATTGGAACGTAGATAAAGACCAATGGTAGCCGTAATGGCTGCGAAGAAAATCATAGCACCCTCGAATCCGTGGATATGCATTGTGTGGTTGAAGAAACCTCCGATGAACAGCACGAATGATACGGCAGCCACGCAGAACATTATGGTGCTCCAACGCAACTGTGTCTTGATGGTATTCTCATCGAGTTTGTCTGCCTGAACAGCCTTGTCGCTCTTCAACGAAATCCATACGAAGAGGATAACCAATGTGATGAATACCACGCCGGAACGTACCAAGAACGGCATTTCGGGGAAGGCGAACTTGTATATGATTGAGAATGCGAATGTACCGATGGCGCAGACCACGGCAGCCGTACCGCTGGCACGTTTCCACAGCAAGCCCAGACCGAAGATAACAACCACGCCTGGATAAACAAATGCCGAATATTCCTGAATGAACTGGAATGCCTGGTCGATACCACCCATCAATGGATATACTGCTATCAAAGCGATAATCAGGGCGCATACAGAAGTCATACGTCCCACTGTCACCAACTTCTTCTCTGATGCATTCTTATTAATGAACTGCTTGTAGATATCCATCGTGAAGAGGGTAGAGGTAGAGTTGAACATTGATGCCAGCGACGAAATAACGGCGGCAGCCAGTGCAGCAAAACTCAGACCCTTGACAACAGTCGGGGTGAAATTGCGAATAAGGAATGGATAGGCATCGTCAGAACGTGATATCGAGCCAGCCAAGGTTTCACGCAGACCGTCACACTCAGGAGCGTTCATGATGTAGAATGCACAAACACCAGGGATACATACGATGAAAGGAATCAATATCTTCAAGAAGGCAGCAAACACCATACCCTTCTTAGCCTCGTCAAGTGACTTGGCAGCCAGACCCTTCTGGATAATATACTGGTTGAAGCCCCAGTAGCCCAAGTTGGTCAACCATAAAGCACCAAAAATCAGCACGATACCAGGATTTGTGAAGAACGGGTCTTCCTTCTGGATAACATTACCTGCGGCATCAGCCACTCCGTTAATAACCGGATAAAGATCCTCGTTGCGGGTCACCACCAGATTGAAGTGCTTGTCGCCGTCAATGGATGCTAAATAGTCTTTGATATGCATGAGCGCATCCCAAGGTCCTCCTATGCCCATCTCTGCACCAATGACAGAAAGCGCTGCATAGGCAGTAATCAAACCACCACCTACGAGGAAGGTCACCTGCATAACGTCGGTCCACGCAACTGATGCCAAACCGCCATAGATAGAATACAGACCGGCAACGAAGAACAATGCCAAGATTATGCACATACGCACTTGGTCGATTTCCATACCGGCAACCATAATAGTCATATCGGTAGGCAGACCAAGAATCTGCTGTATAGCCAAAGCACCTAACCACGCAACAGAAGTCAAATTAACAAAAACGTAGAGGAATAGCCACAACAGCGAGAAGGCAAAGCCCACGCCCCAGTTGTAACGTTCGCGCAGGAACTGTGGAATGGTAAAGATTTTCTTCTCAATCATCAGTGGCAGCAAGAACTTACCCACCACGAGCAATGTAGCAGCCGCCATCAACTCGTATGCAGCCTGGGCGATACCCGATGCGAATGCCGAACCTGACATTCCGATAAACTGTTCTGCGGAGATGTTCGCTGCAATGAGCGATGCACCTACAGCCCACCATGTAAGGGTATTACCCGCCAAGAAATAGTCGGTTGATGATTTCTCCTCTCCTTTCTTGCCGCGCGAGAGGAACATTCCCATGCCGACAAGAATGATAATGTATGCAATGAAAACTGCGTAGTCTGCCATTGCGAAGCCATTATTTTTTAGTGCTTCAAGAATATTATTCATTTTCTTATTAAGTTTTTAGTTTTATATTTATGTTACTTTTATTCTATTTCACGGAAAATTTGTATGCCACGTGGCTGTAGTATTTCTCGCCTGGCTTCAGGTATGGCTGCGGCCAGTCCTTCTTGTTTGGTGAGTCGGGATATTTCTGGCTTTCAAGGCATACGCTCACTTGCTTTGGATACTTGATGCCGTGCTTGCATGCTATGCCAGTGCCTTGGAAGTTGGCGGTATAGCACTGAACACCCGGCTCGTTTGTGAACATTTCCATGAATATGCCGGTCTTCGGAGAGTATAGTGATGCGCATACTTGTGTATCGTCGCCCTTTCCGTCCTTGTATGTGTTCAGACACCAGTTGTGGTCATATCCTCCTGCGTTCTTAATCTGCTGGAAGGTAGTGTCCACGATTGTCTCCTGTATAGCGTGAGGAGTGCGGAAGTCCATCGGAGTACCCTCTACTGGCAGAATCTCGCCTGTTGTCATATATGTCTCGTCGGCAGGTGTGTAGTTGTCGGCGTTCAGATAGAGCACCATGTCCATACCCTCCTGCGACGGGTCACCGTTAAGGTTGAAGTAACTGTGGTTTGTCATATTTACCACCGTCTCCTTGTCTGTCGTTGCCTCAAACTTTATGTCGAGCGTGTTGTCACCCAGCAATGTGTATGTCGTTGTAGCCTTTACCTCGCCGGGGAAACCATTGTCGCCGTCTGGCGAAACAAGGCTGAGTACCAGCGTTGAGTCGTTTGGCTGCTCTGCATCGTAAATCTGATACATCCAACCCGTAGGACCTCCGTGCAGACAGTGTCCGAAGTTGTTCTGCGGCAGTTGGTATTCCGTGCCGTCAACCGTTATCTTGCCGTCCTTTATGCGGTTGGCATATCTTCCCACCGATGAGCCGTAGTCGCTCGGAGAGTTCTCAATGTCGGCATACTGGGCTATGTTGTCATATCCCAATACTACGTCGGTTGGATTACCGTCCTTGTCGGGCACCATAACCGACACGACTCTGCCGCCGAAGTTGGTTATACACACCTCCATGTCTCCGTTTGTGAGAGTGTAGAGTGCGGTCTTCTTGCCGTTGATTGTAGAGTCAAACTTGGCAGGGTCGAGATTCGACAGATTGCCTGTTTGTGCTTTCTCGCCACTTGAACACGCTGCCACGAGAGCTGCAAGTCCAAGTCCTAAAAAAGATGCATTCAGTTTTTTCATCGCTTTAGTTTATGTTTTTATGTTTTACGTTTAGTTTTGGTTTTTCAGTGTGCGCCATGTTTTATTTCGCATTTCGGTTGTAAAATTACAAAATATTTCTGAAACCACAAAGAAAAACATAGTTTTTTTGCCGTTAAGTGTATTATAACACAAAATACAGTTAAAGTGACATACCATTCATTCTGTTTAAACATCTTTGTGAGTACTCTTTGTAATAATACCAAATGTTTTCTATCTTGAGCCGATATAGAGACAAATCATGCCGAGAAGAACAAGAATGAGATCGAAGAACTTCGACTTCAAGTTCTTTTCGTGGAAAGCTACTGCACCGAAAAGGAAACTCACGATAACACTGCCGCGACGTATCATAGACACGATGCTTATCATGGCACCCGGAAGGCTCAGTGAATAGAAATATGCAAAGTCGGCAGCGGAGAGGAAAATACTCACGAATATAATGCCCCAATCCCAACGGAACGGTGTAGTATGCTTACGCTTGGGATACCACAAAAGCATAAGCATAGCTCCCATCATAAAGAACTGGTAGATATTATACCACGACTGTACCATCATCTTGTCAAGTCCCACGCCACCATCGTCAGGCGATGCCATAAGATACTTGTCGTAGAGTCCGCTGACAGCACCCAAGGCTGCAGCACCCACAATCATCCATATCCAATGGTTCTGCTTGAAGTCAATACCCTCTTTCTTTCCACTCCTGCTTAAAAGTAGAAACGATGCTATTGCCAAAAGCACACCAGCCCACTGCCAGCCGTTGAGTCGCTCACCGAAAACTATGAACGCACCCACAAGCACCATTACAGGGCGGGTTGCATTGATAGGACCAACGATTGTAAGCGGCAGATGTTTCATTCCGAAATATCCCAACACCCACGAACTCAGCACGATACAACTCTTGACCAAAATATAGCGATGCACCTCCCAACCCCCACTCTCTGCGTGGAATATTGTGCCATCGAGCACATTAGTAGTCACACTCAAAATTATGAAAGGCAAGAATATAAGGCTCGAAAAGAGAGTGTTTAGAAACAACACAGGTATGACGGCATTCGCCCCCAAAGCCTTTTTCTTAAAAGTATCGTAAAAACCCAGAAGGGTCGCTGAAAGAAATGCAAGTAAAAGCCACATAATATTTGTTTAGAGTTTATCAATCTTTCCCAACAGTTTATATATTACACATCGCATTTAGCCGTCCATGGAAATATATCATCCTTTACGATGACAATTTTGGTAAAAAGAGGTGTTAATACGGTTTAGAGAGTTGACTTCCTGTAGACGTTTGACCTCTTCCGCGACACTAAGGGCAGACTGTATATAATAGCGTTTTTCTCCCGACTTCGGCATGCCACCATATGTAATAAATTCTCGCCATGCAAAACGATTTTCTCCTGGAAATACTGCATAAAATTCGTTGTAGGTCAGTGAGGCGAGTGGAATATCTTTTTTGCTCTATTATCATCATTTTAGAGGGTATTTATTGCAATATTGCACCTTTTACCCTGCAAAATTATAAAAAATAATTATAAAAACAATGTTTGAAGCATGCTCGGCAATATAATTTAGAAACATTTAACCAATAAAGCTTTATTTATGTTTACGCACATTTGCTGTCTATAGTATTTATAGAGGAAAAGATAAAAGGAGGTGTAGCAATTAGGCACGCCCAAAGTTCATCTAAAAATCTTAAAGTTTATCTTTTATAATCTAACCGCCCATTATAACTGCATTAACTACACAAAAAGACAGCCAAAAATCCACCAATTATATAAAACAACTTGATAAGTAGCTCCATAAACTTTGCACTTATTTGTAATTTTAATATAAGCATAATGACAATAACAGTTATGTGAAAAGATGCAGACTTATACGTGTCTTTAGTTTTTGACGTACGTGCGAATATCTTGCAGCGTACAGTGCAAAGTCTTGCGGCATTCGGTGAAAAATCTTGCAGCGACCGCTGCAAGTATATTTTCTAAAATAATGTTTCTAAAATAATAGAAACAGTCTTAAAGTTGTTTCAAATGCAAAAATACAAAATAAAATGGCAAAATGCAAGAATTTTAGGCAATAATTTATTCATAAAACTCATTAGCCAAATATTGATGTTATATCTTTTTATTATTCTTTCAATTCTTTTTCGATATCCTTCAACATATTGTCGTTTTTTCATACTATAAATTGAATGAACTTTGCAACTCTACACAACAACAATGGGAGGGCGGATTATACATCCTGCCTTCCATTGTTGTTACAAAGAACGCACTTTTTAGCACTATCTAATATCTTTTATAGCAGACTGGTTATATTAATACTGCACTGTGAGCGGAGCAGCAAGGTTGCCAATGAAATCGTCAATGCGTGCCTGCCATTCGTTTTGCGTGCGGCAGTCGTATTTACTCCACGCAGAGCCGAAATAATATGTGAAGCGGTCGCCGCTCTTGTAGTTCTTCATAATGCCGAGCGCGTGACCAGAAGCACCGTTTACTGCCTCCTTGTATTTCAGGTTGCGTGTCTGAATGCCTTCCTGTGGGAATATGGCAGCAACGTATATCTGGAAGTTTTGTCCTTGCGGATTGTCCGTTGGGTCGGCATACTGCACATAGTTCTTGCCCAAGACAACGCTTTCAGTATCTTCAGTGTGAATAACCATACCACTTGCCACATCGGCTGGCTGTGTAAGACCGTCATACCATACAACCATCTTGTTGAAATTGCTGCCTTTGTCGAGTGACAGTATGCGGTTTTCCACAACATTGTTATCACCCTTATATGAAGAAGGATTATATTTCAGGCGCACGGTAAAGCGCAACGGTCCGTTATCGAGCAACTCATATTCCTTGTAGCAGTATGGGAATACAATGTTATCGCCATCGAGCAATGCAGGTGTACCGCAACCAAGTGTCGGTCCGACCTTGTAGCAGTCAAGTCCGTAGCCTTGGTCGTAGTGATAACTGGTGAGTTTTTCCACAGCCTCTGCCTTTTCGGGATTTGTCTTTTTCAGTTCAGCAATCACAGGCTTGTTCACATCTTCTATATAATAGCGGTCTTCGTTTACGAGGTCAGGAGTGTTCTTCACCCAAACATCGTTACCATAAGCCTTCTCGCCCGAACGTTGCAGCGCAGGACCATAGCAACGGTATGTGCCGCGGTCGTTCTCCCAGGCAATGTCGTCTACACGCTCTGGGTACATTCTGCCGTATGCTGCTGCAGGGAATGTCTGCGGAAAGCCTTTCTCAACCTTGAACGTTGTAGTGCCCATCGGACGCACGGTTGCCTCCACGAGCACCTTGCCGTCGTGAGTCAACTGATATGCTACTTCCTTGCCAACGGCGTTGATTACACGGAACAGACGACCACCTTCGATTCCTATCTTCCTGTATATCGTTTGCGCATCAAGTTCGACAACCTCAGCACGCTGTGTCTTTGTGCTGTTGCTTACGGTAAACTCGAACGAGGTCTTTTCGTCCATCTTGCTTTCCTTTATCAACTGGTCGCAGGCAGCATTGAGGAATGCCACTATAGCGCAGGTCTTGCAGCCGTCAGTCATCACAACGCCGTCAACATTGACACTTGCAACAATCTCTTCCCACGGTTTCTGCTCTCCACCGCCACAGCACTTGCCGGCATTCTCGCAGCCTTTGCCTTCACCATTGCACTCGTGGCTGCCACCACAACCACCGGCATTACAACCGCCACCATTGCAGCCACCTCCGCCGCAACACTTCACGCGCGACTTCAACTGCAACTTATGGGCAGCAGGCGCAACGGCATTAAGTTGCCTGTACACCATAAAGCACTGCATAACTAAGTTTTCATCAGCATCAGCACTGCAAGAAAACTTGTTGTGACGAGCCCATTTGTCAGCATACTCCAAATACTGCGCCTTCTGCGTAAGACCATACACGCGCATATTGGCAACTTGGTATTTCGCTGTCATTGCGTTGGCATCAACCTCTGCCTTGTTGTCAGCCTGCCATTTGTTGTTTACTTTCTCGATAAGTTCGAGTGTGGACAGTTTCGGCACTTCCAACACTTTTTTCTTCACTTTTGCATCAGTGGTCATAGGCATTGCTGCCATAAGCACCGCTGCAATGATTAACAATGATTTTTTCATAATTGCTTTATTTATTTTTAGACATTATTATATATCTATGTAGTTATTGCATTTTGTTTAAGCCTTCCCAACGAACGTTCCAAGTTCCGTCTTGTGGGAAACCAGGGTTATTGGGAATGTTGCAACCGTCCCATCCGGCACACATCATAGCGACAGCCGTGAGCAAAGCACCATTGCCGGGCAGGTATATGCGCAGACGGTCAGCCGTCTGGAAATTATGACCATTCTTCAGATAAGTGTTCTTTTGTGTGTCGATGAGCAAGGCTTGGAGGGCTGTCTCGGGCTGTCCAAGACGGGCGGCTGTCATTGCCACCATACCATAGTCCCATCCCCACGTTGTCTGCCAGTTCCAGTTTTGCATAGCCCATTGCAGGGTCTTCAGCATCTTGTCTTTTGAAAGAATCTTTGCTTTCTCGTTATATGGCAACAAACCGAATGCGCCGAGTACTGCGGGGTGGTCGTTGCGACACTTCTCTGCAAATGTCTCTGTGGCAAGAACGGGCTGCGCCCCACTGGCAACAGCATCGAACGGGTCAAAACTTTTCAGGTTCTTTGTGTTACCCTTCGGCAGTCCTGCCGTATATATGCCATCAGCCTCTGGTAGTTGCGTGAGATTGTTTGCTATCTTGTCCCACAGGGTATTGCGTTCCTTGCCCTGACGCTCACGCCAGTCGTTTGCTACGTTAAGACCATACTGCCAGTAAGCCAGTTCGAAGGGATGATTATAACTGAAATCCTTCGACATAGACTCCTGCATGGCGGTAGCACCTTTCAGATAGTATTTCTTCGACTTGGCATCATAACTCACGAAGTCTGCCATAAACTCTGCCGTCTCTTCCACCTGCTGCCCATATTTCTGCAATGTCTCTTTCGCTGGCTTGGCACGATACATCTCTTCCGCCATATATATATAATGTGGCTGCTGCCAAATGAGGAACGAGCCTGTGTTTGAAGGCGCTTCGCCTGCCCACGGGTCTGTCATCTTCATCCAGCGGATTCCCTTGAAACCTTGGCGTTGTGCTATTTTCCTTGCTTCGGGATAGGCTGCCGTATTATACCAGTCGAGTATCTGCGCCACCACCTCGGGGCGTTTCCATAGTGCGAAGTCTACCATGTGCCACCACGTCATCTCCAAGTGCGGACGACCAAACCAAGAGTTGTAGGTAAGGCCTGTTTCCTGTGGCGGCTGCGCATTGGCACAGTTTATTTGTGTGAGATACTGCGACAATACCACACGACGCTCCAATTCCTTTGCACGTGGGTCGGTACACTGACCGAAGTCAACGATTGCGCCCTGATGCCACCAGCGATTCCACGAGCGAATGACAGCACGCAGCTGCTCATCAAGAACCAATGTCTTTTCAACATCCTTACCTACGGCAGAAGGAGTGTACTCTGCCTGGAAAGCAAGAACATCATTGGCTGTGGTCAGCGTGAAATAATGCTTGTCGCAAGTGGTAAAGGTTGCATCACCCTCCCACTTGAGGGTTAGCAGGTAACGGGTAGAGCCAATCAGGTGTTCTACAACGGCATAGTTTGCACCGCTTGCAATAACCTTTGACGTGTGTAACTCTGGCTTCGACCAGTCGCTGGCAGCGTCGGCGTGCTTTCCTGTCGGATATGGCAGACGAATTGCCACACGGGCACGACCGTCTTTAAGCAGTGCCGACTTTATACGATAAACCACGGCATCTCTGTCTTGCAAGCAAGCAGTGGTAACTTCAACCGGTACGCCGTCGGCACTAAAACGCGACTCTATCTTCCCATCGTAAAGTTGAAGTTCCTGGCGTATGCCCTTAAGAGCCGACAACTCTATCTTCTTGCCTGAGCCATCGGTCAAGTCAAGACCTATTGCACCGAGGTTAAGACGGTGGGGATTAACGCGGAAATACTCGGTAGCCAACTTGTGGCGACCATCTTCCGCTTTCTTGTATTCCACGGCATACACCTCTTTGTGCCCGTGCCCCAGGTCAAACTCCTTATTAGTCTCGTCAGGCACAAGATTGTCGGTATTCTCGAACCTATGCCATCCCCAATCAGACATTGCCGTAAGAGGCACACCCATCTCATATTCGCTTGTGTAACTCTGCATACCGGTAACATCTACCGTCGTAGCAAAGTGTCCGTTGCCCACGGTGAGCGAAGCCAAATTGTCAGCCTCGGTTATCACGGGATTGTTGCGGTTTACCACAGCCTGACGATTGATTTCCTTTGCACTATTTTGCATATCGTAGTCCAAAGATGCCAAAGAATTGTTCACATAAAATTTGTCGTATCTTATGTCGCGAGTCTGACCGGTAATCTTGTTGCCGTTTGCCACGTTGTCAAAACGACTGTTCTTGATATTCACATCATATACGTTGCAGACAGTGTCAAGAGCAACAACCAGTACACCATATTTAGATTTGTTACAAGTAACGTTTTCCACATTTACGTTGCGCACTGTAGGATTGTAGCCGCGGCAGCAAATCTCGTTGTGCTCGTAGTCAAGATTTATCTTCACCACAGCCTCACCGCATTGTCCGACCTTGATGTTGCGCATATTGATGTTCTCGATGATACCGCCACGGCAAGAGTTTGTCTTTATTCGCAGCACGCGGTCGAGGTTAGGCGAATCCATCACGCAGTCGTGGGCATATACATTCTGGCAACCGCCGGAGATTTCAGAGCCTACAACCACACCGCCGTGACCATTCTTCATCTCGCAGTTACGAATGATAATGTTCTTCGAAGGCATATTGCGCTCACGCCCGTCACGATTGCGTCCGCTCTTGATAGCAATGCAGTCGTCGCCTGTATTGAAGAAACAATCCTCAATCAGCACGCGGTCGCAGCATTCAGGGTCGCAGCCGTCACCATTAGGACCGTCGTTTATCATCTTCACACGACGCACGGTGATGTCGGTAGAGTGCAGTGGGTGTATCACCCAGAACGGAGAACGCAGCAAGGTAACATCTTCCAGCAATATGCGCTCACACCTGTTGAAACTTACGAGTTGCGGACGCAAACCATCCTTCGGTCCGAAAACACGTTCAGGCGAACGCTCGCCGTACTCGTTGTACATTGGTATGCCGTCCTCGCCGTTCTTCAGCAGGCGTGGGCGTGCTCCCAATTTCTGACTCACGATTCCTTCTTTCCAACCGAATTTCGGTGCACCGCACCACGGCCACCAAGTATCGTTCGAGCCGCTGCCGTCGATAGTACCCTTACCCGTAACGGCAATGTCGGTCTGCTTGAATGCATAGACGCAAGGCGACAGATTGAAACATTCCAGACCTTCCCAAGATGTCTCTACAATTGGGTATAGATCGGGCTCAAAAACAAAAAGGAGCACGGCACCTTCCTCAACGTGAAGGTTGACGTGACTCTTCAGGCTGATAGCACCTGTCTTGAAAGTCTGTCCGGCAGGTACTATCACCCTACCGCCGCCTTTCTTCGAGCATTTGTCGATAGCCGCCTGAATGGCTTTTTGGTTCTCAGCAGCAGTGTTGCTCGGTTTTGCACCAAATTTTGTAATGGCATAATCCTTGCCTCTTATCTGCGGTGCTTTAATACTTTGTTCAATTTGCTTGTACATTGTTTCGTCCAAGCCATTTGCGTGGCCAAACAAAGGAAACAACAGACACAAAAGTATTAGTTTTAGTAGTTTTTCCATATATAAATAGTTTGACAATGCAAAGTTACAACTATTTTTCCACATTGCCAAATGTTTTTTATCAAGAACTTATTTTAAAGCATAATTGCAACGTGTTGCAAATTATAAAACACTGTGGTGCACCTGTTAATTGATTACGTACTTGGCTCTGCGAAATCCTGCTCAAACACAATTTTTTTCAACTTTTCTTTGTTTCTTCAATAAAATATTGTTACCTTTGCAGCATCGCTTGTTAGCTCCTCAATGGGGTGAGCGGGCGGTCTTATATATGAGAAAGACGTTTTCGAACGTCTGTCGTTGTGCATAACGAACTTCGCAACTTCCGTAAAACCACAACAGACAGATGACAACCGAAGCGTCTGCGTAAGTGCGTTTCTATATACATTATTATATATAGTCCGTGCTGGCGTGGGCTAATGAGCGTTGTCTATCCTGTGTGGTTTGGGCAATGCGAAGGCCTGTTATGCCAGGATAGGCGGAAGAACAGACACCTACGCCTTTTTTGTATCATAAGCAAAAATAAAACAAAAACAAACGAGCCGAATTAGGGGTGTTTATAGGCAACGAAATTGTCTATAAAAAGTATGAATAAAACATTAAGAATTGGCTTTATAAGCCTAATTACTATCATGGTAGCATCATGTGGTACAAAGAAACCTGCATTGGCGCCTGCTGTTGAATCTTCAAGAACAAAAACTACAAGCCTCGAAGGTGATAAAGTTACATCAGAAACAGTTAAACTGACAGGTATCGAAATGGCTGAAGCCCTTAATGATGACGGCACTGACATGATTAAACGTCCTTACAAATGGTTTGCAGGCATCGGGAAAGCAGATAACAAACAAGTAGCTATCGAGCTTGCACAACGAGAGGCATACGCAACTATATCACGTGTATTAAATAATGCTGTGTTGGATCAGGCAAAACGTGGTAATGTCGCAAACAACGGGCGTGTGCAGCAAGCACTCACCTCTCATTGGAAACAAGTCAGCGCAAGTGTGGAAAAGGCATGTGAACCTTTCGGTAATGTAACAATTGAATACAATGCGAATACAAGAATGTATGAGACAACAGCCAAAGTTGGTATTCGTGGCGACCGATTTAACCAGTTGCTCAACACTGCAGGTAATTTCAAACCTTCTGACTTGACAGGAGAAGATTTAGATCAGTTCATTCAGACGAACAAATCCATCATGGAAGCTGCCCAAGGAAACTAATAACCATAAAAAACCGAAAATGAAACAAGTGTTGTTTGCATTCTGTTTGCTATGGATGTCATTGGGTGTTAATGCGCAGCAATATCCGTCTGAGTGGGTGAAATACACTCACGACGGATATATGTATGACATTCAGAGCGACTGCAATAATAAAAATTTGACGGAAACAGATTTCAAGAACTATCTGTTGAACATTGCCCGAACGAATTTGGCTAAACAAATTCAAGTTCGAGTGCAGGATGTTGCAACATTAAAAAAGACATCGGTAGATGGACGTACTTCTATAACCTATTCCTCCATGACTAATTTTTCTACTGATGTAAACTTAAAACTGGTTGAGGTAAAGACCACTTACAATTCCACAACCCAAACAGGATATGCCATAGCATATATTGACCGTAATGCAGCTCGAAACTATTATACAAACGAATTGTCTATTATATATAATAAGGTAAACAATTCTATTACATTAGCTGATAACTTTGTGGCATCTGGCTTTAAATCCAAGGCACAAACAGAGTTGGAATCATCGTTGAAACAAATTACACTTATTGATGAGTTTTTGTTCTGGTTGAATGTTTTTGGAGTACCGCAATCAGAATTGACAGAATGGCAGGAGCGTTTCAGTGCAGCAGAGCAGAAAATAAAGCAAATGCTTGCCGACCTCAAACATGCAACAGTTATATATCTGTCGTGTACAGCAGACATTTTCGGGAAATCATATCCTACGTTACAAAACGAATTGAAAGGAATATTGGCTGCTGACGGTTGCAGCTTTACAAACAACCCTGCAAATGCAGATTGGGCTATTGTCATAACATGCAGTGCACGGGAATACTCGAACTTGAATATAGGCAAAACAAGTTCCTATTTCTCGTATGTTGATGCACATATTGTAATTGACAAAGTTGTTACCTCGCAGCGAATATATGAAGACGAAGTTTCAGTAAAAGGCGGACACACTTTTGGATATGATGAAGCAGCAAAGGCAGGATATAAAGAGATGAAGCAACAAATTGGTAAAATTATTAAAGAAAATATAGAATTATGAAAAAGTTTTTTTTGATTGTGTTGGCGATGTTAATTATTACGCCTACTTTTGGTGATGAAACGAAGTTTCGTATAGCAGTATTTGACCCAACTTCAAGCGGTACATCAATAGATGAGGGAACAAAAATTGCTGTACGTGAGATTGTTAGTTCTACCATAGTTAATGCAGGTAACTACGATATTGTAGAGCGTTCACTACTTGAAAAAGTCATGCAAGAACAACAGTTCTCTAATTCTGGCGTTGTTGATGATAACGATGCTACAGAAATAGGTAAACTTGCAGGTGCAAACAAGGTTATACTATCTGTTGTAACTTTGACTGGTGGTCGTAATATGATTAGTCTTAAAATGATTGATGTTAAAACGGCAAGTGTAGAACGACAACAAGTAAAGGTGGTTTCATCTGGCGAATTGCTGAATGTAGTCGAGCCATTGACACTGGCGCTGATTGATCAAAAAGGGAATAACGTTAACAATGAAACCGTTGTTAATAATCCTACTTCTACTACATCAGATATAAATAATATCAATAAACCTATTCCAGGTCCAAACGAAGTTGTATTTTGGCTTCCAGAGGGATATGTACCCCCAGAAGAAGGACATAAGGACTTACCTCTTTTAGTAAAGTTCGATAAAAAAGATGTAGGCTCAGGTACATTAAGCACAGGTTTTTTGATTCGAATACCAAATCCAGGCAAAGGAATACATAAACTAAAAATTGGCAATATGACTATAAAAGTTGATTTAGACAAATACAACTTTTTTGAACTACAACTTTATCACTGGACATATGGTGCTTCTTTTTTATATGGAGTGAGCGTTAGAGAGCACAAGATGATAAAATGAGATTATGAGAATTAAATTGCTTTTAATGCTGATTGCATTAATATTTATCAGTCCTATTTTTGGACAAAATAATTCAACCAAGCGAGTTGCTATCCTTGAAACGGTGGATAAAGAAGGACGAGTAGCATACGGTGTCAAACTGATGGTACGCAGCAAGTTAGCATATGCCATTACCAATACTCCCGGCTATGAAGGCTATGACCGTGTAGATATTGCCTCAATTATGAATGAGCATGATTTTCAGCGCACGGGATTGGTAAGCGATGCCCAAATCAAGCGGTTAGGTGAAATGACAGGTGCTGACTATATTCTTGTTGCGGAAGTTGCCAATCTTGATTATTCTCATATTGTGATTGCAGCCAAGATTCTAAATGTTGAAACGGCTCGCATGGAAAAAACGGCTGATACACAAACATTATCGACAGCAGATGAATTAGAAAGCAATTGTCGTATTTTGGCAGGAAAACTTTTGAATATAAATATCAATACAGGCGCTGTCAAAGGAGAATTAATGATAGGCAAAGACAAATATGTAGGGGAATATAGAAATGGGAAACCACATGGTCAAGGAATTATATATTATTCAATAGACGATTCGAATAAACGAAAATATTATGAGGGAGATTGGGTAAACGGTGTTCGTGAAGGCAATGGTACTTTGGTTTGGAATAGTGGTGAGAAATATACTGGAGCATGGAAATATGTGCGTAATGGATATGGTACAAACTATTATGCTAATGGCGAAATATATGAAGGCAACTGGCTGAATGATAAAAGGCATGGCAATGGGAAAATAACTTTTGCTAAAGATGATTCAAGTGATCGCAAATATTATGATGGGGATTGGTTAGAAGGTGTCCGTCAGGGAACAGGAACAATGGTATGGAATAATGGTAAAAAATATGTGGGCAGTTGGAAGCATAATTTACTGTATGGCAAAGGCATAGAGTATTATACAGATGGTACTAGATATGAAGGTAACTATCAGAATGGCAAAAGACATGGAACGGGTACATTTTATTGGGCAAATGGTGATTATGAGGATTGCGATTATCAAAATGGAATACAAATAGGGAAATCTACCTATTATTTTAAGGATGGACGCAAAAGAATTTCCTATTATATAGAAGGTAAGAAAGAGGGTGCAGGTACTTTCTATTTTACAGATGGAAGGTATGTTAAAGAATATTGGGTCAATGACAAAAGACATGGGGAAGAAAAATACTATCGCTCCAACGGACATCATTATATGACGAAAATATATAATAATGGTGTACTAAAAAAAACAAAACAACATAAATAATAAAAATGAGACAAGCCTGTTTATTGTTGTTGGCATTGATAATGCAGAATATTTCTGCACAGACGCTTGATATTTATAAATATATGGAGCAGCAGATAAAAGCCTTTGGTGATTATGATAATCAACAACAGCAAGCATTTAAGACATATCGCAGTAGGCTGAATGCCGAATTTGCAGAATATATGCGTCAACGGTGGCCTGAATACAAATCAAAACCAGGAAAGCCTGTGCCAGACTCTCCCGAGCCGCCTGCACCTATAATAAAAGAGCCTGACACACCACCGTCAAATGTTCCTGTGCCGTTCGACGATATTACTCCTATGCCCATACCTGTTGAGCCTCCGCAGCCAGTTGTGCCTCTGCCTAAGCCACAACCTGTAGTGCCAGATAAGCCTGCATTCGCGTTTACTTTCTACGGACAGAAATGTCAGATGCCGCTTGAAGCCAAACACAGGTTTACATTGGCAGGAACTACGGAAAACAATATTGCAGACGGTTGGAAGAGACTTTCTGCTGACGAATACCTGCCTGTCATAGCACAGTGCATGGACTATCGGAACAGGCTACGCCTTTGTGACTGGGGATATGTGCGCTTTGTTGAGCAGATGACGATGTCGTTTTTCACTTCCTCACAGTTGAACGAGGCACGGCTGATGCAGATGTTCATACTGACACAGTCGGGCTACAAGGTGCGCATAGCACAAACCGGCAATAGACTGGTGCTGCTATTGCCGTCAAGGGAAACAATTTACAAGTATTCTTATCTGAACATCGGAGGGGGAAAGTATTATGTTATAGACTCATCATTAGGGCAGGCTTCATTCAAGGTGTTTGACAGGGAATTTCCAAAGGAGCAGTATTTCTCCCTTAGAATGTCCGAGCCTCCGGCACTGCCTGTCAGCAAAAGTACGCCACACAATTTTCAATCAAGGCAT
Organism: Prevotella sp.; assembly: GCA_022511075.1. Lineage (GTDB taxonomy): Bacteria > Bacteroidota > Bacteroidia > Bacteroidales > Bacteroidaceae > Prevotella. The sequence continues at coordinate 31,282 of JAFLSE010000016.1, forward strand.
GACAAAGCTTTGGTGGTTAATGTTTGTGTCAATAAAAACCTTATTGACTTTTATGATGACTACCCTCTGAGTTCACATTGGGACATCTATGCAAGAGCATCACTGAGCGAGAATGCCAAGGGACAACTATACCCTGCACTGCGCAGTTGCATAGCCGGCAAAGACAAGCCGACGGCTGCAAATATTCTGCTGCACTTCGTTCAGACGGCATTCGAGTATGCCACGGACGATAAACAGTTTGGTTACGAGCGACCGCTGTTTGGCGACGAAACGCTGTTCTATCCCTATTCCGACTGTGAGGACAGGGCAATATTGTTTTCAATATTCGTGCGTGAGCTATTGGGATTGGATATAGTGTTGCTTCATTATCCCGGACATTTGGCTACGGCAGTGTGTTTCAATACGGAAGTAATGGGTGACTATTTGGTTATAGACGGCAAGCGCTATGTTGTCTGCGACCCCACATATATAAATGCCGACATAGGACAGGCTATGCCTCAATATAAACAGACAGCTGCAAATGTCATTAAAATCTGATGAATCAGCTCTTGTAATATGCGTTACTAACAGGTCAGCCAAGGCTGATCTGTTGATATTGTTTGCTTCAAGACACATTAGTTTACCTTATCTTAATTCATTAAACAAAACGGGCATTTTTAATCATCATTGTTGTACATATTGGACAGTAACTTCAAGGTTAGGACTTTCTATATACCATAGCAATAAATCTTTGGTTAAATAAAAATAGGCAAAACTATATACTATTAGACACATTCGCAGAATCCAACCACATGTGATGGCATTTTGTACGTTTTGATGGGGAATAACCACTTTTTTACAGAGATTTTTGTGAAAAATCGTCATTATGGCGTCTTGGGGCAAATTGTATGTAATTGCCTAATCTAAACATTATCATTACAAAAGTTTTATATACTGCTTGTAACTTATCATCATTTTTAGGTATTTTAATAGGGGAATCGTAAGAGAGACCTTCTTTTACGAATTTTTTTATTACCTTTGTACCGGATTATGCAAGAAAGAGAACTACTCTGAAAAGAAAAAGATGAGCAGACTGTCGGAACTGAAAACCGGAGAACGGGGAGTTATCGTTAAGGTGATGGGGCACGGAGGATTCCGTAAACGCATTGTGGAAATGGGCTTCATCAAAGGCAAGGTGGTGGAGGTGTTGCTTAATGCTCCACTGCAAGACCCCGTGAAATATAAAATTATGGGATATGAGGTGTCTCTGCGTCATAACGAGGCGGAGATGATTGAGATAATATCGATAGACGAGGCAAAGGAGATAGAACAAAACAAGGACGTTACAAACGACGGAGACTCAAACACAATAGTGACGACGGCAGCAGATACGCCTCTCGACGACAAACAACTGCGCGATGCCGCAATGCGCAAGCGACGCACGATAAATGTTGCTCTCGTGGGAAACCCAAACTGCGGAAAGACATCGCTTTTCAACTATGCCAGCGGAGCACATGAGCATGTGGGAAACTATTCTGGTGTGACGGTGGACGCAAAGGAGGCACGGGCTGTATTCGAGGGATATGAGTTTTGTATCGTGGACCTACCCGGCACTTACTCGCTGTCAGCATACAGTCCCGAAGAACTCTACGTGCGCAAGCAGATTATAGAGCAGACACCCGACGTGGTGATAAACGTGATTGACGCAAGCAACATTGAGAGAAACCTCTACCTTACGACGCAGCTTGTGGACATGCACCTGCGTATGATATGCGCACTGAACATGTACGACGAGTTTGAGGCACGAGGCGATAAACTCGACCACAACATACTGGGGCAGCTATTAGGAGTGCCAATGATACCCACATCGTTCAAGACGGGGAAGGGAGTAGACTTGCTTTTCCACATTATAATAAATATGTATGAGGGTGTGGACTTCATAGACAAGGAAGGAAACATAAACCCCGAAGTGGCGGCAGAGATACAGGATTGGCACAAGAACTACGAAAGGCAGCACGGAGACAGCCACGAAGAGGACTTTGCACACGGCAGCAAGCCGAAGAACAGCGTGTTCAGGCACATTCACCTTAACCACGGAAGCACTCTCGAAGCAAGCATAGAGGCTATAAAGAACATGCTTCAGCACGAGGAACAAATTCGCCACAAGTTTTCCACCCGCTATCTCGCCATAAAGCTGCTTGAAATGGACAGCGAAACGGAGGAGGTGGTGAAGGCACTGCCAAACGGCAAGGAGATTTTGGCACTGCGCAATGAGGAGGCAGCAAAGATAAGGAAAGAAAAGAAGGAAGACCCCGAAACCGCCATAATGGATGCCAAATACGGACTGATACACGGCGCATTGAAAGAGGCAGGCTATGAGCAGGGCGAGAAACAGGACACTTATCAGATTACACACCTGCTCGACAGGATAATAACCAACAGATATGTGGGCTTCCCAATCTTCTTCATAATACTGTTCCTCATGTTCAAGACAACCTTCGACCTCGGGCAATACCCGATGGACTGGATCGACGCAGGAATAGGGGCATTGAGCGACTTCATTAGTAGTACTATGCCCGACGGACCACTCAAGGACATGCTCGTTGACGGTATAATAGGAGGCGTGGGTGCAGTGATTGTTTTCCTGCCGCAGATATTGATATTATACACATTCATATCCTTTATGGAGGACAGCGGATATATGGCACGCGCGGCATTCATTATGGATAAGTTGATGCACAAGATGGGACTGCACGGCAAGTCGTTCATTCCGCTGATAATGGGCTTCGGCTGCAACGTGCCGGCGATAATGGCAACGAGGACGATAGAGAGCCGCAGGTCGCGGCTGCTCACCATGCTCGTGCTGCCTATGATGAGCTGCTCCGCACGTCTGCCCATATATATAATGATAACAAGCACGTTTTTCGCCCCTATGTATCGAGTATGGATAATACTCCTGCTATACGTCATGGGCATTGCGCTCGCGGTGGTGCTGAGCAGGTTGTTCAGCAAGTTTCTCGTGAAAGGTGACGACACGCCGTTTGTAATGGAACTTCCTCCCTATCGATTCCCTACCACAAAAGCTATCGTGCGTCACACATGGGAGAAGGGCAAGCAATATTTGAAGAAAATGGGAGGCATAATCCTTGTGGCAAGCATCATAGTGTGGGCGCTCGGCTATTTCCCACACAACGACGAACTTTCACCGCAGCAACAGCAGGAGCAAAGTTACATAGGAAGCATTGGCAAGGCGATAGAGCCTGCATTCCATCTGCAAGGCTTCGACTGGAAACTGAGCGTGGGACTTGTATCGGGCGTGGGAGCAAAGGAGATTGTAGCCTCTACGATGGGAGTACTCTATTCGGGCGACGACACCGTGGCAGACCCAGAGGTGGAGGAACTGCCGCACAAGTATCAAGAACTATATGCCAAGATGTCCGCCAACGGTGTAACGCCCCTGATAGCCTTCTGCTATATGGTGTTCGTTCTCATCTACTTCCCATGCATTGCCACCGTAGCAGCCATAAAGCACGAAAGCGGCTCGTGGGGCTGGGCAATATTCGTGGCAGTGTATACAACAGCATTGGCATGGGTGGTTAGCGGACTTATATATCAGACAGGACTGCTTATAAGCTGATTTGGTAAATTATAATAAAACGTATTAAGTGTTTCGGTAAATGCATCAGTGTGTTTCCTATCTACTAATCATTATCATACATATTAGGCAGTAGTTTCAGGTCCTGATATGTTTGTTCTATATCTTCGCGAGTGATGTCGAAATGCGTATCAACCTTGCGCGGATTGTCGTCTAAGGAATGAGAGAAGAGCCAGTCGTATGTCTTTTGCATATAAAAAAGGCGGGCGAGTATTCCGTGTGAGCCGCCTTTGAGCCAGTCGTAACGAAGGAGTTGGTCGTTGCCTTGCTGCTGCAACTGCTCAACAACCACCTGGGAGTTTCTGACGGAAACAGCCCTGTCGGCAGTGCCGTGCATAATCCACAAGGGCAACTTGCCAAGTCCGCTGACATCCTTGAGCGAACAACCGCCGCAGAGTGCTATAGCGGCAGCAATCTTTTCGGGATATGTGCCAACGAAATCCATTGTGCCGTAGCCGCCGAGACTCATGCCAAGCACATATACGCGAGTTGTGTCAACGGCATAGTTTTGCTTTGTCCATTCCAAAAGGTCGTTGAGTTTTTCAGGACTCCACGCCTTGCCGGGATTCTGCGGCGCAACAACAAGCGTGGGTATTATCTTACCTTTGTCTATTGCGTCGAGTACGCCGTATCGCCTTACCTTGTTGAGGTTATTACCGCAAAGACTCGCTCCGTGCAGGAAGATGACAAGCGGCAGGGGATGGCTTCCGTCCTCATATTCCTCGGGAATGTAAAGCCAGAAGTTGTAGCCACCAGGCACGGCATTGCGCACAGCCTTAAACTCTCCCTCGCGCTTCACCATCTGTGCCGACACGCATAATGCGGCAAACAGGAAAAGCAGGAATATAACGTATCTTTTCATAGAAAACAAAGCCATTGTCTTAGTATTACTCTGCGAAATTACAAATAAAAAATGATAAAAACGACACGGCACTAAAAAAAGTTTGTTAAATGACATATATTTGTATGAAATTAATAAAAAATAAGTCTTGTTTTTTTAGGTTATTCAAAAAACTATTATTACTTTTGCAACGAGAAAGTTTTATTTAACGTTTAACATTAAAAAATTACAACTATGAAGAGTTTAGGTTATATCGGTGCATTCCTCGGCGGTGCAATCGCCGGCGCAGCAATTGGTCTGTTGTTAGCTCCAGAGTCTGGCAAGGACACACGTTCAAAGATTACTGACGCAGTCAATGATTTTATGAAGAAGCACAACCTCAAATTGTCACGCAAGGAGGTTACTGAACTTATTGAGGACATTGAGGAAGCAGGCGCTGACGAATAAAAAAAACACTCAAGGCATGCTTTCAAGCAACAAGAACATCCAGTCGATAACACAACTGATTGAGAATTTCAAGGAGTATCTGAGCCTTGAAAAAGAATGTCTCAAGTTTGACATCACGGACAAACTCGTGCGCATTGTCACGTCGCTCATTGTCTTCGTGTCGGTCTTTGTGTTGTCGATTGGAGTTCTTCTATATATGTCGTTCGCCTGTGTCTTCTGGCTTGCGCAGTATGTAGGCTGGTTCTTGTCGTTCTCCATAATGGCAGGAGTATTTCTTTTCGCTATCATCTTGGTGCTGTGCAATCGCAAGAAATGGATAGAGCGTCCTTTGACGCGCTTTTTCGCAGGCATCATTCTTAAATGACACATTCGCTTATGGTACAACAACAATATAACACATTGGAAGACATTGCACGCGCCAAGGCGGAAGTGTGGGAGAAAAGACAGGTTAAGAGCGAGCAACTTACAAAGATGCTGGAAGAACTCACCGCTGCACAGAAACCCAGTTCGCGCAGGGAGATGGTAACCAACATCATCGGTGAGGCTGTAGTGGCTTTCGACATTTTTATGACCGTGAGAAAACTCACAAAGCAATACGGTTCCCTGTTCTCTATCTTCAGGAAAAAGAAGAAAAAGAAATAGGAGAGGAATACACAAACATCTTTATGGAAAACCAAAAAAGAAAGAATCCCTTTTTTGAAGACTATGGCACGCCGCACAACGCCGTGCCATTTGACAAAATACGAATAGAAGACTTTGAAGAGGCGTTTATAGAGGGAATGCGCCGCGACAAGGAGTCGTTGGAGAAAATCATAAACAATCCCGAAAAGCCCACATTCGACAACACTATTATTTACTACGACGAGAGCAAGCCACCACATTATTATGATTTGCTCGAACGCGTATGCACCGTGTTCTACAACCTGCACAGTGCGGAGACGAGCGACGAACTCGAGGCACTGGCAAAAAAGATGCAGCCAATACTCACGCAGCATGCCAACGACATGAGGCTCAACAAGCAGATGTTTGAGCGCATAAAGGCAGTGCACCTTCACCACCGTCGTCTGACACAGGAAGAGAAACGACTGCTCGACTCATGCTATGACGGACTTGTACGCAGCGGTGCCTTACTCGACGAAGAAGGTAAGGAAAAACTGCGCAGACTGACGGAGGAAATGGCAATGGCATCATTGCAGTTTCAGCAGAACATGCTCAAGGAAAACAAGGCATACAGCCTGCACATAACCGACGAGAAAGACCTGAGCGGACTGCCCGACACGGCACGCGAGGCTGCTGCCCAAACAGCAAAGGAACAGAATAAGGACGGCTGGGTGTTCACTCTCGACTATCCGAGTTATGCACCTTTTATGAGCCATGCCGACAATCGCGAACTCCGCCGGCAGATATATATGGCAAAGAACACGATATGCACGAAAGACAATGCGGAGAACAACGTAGAGATATGCAAGCGCATAGTAAACCTGAGGCGCGAAGTAGCACAGTTATTGGGCTACAAGACATACGCCGACTATGTACTGAAGCACCGTATGGCAAGCAACGTGCGCAGCGTATACCGTCTGCTCGACCAATTGATAGATGCCTACAAGCCCACGGCTATCAAGGAGCGCGAGGAAGAGCAGAAACTTGCAAAGAAGATTGAGGGAAAGGATTTCAAACATGAGCCGTGGGACGGTGCGTATTATTCTCACAAACTGCAACTAAAGAAATACAACATCGATGCAGAAATGCTGCGTCCGTATCTCGAACTTAGCAAGGTTATAGACGGAGTGTTCGGACTTGCCGAGCGACTTTATGGGATAACATTCAAGGAAAACAAGGAAATACCAGTCTATCACCTCGATGTGAAAGCATACGAGGTGTTCGACAAGGACGGCTCATATCTTGCGCTGTTCTATGCCGACTTCCACCCTCGCAAGGGTAAGCAAAGCGGTGCATGGATGACCGAATATCAAGGGCAGTACATAAACCGCAAGGGAGAGAACATAAGGCCTCACGTGAGCCTTGTGATGAATCTCACAAAGCCCACCGCCGACAAGCCTGCACTGCTGACATTGGGCGAGGTGGAAACATTCCTGCACGAGTTCGGGCACGCACTCCACGGAATGTTCGCAAACACAAGGTTTGAAAGCCTCAGCGGCACAAACGTGTGGTGGGACTTCGTGGAACTTCCTTCGCAGTTTATGGAGAACTTTGCCGTAGAAAAAGAATTCCTGCGCACCTTTGCATTCCATTACGAGACGGGCGAGCCTATGCCCGACGAGTTGATAGAGCGCATAAAGAAAAGCCGCAACTTCAACGCCGCCACGGCGTGCCTGCGCCAAGTGAGTTTCGGACTGCTCGATATGGCATACTACACCAAGCGCGACGCCTTCGACGAAGACATTTTTGCCTTCGAGAAAAAGGCTTGGAAGAAAGCCATATTAGGCAAACAGCGCGAGGACACTTGTATGACGGTACAGTTCGGGCACATAATGTCGGGCGGATATGCGGCTGGATATTACAGCTACAAGTGGGCGGAGGTGCTCGATGCCGACGCATTCAGCGTGTTCAAGAAAGAGGGCATATTCAACCAAGCCACGGCACAGCGTTTCCGCGACTGCATACTGTCGAAGGGCGGCACTGACCATCCAATGACGCTCTATAAGAACTTCCGCGGCGGCGAGCCTACAATAGATGCACTGCTGAAGAGGAATGGAATCAAAGGAGTTAAAGGAGTAAAAAGGAATTAAAGCCAATAGTATTAGTTAAATGATCGACAAAAACACCATACTCGACAAACGCTATCTGCGAATGGCACGCATCTGGGCTGAAAACAGTTACTGCCAGCGGCGGCAGGTGGGCGCACTCGTAGTGAAGGACAAGATGATAATCAGCGATGGCTACAACGGCACGCCAAGCGGATTTGAAAACCAGTGCGAAGACGAGAACAATGTGACCAAGCCCTACGTGCTGCACGCCGAGGCAAATGCGATAACCAAACTTGCACGCAGTTCAAACAACAGCGACGGTGCGACGATATACATCACGGCATCGCCCTGCATCGAGTGTGCGAAACTGATAATCCAGTCGGGCATAAAGCGTGTGGTGTATGGCGAGCAATACAGGCTCGAAGACGGAATAAACCTGCTCAAGAGAGCAAATATAGAAACAACATATCTCAATCCCGATGAACAGTAACAGCAAAAACAGATGGATGCCGATAATAATGGCACTGTGCGTAGTGGTGGGAATATTGATTGGCACGTTCTATGCCAACCACTTCTCAGGCAACCGCCTGAGTATCATCAATTCGAGCAGCAACAAACTCAATAACCTTCTGCATATCATCGAAGACCAGTATGTGGACACCATAGATGCCAACGACATAGTGGAAAAGGCAATGCCGCAGATATTGGCGGAACTTGACCCCCACTCTGTCTACATTTCTGCCGATGAGGCGCAGAGTGCTAACGACGACCTGAAAGGTTCGTTCTCGGGCATAGGCATTGAGTTCACTATAAGGCAGGACACCATACGGGTGCAAAACGTTATAGGCAATGGTCCTGCCGAACGTGCAGGTGTGATTGCCGGCGACAAGATTGTTACAGTAGACGGTGAAGTGTTCGTGGGCAAGAAAGTTACGAACACCGAGGCTATGAAGAAACTCAAAGGACCGAAAGACACAAAGGTTACTATCGGTGTGGTGAGATATGGCGAGAAAAAAATAAAGAACATCACGATAACCCGAGGCGACATTCCTACGCATAGCATCACATCGACATATATGCTCGATAAGAATACGGGGTACATAAAGGTGAAGAACTTCGGCGACAACACCTATCCCGAAATGCTCATAGCACTTGCAAAACTGTCGCAAGAGGGATTCAAAAACCTCGTAATTGACCTGCGCGGAAACACCGGCGGCTATTTGCAGTCGGCTGTGCAGATGGCAAACGAGTTCCTGCCAAAGAACAGGCTGATAGTCTATATGCAGGGACGCAAGCAGCCAAGGCAGAACTTCACCACCGACGGCAAGGGCAGTTATCAGCACATACCATTGGTGGTGCTCATAGACGAAGGCTCTGCATCGGCAAGCGAAATCTTTGCTGGTGCAATACAAGACAACGACCGTGGCACAATCATAGGGCGACGCTCGTTCGGCAAGGGACTTGTGCAACAGCCTATCGGATTTAACGACGGCTCAATGGTGCGCCTCACCATAGCACGCTACTATACTCCGTCGGGGCGCTGCATACAAAAGCCATACACATCGGGTATGGACAAGGATTATGAGGAAGACCTCCTGATGCGCTACGAACACGGTGAATTCTTCTCGCAAGACAGCATAAAGCAGGCAGGTCCCGAATATCACACGAGCATAGGACGCACGGTGTACGGCGGAGGCGGCATCACGCCCGACATATTTGTTGCCGAGGATACCACGGGCATGACCTCATATTACAAGGAGGCTGCCATGAGCGGACTGATATTGCAGTTTGCATACACATATACCGACGAAAACCGCCAGAAATTGAAAGATTACGACACAACGGACAAACTAAGTGCCTACATAAGCAAGCAAAACATTGTGGAGCAGTTCGCCAATTATGCAGAGAAGAATGGGCTGCGCCGCCGCAACCTTATGATAAGAAAGAGTTATCCGTTGCTCTATCGCTATGTGTGTAGCCGAATAATATACAATATGCTCAATGATAGTGCCTTGACGGAATATCTAAACGAAGACGATGCTGTCGTCAAGGAAGCCTTGAAAGTGTTTGCAACAAATAGTGCATTCCCAAAGAATGAACAAGAAGGAGATAAGAGAAACGATAAGGCGGCGCAAGCAACAATTCCGTCAAGACCAACTGACGTCTTTGTCGCTTACCGCTGTTGACAGGTTGCTGACAAACGCAAATGTCTTCCACGCGCGTACATTACTATTATATTATGCACTGCCCGACGAGGTGGACACCTCATTGCTCTTTGAGCATCTTTCCGACAAGACAATACTTTTGCCAAAAGTCATTGACTCGGAAAATATGGAACTGCGCACATATACTGGAGAAAACGACCTTGCCACAGGCTGCTACGGCATAAAAGAGCCTGTAGGCAAGGTATTTACCGACTTTGCGAAGATTGATGTTGCAATTATTCCCGGTATGGCTTTCGACCGCCACGGACACCGTCTTGGCAGGGGCAATGGTTATTATGACCGCCTTCTTTCAAAAATTCCGCAGGCTTATAAAATAGGGCTTTGTTTCGATTTTCAGATAGTAGATAGTGTACCTGTTGACATCCACGATGTAATGATGAACGATGTGATTATTGTTTGACATCTAACTTCGATACTTATCGCATATACTATAGAGCGTTGTTACTCCTATATTATGTTTAACACATAACTTATTTCGCCAACGCATCAAATAGCTTGTCGAGTGCTTCGTCAGCATTGTTGCTTTCGTTGAGCAGGGTAACGAACTTCGATCCGATGATTGCTCCGGCGGCGTTGCGCTGCGCACTCTCAAGTGTCTGTTTGTTACTGATGCCGAAGCCTATCATACGAGGATTGCGCAAGTTCATTGCGTCTATGCGGCGGAAATATTCCTGCTTGGCTTCGTCGAACGACTGCTGCGCACCCGTGATGGCTGCCGATGAAACCATATACACAAAGCCGTCGGTATTGTCATCGATGAAGCGTATACGCTCCTCGCTTGTTTCGGGTGTTATCAGCATTATTATGCGAATGTCGTACTTGTCGGCAACGGGCTTGATTGTTTCCTGGTAGTCCTTGAAAGGCAGGTCGGGGATTATTGCACCGCTCACGCCGCTTTCGACGCATGCCTTGCAGAAATCCTCTATGCCATACTGCATAATTACGTTGAGATAGCCCATGAGCACGAGGGGTATATGAATCTCCTCTTTTATTTCTTTCAGTTGGTCGAATATGGTTTGCAACGTCATTCCGTTTTTAAGTGCCTTCGTGGCTGCGTCCTGTATCACAGGACCGTCTGCCATAGGGTCGCTGAAGGGTATTCCCACCTCTACCATTGATATGCCCCTGCGCTGCATGGTGCGTATCACGTCTGCCGTGCCCTCCTTTGTGGGACAACCTGCGCAGAAATAGAGCGAAAGCAGTTTTTTGTCCTTGCTCTCTGCAAAAAGTCTGTTGATTTTGTTCATATCCTGTTGTTTTTTATTTGTTCAATGAATTGTTTTATAGCCTGCGCGTCCTTCATTCCGGGGGCAGTCTCGAAGCGCGAGTTTATGTCTATGCCTATCATCATGGGATGGGCGAATTGCAACACTCGCTGTGCATCGTCGGGAGCGATGCCACCGCTCAAGAGGAAGGGCTTACTGCCCTTGTAGCCCGTAAGCACGTTCCAGTCGAAGTGCTCTCCGCTGCCTCCGACGGTCTTGCATTTTGTGTCGAAAAGGAAACCGTCTACGCAGTCTTCGTATTGGTTATAGCACGATACATCGCTTGCGCTTTTTATGCTTATTGCCTTGAAAATGAGTACGTCGCGCTTTGTCGCTGAAGCAATCGTTTGGCGAAGGCTGCGTATGCTTTCGGGCGTTTCGCTGCCGTGTAACTGCACTATGTCGAGTGCGTAATCACCTGCTGCTGCAATGATTTCTTCCTCGGAAGCATCTACGAACACACCCACACGCTTCACGCCTTTTCCGATGTCTGGCACACGTGTTATATGGCGCGGCGACTTGCTCCAGAATATCATTCCTATCCAGTCAGCCCCTGCTTCTATTACTGCGCGTATGTTTTCCGTGTCGCGCATTCCACACACCTTTACTATCATATCTGTGCTATGAAATCTTTTAGTGCCACGCCGGGATTGTCGCTCTTCATGAAGTTCTCGCCAATAAGGAAACCTTTGAAGCCTGCAAGTTTCAGTGCCCTTACAGTCAATGGGTCGCTTATTCCGCTCTCGCTCACCTTCACCGCATCTTCTGGCAGCAGCGATGCAAGGCGGAACGAGTTTTGCACATCGGTTACGAACGTTCCAAGATTGCGGTTGTTTATTCCGCACATATCGGGCATTTCATCGGCATATTCGAGTTCTGCCTCGCTGTGCATCTCCAAGAGTACTTCCATTTGCAGGTCGTGTGCTGTGCGCAGCATACTGCGGTACTCCGCTTTCTTCAAGTCGGCGGCTATCAACAATACTGCGCTCGCCCCGCAAAGCCTTGCCTGAAAGAGTTGATACTCGTCTATCACGAAGTTTTTGTACAGTACGGGGATAGTCACTCCGCTCTGCCTTGCCCTTACGATATACTCGTCTTTTCCACCAAAGTATTTTTCATCAGTTAGTATGCTCACTGCCGATGCGCCGTTTTCCTGATAGTCCAGCGGAATGATGTCGGGCTGCCCTGCCTCCTTTATCCATCCTTTCGACGGCGAACGACGCTTGAACTCGGCAATTATCCCGCTGCCTTCTGTCAGTGCCTTGCTCATCGAAGACACGGTGTCGCCAGCCTTCATCAGTTGTTCCACCTGTCGGTGTATCTCGCTTTCGGGCAGCGCATCCTTGAATTGCGCCACCTCCATGCGCTTGTGCGCCACAATCTCTTCCAGTATGTCCTTCATCGGTCGTTATGAGTTTATTTCAGCAAACTTTCTGAATGTAGCGAGTGCCTTGCCGCTGTCAATCGACTCGCGTGCTATTTCTACGCATTCTTCTATGCTCTTCAGCCCCTTTTCCATTACCTGTATTGCAAAGGCGGCATTGGCAAGCACCACGTCTTTCTGCGCCTTTGTAGCCTTGTTGTTCAGCACGTTGTCGAAAATCTCCTTTGCCTCCTGCTCATTTGCGCCGGCTTTCAGTTCTTCGGGCGAGATGATACCCATGCCGAGGTCGGCAGGCTTGAATATGCGCTCATAGTTGTTGGTGGTCACCTTGAAGTCGCCAGTCAGCGAAATCTCGTCGTAGCCGTCCATGCTGTTCACTATTCCGTAGTCAATGCCAATCTTTTGATATACGTTGCTATACAGGCGCATCTGGTCGAGGTTTGCCACTCCGAGCAGTTGACACTGCGGACGCGATGGATTAACTAATGGACCAAGCAGGTTGAAGCAAGTGGGGAATTGCAGTGCCTTGCGTATAGGACCTACGAACTTCATTGCGTGTGCAAACAACTGCGCGTGCAGATACACTATGCCAGCCTCGTTGATGCTGCGGTTCAGCTTGTCTATGTCTGCCGTGAACTTTATGCCGTGGTTGGCTATCACGTTCGATGCTCCGCTGGTGCTTGTGGCAGCGTAGTTGCCATGCTTTGCCACCTTGTAGCCTGCACCTGCTATGACGAAGCACGAGGTGGTGGAAATGTTGAACGTGTTCTTGCGGTCGCCTCCCGTGCCCACCACGTCAATGTAGCGGTCGCAGTCGAGTATTGCCGGCACTCCCGTTTCAAGTATTCCGTCGCGGAAGCCCAAAAGTTCTTCCACCGTTATGCCCCTCATCTGCAATGCGGTGAGCAAAGCCGTTATCTGCTCGTTGGCATATTGCTCCTTTGTTATGCCTATGAGTATTTGTTTTGTCTCCTCTCGTGTCAGTTCCTCGTGGTTGAGTACTCTTTCAAGTATTTGTTTCATATAGTTTGTGTTTTTAATTGTGTTTCAGCCAGTTCTCTATCATTTGCCTGCCTTCGGTTGTAAGCACGCTTTCGGGGTGGAATTGTATTCCCCTTATGTCCATTGTCCTGTGGCGCAGAGCCATTATCTGCCCCTCGTCGCTCTCGGCGGTTACTTCGAGACACGCAGGAAAATCATCCTTGCTCACCACCCACGAGTGATAGCGCCCCATGGTTATGCGCTTCGGCAGACCCTCGAAAATATAGTCGTCTGCCGTTTGTGTTCCTTCGGTTGCCACACCGTGAAATACATCTTCGAGGTTAGTAAGTTTCCCACCGAAACTCTCACCTATGGCTTGGTGTCCGAGGCACACTCCGAGTATCGGCTTGCGCCCTGCATACTCCTTTATCACCTGCGGCATCAGTCCTGCCTCCGACGGTATTCCCGGACCGGGGCTGAGTATTATCTTGTCGAATGCCTCGAGCCATTGCATCTCAAACTTGTCATTCCTGTACACCGTAACCTCCGCTCCGAGTTCCTTCACCAAGTGGCTAAGGTTATATGTAAAAGAATCGTAGTTGTCTATTATCGCTATTTTCATTTGTCTTTCCATTGAACAGAAACTATTGACTTTAACTCCTTTCAACTCCCTTAAACTCCTTTAACTCCATTTAATCACAGCTTTTCCGCCGTCATTATCGCCCTGCGCAGTGCTCCGAGTTTGTTGTTCACCTCTTGCAGCTCGTACTCCTCGTCGCTCTTTGCCACTATGCCGCCTCCTGCCTGAAACCACAGCTCGCCGTTTCTCGACACGAAGGTGCGTATTGTTATGGCTTGGTTGAGGCTGCCGTCAAGTCCTATATAGCCTATGCATCCGCCGTATGCGCCGCGGTTGTGCGGCTCGTACTCGCTTATCAGCTGCATTGCCCTCACCTTCGGTGCTCCCGAAAGCGTGCCTGCGGGGAAGGTGTCTATGAATGCCTTTATGGGGTCTGCACCCTCGTCGAGCTCTCCACTCACTCGACTGACAAGGTGTATCACATGGCTGTAATACTGCAAATCCTTGTAGAAGTCCACCTTCACATCGTGACAGTTTCGGCTCAGGTCGTTGCGTGCAAGGTCTACCAGCATCACGTGCTCGGCGTTCTCCTTCGGGTTGCTCCGCAGGAATTCCGCGCCGCGCTTGTCTGCCTCTGCGTCGCCCGTGCGCTTTGTAGTGCCGGCAATCGGGTCTATGTATGCCCTTCCGCCTTCTATGCGGCAGTGCGTTTCGGGTGAACTGCCGAAGATGCGAAAGCCTCCGAAGTCGAAATAAAACAGGTATGGCGACGGGTTTATTGAGCGCAGTGCCCTGTACAGCTTGAAGTCGTCGCCCTCGTAACGCTGCACGAAACGCCTCGATAACACTATCTGGAACACATCGCCACGCAGACAGTGCTTTATTCCCTTGCGAATGTTTGCCTTGTGCTCCTCGTCGGTAAGCGGCGATGTGGTCTCTCCAATGGGCTTGAAACCGTAGGCGTGTACGTTGCTTTTGTTCATCTGCCTCACAATGTCGTCTATGTCGCCCTCGTCGCCGAGCGTTACTATCGTCAGTGTGTTGTTGAAATGGTCGAAAACGATTATGTCCTTATATAATATGTAAAGCATATCGGGCGCATCGTTCTTTTCCATTGTCTCGTCCTTCACGGCAATATCCTCGAAATACCTCACGGCATTGAACGATGTATAGCCGTAGAGTCCGCAGTAGTGTGCCATTTCGCCATCCACTTTCAGACGACTTGTAAAGTCGTTTATTGCTTTGTCGCAGCGGTATTCGGCGTTCACCTCGTGACTTGTTCGGCTGCCGTCGGGAAACGTGCATACCGCCTCGCCGTGACTTATTGCCACCTGCGCCATTGGGTTTACGCCAATGAACGAACGGCTGTTGTTTTGGTCGTGATAGTCGCTGCTCTCCATCAGTACGCTCTGTGGGTAGAGGTCGCGCAGTCTCATATACACGCCCACGGGAGTGTAGAGGTCGGAGAGTATCGTGCGTGCCTTTGCGGTGTATGTAAACTTAGAATTTTCCATATTCCCCTGCCATTTCCTTGTTTGCCAAATAGGTATCTATGTCCTTGTCGCCTCGTCCGCTCACGGTGAGCACCACCACGTCGTCTTTCTTGAACTCCATTTTTTGCAGTGCCGCAATGGCGTGTGCGCTTTCAAGTGCCGGTATTATTCCCTCCATTCGTGTTAGTTCGTATGCTGCCTTCACCGCCTCGTCGTCGTTTATCGACAACACCGTGGCGCGGCGTTGTGTGGCAAGGTTGGCGTGCATAGGTCCGATGCCGGGATAGTCGAGACCTGCCGAAATCGACTCCGCCTCTATTATCTGTCCGTCGGGTGTCTGCATCACGAGCGTTCTGCTGCCGTGAAGTATGCCTAATCGTCCTGCGTGTATGGTGGCAGCCGTGTGCCCCGTGTCTGCCCCTTGTCCTCCTGCCTCTGCCAATACTATCTTCACCCTGTCGTCGTCAATGTAGTGGTATATCGTTCCGGCGGCATTGCTTCCTCCGCCCACGCATGCCATGAGGTAGTCGGGATAGTCGCGCCCAATCTTTTCCTGCAACTGCTCCTTTATCTCCTCCGATATTATGCTCTGCAAGCGAGCCACCATGTCAGGGTAGGGGTGTGGTCCCACCGTGCTGCCTATTATATAGAATGTGTCGCTCGGGTGGCAGCACCAGTCGCGTATAGCCTCGTTTGTCGCGTCTTTCAGTGTCCAGTTGCCAGTCTTCACGGGGCGCACCTCTGCACCGAGCATTCTCATTCTTTCTACGTTCAGGTGCTGGCGCTCCACGTCGAGAGCACCCTGATACACCACGCATGGCATGTCCATAAGTGCGCACACCGTAGCCGTTGCCACTCCGTGCTGTCCTGCTCCCGTCTCTGCTATTATCCTTGTCTTGCCCATTTTCTTTGCGAGCAGTATCTGACCGATAGTGTTGTTTATCTTGTGCGCTCCCGTGTGGTTGAGGTCCTCGCGTTTCAGATATAGCTTACATCCATACTTCTCGCTCATTCTCTTTGCATAGTATAGCGGTGACGGCCGCCCCACATAGTCGCGCAGCAACTGCATATACTCTTTCTTGAACTCCTCGCTTTCAAGCACTTTCAGGTACTCGTTCTTCAGGTTTTCCACGGTGGCGTATAGTATTTCGGGAATGTATGCCCCTCCGAAGTCGCCGTAGAATCCTTTTTCGTCAACGTGAAATGATTTCTTCATTGCCTATTATTGTTTTTTTTATTGTTTCTTTTTCCTTGCTTTATTGTTCTCAGCATCATTTTGTCTCCTCTTTCACAAACAAGGCTCACCGCTGTCGCGATGAGCCTTATCATTGTATCTTTTCGTCTGATATGCCAACGGCTTAGTGCCTCGCGACTATGTTTAATCTCGAGTTTTGCCACCACCACGCATTGTTCAGTACTTTTGTCATCTTCTTGTTGTTTTGTTGCCAAATAATTGATTTCGGTTGCAAAATTACATAAATTTCCCGAAACTACCAAACATTTTGCCAAGTTTTTAAAATATTCGTATTTATGTACATTATTTAGTATCCCACATCAAAACACACATGGCAATGCCAACAACTGATACATCAATGTGCGTGCCATGCGCTCCTGCCCTTTAGTTGAGGGATGCAGACGGTCATAACTTTGTTCGTTGAAATATGGAAGCTGTTCCTCAACCATTGGGTTCAAACCGCTTATGGCATTGAGGTCTATAACGGATACACCCCATAGGTTACCTGCTTCTTTTACTGCCTGCACGTATGCATCTATATATTCTCCACAACTATTTTGGTAGTTCTCATCAGGCTGCACATTAGTATCGCTGAATTTGGCAAAGGCACGGTGCAGTGGGGTTAGCAGCACTATTTGCTTGTCGGGAAATAGGCGTTTAAGAGTATCAATGCCAATGTTGATACGTCCTTTATATGTACTGTCAGACATGACAAACATCCTGTGCTTGCGCGTTTCCAATTGCTTTGGCTTTCCTCCCTTGGCAGCCATAACCTGCTCGATAGTTTCAACAAACCATTCTCCAATAGGCAAACCTTGATTGAAATCGTTCGTTCCAATAAACACCATAATGGCATCCACCTCGTCGCCATGCTCGTCTTTTAGTTGTTGTGCCTGACGGGGTACATCATTCCACTGCCTTCCGCTTATGCCATATACATAAGGTGTTATGCCAAGCCATTCCTGCAAAAACTCCCAGTATTTCTTTATTTTCCCTTTGTTGTTGCGTGGATCGGTAATGGAGTCACCTATATACCCCACCTTTTTACCTTGCCACGGGTGTATGGTAATTATACTTGTCTCTGTATCAGAAACTAAAGTTTGCATTGGTGGGCACGCTGCCACACCAAGTGTCGCACCCACCAATGCAAACGTTGCAATCAGTATGTTTGTTTTCATATTCTGTTTAGACTATAGCCTAAAATCTGTAACCGAGAGTGAGAAGAAGCTGATGACGCTTGTTGCTAACCTTTGTCATGTCGGCAATGTTATTGTTCTCCACAGGTTCATCTGCTCCTGCATAATAGCTCATGAAGGGATAATGCTCGCCGTTTGTGGTACTGAACTGATAGGCAAGGTCAATATTGAAGTTGTCTATCTGATAGCCAAATCCACAGGTGACGCGATGGGTATCTTTCCAATTGGTGTAGTCAGTCGTAGAACTATAATAAACACCCTGGCTATTGAGACTCTGGTCACGGAAAGCATCGGTCTTGTAGGCAGCAGATACATAGTTGTAGCCGAGACGAACGGCAATATTCGGGTCAGCCTTCAATTCAGCACCCACTTTCAATGTATGCACACCCTTAAGATTAGCCTTTGTGTCACTGTTCATAACGAGGTCGCTGCTGCTTGTATCATTCCAATCACCATACCAGTCCACATATCCGCCGTCCTTATAGCGGTTGTCTATAGCACCATAGTCAGAATACTCGTAACTTGCACCCAAGGCAAGCATACTACCTACCGTATGTCCAAGACTTACACCAAATTTCCACGGAGTATTCATACGGAACTCGTAAGTTTCCGAAATCGACTCGCTGCCAACATTGCTACTCAATGTAGTGTAGTTGGTACTTTCCAAATCATAGAATATTGGAGATGCAACCGACACACCTATACGGAATGCAGACTCCTCGATTGGACGCACGATAATACCAGCCTTTACATCGTAGCCATATCCTGTTATCTTGCGCTCGTCAACGAGACGTGCCGCAAAGTCATAATACCTGTTTGCCGTTTCAGTATAATCTACATAACTGTTATAATGCACGTCGTGTATGCCCACGGTGAGACCAAGATACACGCGATTGTTTATGTTGCCGCTGATATTGAAATCGTATTCACCGATATATCCTTTCGAGGAGCGGTTCATAACATAATTCTCACAATCCCAATACTTGAAGTCACCATCGTTACTGTCATACAACGTGGTATTGTAGTGCAGATAGTCTACTTGTGAGAAAGCGTCTGTGTTACCGAGGAAACGTCCGTTCCTGTCTTCCTCTATATCAAACAAACCGTTATAGCCTTTCAGATAGGAAAGTTTGTTCTGCGAAGCATTGTCCAAACGTCCTGTTGCAGAAAGTATTTGGTCGAAGTTGCGACTTTTATGATAATTGAATGCCACATTAAGGAATGATGTACTATTAGTACGCGCAGAATATACGAAACCGATTTGGTCGAAACTCATATTTGTCTTGTTCGTATAGTTAGATGTTTCAACATCGCTCTGCGATATTACTCCCAACGATGCGTTTACCTGCGACTTGCGGAACAAACCGATACCAGCAGGGTTTGTGCCTATGGTAGATATGTCTGCTCCGAGAGCCTCCATTGCTCCTCCCATTCCCACGTAGCGCGCCGTGCCATTCAGGTCTTCAGTAACAATGTTCGCATTCTCGTATGTTTCCTGTGCCATCATTGGCAATGCACCAATCATTATGGCTGCCAATACTATATTTCTTTTCATAACAATCATCTTTTATAAACGTTAAACATCAATAGTTTTATCTGCGTCCGCCGCCAAAACGACCGCCACCGCCGCCTGAACTACCACCACTACGGGCACCTCCGCCACCGCCAAAAGATGCACCTCTCGATGATGAGCTGCCTGTGTTCTGATATGTGCCTGTGCTTTGGTTGCGCGCACCGCCAAAGTTATAGTTGCGGTCGGTGTTTACATTACCATTAGTTCTATTGACTGTGCTGCCTGCTGTATTCCTGTTGCCGCCAATGCTATTATAGCGACGATAGTTGTAGCCCGAACCTGCAGTGCTGTGGTTTCGCGTGCCTGTAACACGCCTGCCTACGCTTACGCCATAGCTTGGATACCATCCTCCGTGCCAGTAGTGTCCATGCCAATAGTGCGGATATCCCCATCCCCACGCATACCACGGGTCATACCATCCAGCATATCCCCAATATCCATAACCGCCATAGTACCAAGGATCATACCACGGGTCGTACCATCCGCCATACCAGCCTGAATAATACGGATAATATCCGCCCCAGCCCCAACGAGATCCAAACCTTCCGTCGGCATATCCGGCACGATAGCCGTCTTTCCAGTCATAGTCGTCCCAACGGCTCATCATGCGTGTATACTTGTAGTCGCCACCAGTCGAGTCTGGGTAAGCGCCCATCGTGCCGTCAAAATCTATTATATCGTTGCCCACGGAGTCAATAGGCATCACCTGACTGTAGCGACGGTTATATTCGTCCACGCTGCGGTTGCTGCCGCTATAATATGTGTTTTGTGGCATACCATAATTTGCCTTTGCCTTCTCCACGTTCTTTTTCGTGGGAACAAAGTACATATCGTCATCCTGCGCCATAGTTGAAACTGGCAGGACGAGAGCAATCACCGATAACATGAATAATTTTCTCATAAGCGTTTCATTTTATTCGTTGATATTATATTTCATTCTTTCACGTTGCAAAATTACATTCAATTTCTGTGCAAATTTACAGAAATTCCCTATAAAAAGATATGGTTTTCCCTATTTTTTGTAATTTTGCAAACGAATTTAACAAAAATAATATGAAATACAACAAAGTTAACTTCCATATAAACGCCGACGAGCTGTTGTTGCAAGATGCGCGCGACGTGCTTGCCGCAATGCTCGGCGACTGCGGTTTTGAGACTTTCGAGGAAACGGAACAGGGAATAACAGGCTACATACAGCAGCAACTATTCCAGAAAGAACTTGTTGACGAATGCGTCAACGACTTCCCTTTTCCAGACATTACAATAATATATAATGTGGAAGAAGCGGAATACAAGGATTGGAACGAACAATGGGAAAACGAAGGATTTCAACCCATCACGATAGGCAAATGCACCATTCACGACGGACGACACCTGCCTGAAACCCCTACGGAGATAATGGTAGAGATAGATGCCAAAATGGCTTTCGGCACAGGCAACCACGAAACAACGCAAATGATTGTTCAGCAACTTATGCAACTCGACTTGCGTGGAAAACGAATGATTGACTGCGGTTGCGGCACGGGCATTCTCGGCATAATAGCAATGAAACGCGGTGCAATCGAAGTGCTTGCATACGACATTGACGAATGGAGCACCGACAACGCCACCCACAATGCCGTGATAAACGGTATTCTCACGGGCTACACCACATTGCTTGGCAACAGCTCCGTGCTAAAGGACATTGAACCAGAAAAGAAATACGATCTCATCGTGGCAAATATCAACAGAAACATTCTCCTTGCCGATATGCCAATATGGAAAAGTCTGTTGGCAACCGACGGCATCTTATTGCTCAGCGGTTTCTATGCCACCGATGTGCCTATACTAAACGAAAAAGCAAAAGAACTCTGGCTTCGCCATTCCGAAACAACAACAAATGGAGAATGGGCGTTCGTGAAATTTTGTAACGTTGCAGATAAAAACAGATATTTATAATATTTTATAGTTAAAAAACATAAATTCAGCTGTATATAATAAATATAGACTATAATAAATGTTATATTTTTGTTTTTTTACTTTAATTTTTTTTATCTTTGCAGCATATTTTTATGTTTAACAATCTAAAAACTAAAGCTAATTATGAAAAAGTATCTTGCGGAAATGGTTGGAACGATGGTTCTTACACTTCTTGGCTGCGGTGCAGCGGTATCATTGAATTGTGGTGTTGATGCAGCATCCGTTGTTGGCACGGCTGTGGCATTTGGTCTTGCCGTTGTTGCTATGGCTTATACCATCGGAGGAATCTCCGGCTGCCACATTAACCCTGCAATCACTTTGGGTTGCTATCTTACAAAACGTATAGAGTGCAAGGATGCAATTATGTATATGGTATTCCAGGTTATCGGTGCTATCATAGGCGCAGCAATATTGTTTGCACTTACGAGCACTGACCAAGTACTTGCTGGCGGTACTACAATGGGAGCAAACAGTTGCGGCGACCACGGTGTTGTTGTAGGACTCATTGCCGAAGTGGTGCTTACTGCAATCTTCGTTCTTGTTGTTCTCGGTACAACAGACAGCAAGAAGGGTGCCGGCTCTTTCGCAGGTCTTGCAATCGGTCTTTCGCTCATCTTGATTCACCTTGTGGGCATTCACTACACGGGCACATCGGTTAATCCAGCCCGTTCTATCGGTCCTGCTCTTTTTGAAGGTGGACAGGCTCTTTCAGACCTCTGGGTGTTCATCGTAGCCCCGTTTGTAGGTGCAGCCATTGCCGCAGGCATTTGGAAAACCATTGGCGAGGAATAAGGATTATTCCTGAATTTTACTATAACGAAGGTGTAATGTCGTTAACGAGACATTGCGCCTTCGTTTTTTATAAAGAAACTTAAATATTTGGTGAAACGGACTTGTATTATAGAAAAAGTGCGTAAATTTGCAGAAAATACAAAGATATGCAGGCAATGATTTTCGCTGCCGGACTTGGCACAAGGCTCAAACCGCTTACCGATACTATGCCGAAGGCATTAGTAAGGGTGGGAGAGAGCGCCCTACTTGAACGGGTGATAAGAAAACTTGCCGCTGCCGGCGCAGGGAGAATGGTTGTAAACGTGCACCATTTTGCTGAACAAGTAAAGGAATTTCTTTGCGACAACAACAATTTCGGACAGGATATTGCCGTTTCCGATGAGAGTAGTCAGTTGCTTGATACGGGAGGCGGAATGAAGAAAGCACAATCGCTTTTCAACGACGATGAGCCGATACTGATACACAATGTTGACATTTTGAGCAATGTAGACTTAAAGGAGTTTTACGAGCAAGGACGGCAGAACGATGCCACGCTGCTCGTGAGCAACAGGCAGACGACACGCTATCTGCTCTTTGACGACGATATGCGGCTCGTGGGGTGGACGAATATAAAGACAGGCGAGGTGCGCTCTCCATACGATGACCTTAATCCGAATGACTGCACGATGATGGCTTTTGCCGGCATACACTCTTTTTCCCCACGCCTGTTTCCGCTTATGGACTGTTTCCCCGACAAGTTCGGGATAATGGACTTTTATCTCAACGTGTGCCACAAGACGACGATAAAGGGCATTGTGGCAGAAAACCTGAAACTCCTTGATGTAGGAAAGACGGAAAGTCTTGCCGATGCAGAGAGGTTCTTGAAAGAAATGGAACAATAAAAACAACAAATAACAATAAAAGCAATGCAACAGAAAATTATCATTCTCGATTTCGGCTCGCAGACCACTCAATTGATTGGTCGCCGCGTGCGCGAACTCGACACATTCTGCGAGATTCTGCCTTATAACAAGTTTCCGGAGGACGACCCTACGGTGATAGGTGTTATCCTCAGCGGCAGCCCTTATTCGGTGCATGACCCGGAGGCGTTCAAGGTGGATTTGAGCAAGTTTGTAGGACGACTGCCCGTGCTCGGCATCTGCTACGGGGCGCAATACATATCATACGCCAATGGCGGACGGGTGGAAAAAGCCGACAGCCGAGAGTACGGACGTGCCCACTTGCAGGAGTTTGACGCGGAAAATCCGCTCTTCAAGGGCTTTGAGCCAGAGTCGCAGGTGTGGATGAGTCACGGCGACACGATAACAGCCATACCCGAAGACTGCCGCGTGATAGCAAGCACGGGCAGCGTGAAATATGCCGCATACGCAAGCACAAAAAATCCGCTTTGGGCAGTGCAGTTCCACCCCGAAGTGTACCACACACTTCAAGGCAAGCAACTGCTACAAAACTTTGTTGTAGACATCTGCGGAAGCAAGCAGGAATGGAGCCCTGCATCGTTTGTGGAAAGCACCGTTGCTGAACTGAAAGAGCAGATTGGCAACGACCGTGTAATTCTCGGACTTTCGGGAGGCGTTGACTCTTCAGTGGCTGCCGTATTGCTCAACAAAGCCATTGGCGACAACCTTACCTGTATCTTCGTAGACCACGGAATGTTGCGAAAGAATGAGTTTAAGCAAGTGATGGAAGACTATGAGGGACTGGGACTTAACGTTATAGGCGTAGATGCAAGCGAGAAGTTCTTCAACGACCTTGCTGGTGTTACCGACCCTGAGCAGAAACGCAAGATTATAGGTCGTGACTTCGTGGAGGTGTTCAATGCCGAGGCAAAGAAGATTACCGATGCAAAGTGGCTTGCACAGGGCACTATATACCCCGACCGCATAGAGAGCCTTAACATCACGGGCAAGGTGATAAAGAGCCATCACAACGTGGGAGGACTGCCAAAGGAGATGCACCTGCAACTATGTGAGCCACTGAAATGGCTGTTCAAAGACGAGGTGCGCCGTGCCGGATATCAACTTGGAATGCCTGAGCGACTAATAAAGCGCCACCCATTCCCCGGTCCGGGACTTGCAGTGCGCATTCTCGGCGACATAACACGCGAGAAGGTGGAAGTGTTGCAGAATGCCGACGACATATATATCCGCAGTATGCAGCAATACATCTGCGACGACGGCGAACGCCTTTACGACAAGGTTTGGCAGGCTGGTGCAGTGCTTCTTTCCACAGTTCGCTCCGTAGGCGTAATGGGCGATGAACGCACATACGAGAATCCCGTTGCCCTGCGTGCCGTAACATCCACCGATGCTATGACAGCCGACTGGGCACATCTGCCTTACGATTTCCTTGCAAAGGTTAGCAATGAGATAATCAACAAGGTCAAGGGAGTCAACCGCGTATGCTATGACATATCCTCAAAGCCACCTGCAACGATAGAGTGGGAATAAAAATGTAATAAGTATTTTGCGCACCCTGCTTCATAACTGTTTTATATTATAATTATGACGGATTTTAGTTTTGAACACAAGGTTGCTGTGGTGACTGGCGGCGCACAAGGAATTGGACGTTGCATAGCAGAGGAGTTTAAGAAAGCTGGGACACATGTTTGCGTGATTGACAAACAAGAGGGTAGTCACTTTGTGGGTGATATTGCCGACAAAGAAACATTAGAGCGTTTTACCAACGATGTAATAGGGCGATATGGCAGGGTGGATTATCTCGTAAACAATGCCCTGCCGCTAATGAAGGGTATTGATACCTGCAGTTTTGAGGAGTTTCAGTATGCTATGAGCGTTGGAGTGACGGCACCGTTCTATCTTGCAAAACTATTTGCTCCGTATTTTACGGATGGAGCGGCAATAGTAAACATATCTTCTTCGCGTGACCGTATGAGTCAGCCGCAGACGGAGAGTTACACGGCAGCAAAGGGAGGCATAGCTGCACTGACCCATGCTCTTGCTGTCAGTATGGCAGGCAAAGTACGCGTTAATTCTATCTCACCGGGATGGATAGACACAAGTTATACTGTATACGAGGGTTCCGATGCCAAGCAGCAACCAGTCGGGCGTGTTGGCAATCCGATGGATATTGCTAATATGGTGTTCTTTCTATGTTCTGAAAAGGCTGCCTTCATCACAGGCGAAAACATTTGCATAGACGGCGGTATGACCCACCAGATGATTTATCACGGCGATAATGGCTGGATATTAGGGTAGGGCAAGTTTATACAAAATACAAGTCAATCTTTGAAAAACCATTGTAGCAATGTAGTAAAACACCCCCTTTGGGTGAATATCTCCTGTTTTCAATGCACTTGGCTTCACCAGTCAACGCTTGCGGCTTCATCTGCCAACGAAGCAGGCTTCATTGGGCATCGAAACCGCAAGAATACTCCACTCATTGCTTCTTCCAAGCATTGACTACCTCACCGATGTACATTGTGTGCAGACCTGCAGGGAAATTTGCATACTGTTTCTTGGGAACGTCGCTTTTGAAGTTCTTTGGGTCGAAAGGTGCGGCATACATCGTTTTGCACTCAATCACCATATCAGCCTCCATATAATATGGTGTTCCGTTTTCAGTGTAGGCAGTGTGCAGACCAAGGGCGGCAGCCTTGTCGCCGTCTCGTCCGCTCTTGCTGCCCATATATCTGATGATCTCTTTCTTATCTGCGCCGAAGGTCATCACGGTGAAATATTCGCTTTCGTCCATAAACTGCTTTGTGTGGCGCTTTTCGGCTACATAGACCGTTAGCGAGGTGTGCCCCCAAAGAGTTCCGATGCCTCCCCAGCCGATAGTCATCGCATTATGCTTGTCCTTGTTGCCTGCGGCAAGTATTTCCGCATTATGAAACCATTTAAAACCGTTCTCCGTGAAATCTTCCTTCACGTTAATCTTCTTGAATCCGTTCTCTTCCTGTGCGGATGCCTT
>JAFLSE010000017.1 GCA_022511075.1 Prevotella sp.
CGTGCCGCAGAGGCTACATACACCCCAGAGGGCAAGGAACAAGTGAAGGAAACAATACAATACTATATGGAGAACGCCAAGATGATGTCTGACACGCTGAAAGGTCTCGGCATCAGCGTCTACGGCGGTGAGAACGCCCCATACCTGTGGGTGCGCACTCCTGAAGGCTACACCTCGTGGCGGTTCTTCGAGCAGATGCTCTACGATGCAAACGTGGTATGCACACCGGGAGTGGGCTTCGGTCCGAGCGGCGAAGGCTACATAAGGCTTACGGCATTCGGCAATCGCGAGGACTGCGAGGAGGCAATGGATAGGATAACAAAGTGGCTAAGGTAAAAAGTATAACTAAACAGTAATAACGACAATGACAAACTTAAGATTTCAGGTTGTTGCAAAGGCGTTTGAGAAAAAGCCTTTGGAAGTGGAAATGCCAAAGGAGACCCCGGCGGAGTTTTTTGGCAAGTATGTGTTCAACCGCGAGAAGATGTACAAGTATCTCCCGTTGAAAGTGTACAACAAGCTCATCAACGTTATTGACAACGGCACTCAGCTCGACCGCGAATCGGCAGACGCAGTGGCAGCAGGTATGTTCAAGTGGGCAAAGGAATTGGGCGTTACACACTACACACACTGGTTCCAGCCTCTCACCGAGGGTACTGCCGAAAAGCACGATGCTTTTGTGGAGCACAACTGGAAGGGTGGCATGATAGAAGAGTTTGAAGGCAAGCTGCTCATGCAGCAGGAGCCCGATGCAAGTTCTTTCCCCAACGGTGGTATCCGCAACACTTTCGAGGCTCGCGGATATTCGGCTTGGGACCCTGCATCACCTGTGTTTATCATTGACGACACACTGTGTATTCCTACCGTATTCATATCATATACAGGCGAGTCGCTCGACTACAAAGCTCCTTTGAAGAAGGCTTTGAAGGCTGTAAACAAGGCTGCCACCGAGGTATGCTCGTATTTCTACGACGACGTGACAAAGGTGCAGTCGAACCTTGGATGGGAACAGGAATATTTCCTTGTTGACGAGGGTATATATTCTGCACGTCCTGACCTGCTTATGACAGGCCGTACACTTATGGGTCACGACTCAGCAAAGAACCAGCAGATGGACGACCACTACTTTGGTTCTATCCCAGGACGCGTGCAGGCCTTTATGAAAGAACTTGAGATAAAGGCTCTCGAACTTGGTATTCCTTGCAAGACTCGCCACAACGAGGTTGCGCCAAACCAGTACGAACTTGCACCTGTATTCGAGGAGACAAACCTTGCCGTAGACCACAATATGCTCATCATGTCTACGATGAAGAAGGTGGCTCGCAAGCACGGTTTCCGTGTGCTACTCCACGAAAAGCCATTTGCAGGCATCAACGGAAGCGGAAAGCACAACAACTGGTCACTTTCAACCAACACAGGAATAGTGCTCCACTCTCCAGGAAAGACTCCAGAGGAAAACCTGCGCTTCATAACATTCGTCGTAGAGACACTTATGGGTGTATACAGGCACAACGGACTGCTGAAAGCATCTATAATGAGTGCAACAAACGCTCATCGTCTTGGCGCAAACGAAGCACCTCCGGCTATCATTTCGTCGTTCCTCGGCACACAGTTGTCGGAAGCGCTCGACATTATCGAGAAAAGCACCAACGACGAGTTGCTTATAAACATCACAGGAAAGCAGCACATGGAACTCGATATTCCGCAGATTCCTGAACTGCTCGTAGACAATACCGACCGCAACCGTACCTCTCCGTTTGCTTTCACCGGCAACCGCTTTGAGTTCCGTGCCGTTGGTTCTGAAGCAAACTGCGCATCGGCAATGATAGCCCTCAATGCTGCGGTGGCAGAGGCACTGACAGACTTCAAGGCTCGCGTTGACGCACTGATAGAGAAGGGTTCAAGCAAGTTGGCTGCCATTATACATATACTCCGCGACGACATCAAGACCTGCAAGCCTATACGTTTCGACGGCAACGGCTATTCCGATGAGTGGGTTGAGGAAGCAGCAAAGCGCGGACTCGATGTAGAGAAGAGTTGTCCTGTAATCTTTGAGCGCTATCTCGACGAGAGCAGCATCAAGATGTTCGAGAGCCTCGGAATCATGACAAGAAAGGAACTCGAAGCACGCAACGAGGTAAAATGGGAGACATACACAAAGAAGATACAGATTGAGGCACGCGTGCTTGGCGACCTCTCTATGAATCACATCATACCTGTGGCTACCCACTATCAGAGCAAGCTGATAAAGAACGTTACGAACATGCGCGAGATATTCGATAAGGAGAAAGCAGATTCGCTGTCTGCACGCAACATAAAGCTGATAGAGGAAATTGCACTGCGCACCCAAGCAATCGAGGACGGTGTTGAAGAACTTGTGAATGCCCGCAAGGTGGCAAACAAGATTGAGGATGAGCACAAGAAAGCCATTGCATATCACGATACCGTAGCTCCGAAGATGGAGACTATCCGCTACGAGATAGACAAGCTCGAACTTATTGTTGAGGACGACCTTTGGACACTTCCAAAGTATCGTGAACTCTTGTTCTGTTCGTAAGAGATTTTTGATTATCTATATTGTAAGAGTCCAGTATAATGCTGGACTCTTTCTTTTTATTTCTATGCACTGCGCTGGCGCACACCCATACGTGCCTCAACAACGTTGATTACATAGTCGCCGAGACGTTCGCACTCGCCGATGATGTCCATATAGAGCGTTCCCATGGAATAGGTGTACTCGTGGTTGTTCACGTCGTTGATGTTCTGACTCTTGAGTTGGTTGCGGAAATTGTTTATCTCGTTCTCGATGTTGAACGAGCGGTTTACGTCGAAGTTGCCCTTGCGACCTGCCAGCAGCACGTTCATCTGCGCGAGGGAGTCGTCGGTGAGTTGCATCATCTGGTGTATGTGCTCGTATTGCTTTGACGTAAAGTCCTCCTTGCCACGCTGCTTGCGGTTAAGCGTGCGTGCAATGTTATAGCAACTGTCGCCGATACTCTCAAGTTCGCTTATCTCACGGAGCATGGCACGTATCTTCGCCTTCGACTCGTCACTGAGGTGGTTGTCGCTCACGCTGTCGAGATATTTTGCTATCTCTATCTCCATATTGTCGCTGATGCCTTCGTATTTCTCTATGCGCGAGAACTGCTTGGCAAAAGTCGCCTCGTCCTTTATCTCGAGCAGTTCGCACACCATGCCGAACATACGATTGATGCGCTCGGCAAACGACGTGATTTCCTTCTGTGCCTCGAGGATTGAAAGTTCCGGTGTCTTCATGATACCGCTGCTGATGAAACGCAGACGGAAATCCTCTTCCTCCTCGGTGGTCTTGGGCTTGATGACGAAGCAGACGAGCCTCTCAATCCACGGAATAAACCAGATGAGGATAAGCGTGTTGCTTACGTTGAACACGGTGTGGAACGCAGCAAGCACGAACGAAAGCATCGTAGGATTCGTAACGTTTCGTGGGTCTACGCCTACAAGTGCGCATACCATATTGATGAACGGATGGAACACGCAGAGAATCCATATTACGCCGAACACGTTGAAGAACATGTGGGCAAGGGCGGCACGGCGTGCCTGTGCGTTTGCGGTGAGCGCAGCAAGGTTTGATGTTACCGTTGTTCCGATGTTTTCGCCCATTACCAATGCAATACCCTGATAGATTGGCAGCACTCCGCTGGAGCACAAAATCATGGTGATAGCCATGATGGCTGCCGACGACTGCACGCACATGGTGAGAACGCTACCAATGAGGAGGAACACTATTGTGGTGACGAAACTATTGGGGTCGAACGACGAGAAAAAGCCGATGACTTCGGGGATATTTGCCAAATCCATGTCGATGCCCGTCTGGCGCAACGTGCCAAGACCGAGGAACATGAACGAGATACCGAAGATGAAATCGCCGATTAACTTGCGCCTTTTGCTATATATCAGTATTATGGCAATAAAAAATGCAGGCCACACGAAATCTGTAATATTGAACGTGAATCCTGCACTCATAATCCATGCCGTGAGCGTGGTACCTATGTTGGCTCCCATAATGACCGATATCGCCTGTGCCAGCGTCAGCAATCCTGCGTTTACGAACGAAACGGTCATCACCGTGGTAGCCGTGGAAGACTGTATCGATGCCGTGACAAGAGCTCCCGTAAGCACTCCAAAAACTCTGTTGGTGGTCATTGCGCCGAGAACGTGGCGCAACTGCGAACCAGCCATCTTCTGCAAGCTGTCACTCATTGATTTCATACCGAACATCAAGAGTGCCAACGAGCCGATGACCCTGAAAAACAAGAAAATACTCATAATGTATTGTATAATTGTTAAATTCGTTGCAAAGGTAATAAAAAATGAATAAATTACCGCAACAATTATTAAAAATTATGCTCACAACTCATACAAAGATGATATTTTCGGTAAAAGACAATTGTTTCTCATATTTTATTATTACCTTTGCAAGCAAGTAAACAAACCTATGAACGTAAAGATTGAGCCTTCCTGGCAACAACACCTAAAAGAAGAGTTTGACAAGCCTTATTTCTCGGCATTGACCGATTTTGTGAGGCAGGAGTATGCACAATTTCGATGCTTTCCTCCGGGCAGCCTGATATTCAACGCCTATAACCTATGTCCGTTCGACAAGGTTAAGGTGGTAATAATCGGACAAGACCCATACCATGAGCCGGGACAGGCTCACGGATTGAGTTTTTCAGTCATGGACGGCATTCAGTTTCCGCCGTCGCTGATAAACATCTTCCGCGAGATACAATTGGACTTGGGCAAGGATGTTCCGATGTCGGGCAATCTCACTCGCTGGGCTGAGCAGGGAGTGTTGCTGCTAAATGCCACGCTTACCGTCAGGGCGCATCAGGCGGCAAGTCACCAAAGGCGAGGATGGGAAACGTTTACCGATGCCACCATACGCATACTCAGTGCCGAGCGCGAGCATCTTGTGTTCATTCTTTGGGGAGGATATGCCCGAAGCAAAAAGGCATTGATTGACACATCAAAGCACTTGGTGCTTGAAAGCGTACACCCGTCGCCACTGTCCGCAAACCGAGGAGGGTGGTTTGGCAACCACCATTTTTCGCGCTGCAACAATTACCTGAAAGAAAACGGGCAAGAAGAGATTGATTGGTAATTTAATATAAAATGTATTATTATGGTATTAAGGAAGTTGAAAGGAGTTAAAGCCAACACTATCAGTTCAATGATATGCAATGCTCGTATGTTTTATACAAGCATATTTTTGCTGATTATGACAGGCAATGCCTTTGCGCAGACTGCCAGAGAGGAGATTATGGAGAACATTCTGCTGTCGGGTAGCAACTATGTGGCATACCGTGGTCCGCAAAAGGAACTAACCAAGGCACCGAAAGGCTTAAAACCGTTCTACATAAGTCATTATGGCAGACATGGCTCACGCTATCTTATAGGCGACGATGACTACGGAATACCGTTGAATACGCTTGTTTTGGCAGAAAAAGCAGGTAAATTGACACCATTAGGCAAAGCCACACTTGAGAAGGTAAGAACATTGGTAGGCAGGGCTACAAAGCGCCAAGGCGAACTTACGCCATTGGGGCATCAGCAGCATCGCGACATAGCACGCCGCATGTACGAGCGCTTCCCGGAGGTCTTTGCCGGCGATGTACATGTAGATGCCAAGAGCACTGTCGTTATCCGTTGCATTCTGTCGATGGAGAACGAGTTGCAGCAACTTTTGCTTATGAATCCGAGATTGCAGATAACACAGGATGCAAGTTATCACGAAATGCCTTATATGAATCACACCGACCACGTGCTTAATGCGCAGAAGGACGTGACGAAGGTGAGAATGGATTATTACGATTATTTCAACAGGAATTTTGATTATAAACCCATTGCCGGCAGGTTGTTCACCGACGTAAAGTTTATGGAGGACAACTGCGACATATACGAGTTCGTTTCACGCCTGTTCAGGTTGGCAAGCAACGTGCAAAGCACGGAGAGCCGCCACGACATAACGCTATACGATGCGTTCACACACGAAGAACTTTACAAGTTGTGGCAGGTAACCAACGCATGGTGGTATCTGCACTATGGGGCAGCACCGCAGAACGGAGGCACACAGCCATATTCGCAGCGCTATCTGCTGAAGAACATAATAGAGCAGGCCGATTCTGCCATTGCATTGCCAAATCCCGGAGCAACTTTGCGCTTCGGACACGAGACGATGGTGCTTCCGCTCACTTGTCTTTTGGGACTTAACGGCTATGACAAGCGCATCGACAAGGTTGATGATATAGAAAAGGAAGGCTGGGTGAACTATCGTGTATTCCCAATGGCTGCCAACATTCAGTTTGTTTTCTATCGCAAAAACGACAAGGACAACGATGTAATGGTGAAAATTCTGCTCAACGAGGATGAGGCTGTGCTGCCGATAGAAAGCGATATGGCACCGCTCTACCACTGGAAAGACGTGCGCGAATATTATCTTAATAAAATTACTGAATATGAAAAAAGCCGTAATTAGCGGTGTTGCCGCAATGACAATGCTCGCGTCGCCATCCTTTGGCGGCAACATATATGTGAGCACCACAGGAAACGATTCTGCCGACGGAACGAAAGAACGCCCCTTTGCCACTCTGACACGGGCAATAAAGCAGGCGCGCGAATGGCGCAGGTTGCACAATCCCAATGCCGAAGGTGGAATATATATAACAATGTGTGGGGGAACATACACGCAGGAAAAGCCGATATTCCTGCGCCCTGAAGACAGCGGCACGGCAACTTCGCCCACAATAATCCAAGCGGCAGAAGGCGAGCAGGTGACGATAAGCGGCGGTAAAATGGTCACTAACTGGCAAAAGGGCACTGACGATGAGCGCGTGCGCCCCGAACTGCGCAGTAAGTTGTGGATAGCCGATGCACCGACAATGGGCAACCGCATTGTGGAGACGCGCCAATTGTGGGTAAACGGCAAGAAAGCATTGCGGGCAAGTCAATTCGGGAAGAACGTAATGGAGCGAATGACCGACTTCCGCATAGACGACGAAAGCATAATAATACCCATTTCATCGTTGAAAAAATCGGGATTGAAAGTCGACGGCACTTATCCACAATTAGAAATGATTGTGCACCAGCGCTGGGCAATAGCCATCTTGCGTGTAAAAGCAATGCAGGATATGGGCGACGGCAACGTGCGCGTAACGTTCCACAATCCCGAAAGTCAATTAGAGTTTGCCCACCCGTGGCCCCAACCGGTTATCGGCGGTGAACGCGGCAACTCTTCGTTCTGCCTTGTCAATGCCCTTGAAATGTTAGACGAGCCAGGCGAATGGTATCAAGACTATCCGAGTGGAAAGATATACTACTATCCACGTGAAGGCGAGGATATGGCGAAGGCAGAGGCAATAGTGCCCGTCGTAGACAAACTGATGGCAGTGGAAGGCAGCAACGAGCGCAGGGTGAGCAACATCACTTTCAGCAACATTGCGTTTGAGCATTCCGCATGGCTGCAACCATCATACGAAGGTCTCGTGACATTGCAAGGCGGCTTTGCCATGATTGATGCATATAAGTTGCACGAGCCCGGACTGCCCGAAAAGGCTGAACTTGAAAATCAGGCGTGGATAAAGCGTCCTGCTTCGGCCATTTCCATACACCATTCGGACAACATCAACTTCCGCAACTGTGCGTTCAGGCATCTTTCTGCCACGGCACTCGACTATGAGACTGCTTGCTACAACAGTATCATAGATAACTGCATTGTCGATGAAATCGGCGGAAACGGCATAATGATTGGTGCTTTCCCCGACCGTGGCTTCGAGACTCACGTGCCATATATTCCGCAAGTAACCACCGACATCTGCCACGACATTACCATAAGCAACTGCCAGATAAGCGATGCTGCCAACGAAGATTGGGGTGCTGTAGGCATTGCCGCCGGTTATGTGCGCAACGTGACTATTGACCACAACCACGTGTATAACCTGCCATACTCCGGCATCTGCGTAGGTTGGGGTTGGACGGCACTGGAAAGTGGTATGCGCGAGAACAAGATAACCAACAACGAGGTACACGACTTTGCTCTTATGCTCTACGATGCCGGCGGCATATACACGTTGAGCAACCAGCCCAACAGCCTCATCTCCGGCAACAAGATATACAACATAGGCAAGTCGCCGTATGCCACCAACGAACGTGCCTTCGAGATATATTTCGACGAAGCCACCGACGGTTTCACCGTAAAAGACAATGACTGCACCGGTCATTTCGGCTATAACAAGCCAGGACCGAAGTTAGTTATTAGTGATTAGTGTTCAGTTATTAGTTATTAGCTAACTGGCATCTTGACACTAAACACTAATCACTAAACACTAAACACTAAAAAAAACATGGCTTATCACAACGACTTTGGCAAGTGGGGAGAGGCAATAGCCGCAGAACACCTTGAATCGAAAGGCTATGCTATCATTGCTCGTGACTGGCGATTGGGGCATCGCGACCTCGACATCATCGCTAATCACGATGGCACACTTGTCATTGTCGAAGTGAGATCCCGTTCATCTTCCTTTCTCGTTTCTCCCGAAGAAACCGTTGATTTTCGCAAGATGCGTTCACTCTGCATCGCCGCCAACGCATACGTTAAGATGAATCGCATCAATGCACCCATACGTTTCGACATCATCGCCATTACAGGCAATGCCGACAACTATAATATAAATCACATTGAAGATGCTTTTGTTCCACCTGCAACATACAGGTAAAAACAAGGCTATATATCGTATATAACTAAGGTGTGCTACGCTCACGCGCTGCACACCTTAAAAGAAGAATTATTAATTCTAAAGATTTTACTTTCAGAGCTTTCAACTCCCTTGACTCCTATCTACAACCCTTATGGCTGCTTTCCCTTCGCCGCTGCGAGGTCCACGGTGCTCTCGCCGCTCTTCTCCGCCTTGAGTGTTGCTGCCTGTGCCGCACGGCTGCTCACGGGGTTGAACGTTGCGCGTGATATCAGGTCGTCGAAGTCGTCGCCCGGAGTGAAAATTATCTTCACGCCCTTGATGTTCGCGGCGGTGAACTTCTCTGCGCTGTCCGCACCATCCGAGTTCAGCGATATCCAGAAGTCGCCGAGCATACCCAGCTGCACCTTCTTGCCTTCGAGCAGCTGCTCTACGAGACACTCGCAGAGGTCGCTTACCACTCCCTGCACCGTTCCGCGGGTATATACTCCGTTGTGGTCGGCTATGTGCTTCACGAACTTTTCGATTGTCATCACCTCCGTGCACTGTGCCTTGGCGTATGCCTTCGGTGGTGCGTCTTGTAACATAGGGTTGCCTAACATTGCGATACTGTAATTAATCATTTCCTTGTGTGTTTTTTAGTGGTTAGTAGTTTTTGTTTTTCTCTCTCCTGTCTTTCGCGATTGACTGGTGCAAAGGTACTGCAATTCCTGCCGAAAGCCAAAAATCGACATTCCGTAACCTGTAAAAATCTGTTAACAAAACGACATCTTCGTCTTAAAAGATGTAAACCGCCTTTCCTTTGGTGTTCAGCCAGACAACCAACTAAACACTGAACACCAATCACTTATAACTAACTATTCTCGACAACCAACGCATATAGGAGCGATGCCCATCGCTTGCTGTTTCGATGCCCATCGCACATAGGTTCGTGCGCCAATGAAGTAAAGTGCGTTAAATCACGGAAAAGTGACAATGACAAGTGACAAAGTGACATTAAGGTGGTTTGTATTTATAGGGAGGAGGCGTATCCTAATAACCTATAATAATATATATATTATATATTATTATAGAATTATATTACTTATAATCCGTAACTAAACATTAATCACTAAACGCAGAACACTGGAAAAACCTTAATGTCACTTTGTCACTTGTCACTTTGTCACATATACTAAGGTGGCAAGTGATGTTGGTTGGCAAAAAAGTATTTTCTAAAAACTTAACAGCAGTGATTTTGGTGTTTCAGATTTTTTTTTGTAACTTTGTGGGTGGAAAAGATGAAAATTGATAAACTTTGGAGGATTAGAAATGACATTAGAAGATTTAGATAACAATATATCTCCTCGTCCGTTGGGAGAGTGGTATAATAAGCATAAGATTTTTAATCGATTAAATGAAATATTGGACTTTTACGACAGCATTTTTTATTCATCTTGTAATTTTTCAGACATATTGGTTTCTGGAAAATATACGAACACTCAAAGTTCTATCTACAAAAGTATTAAAGGAACTATAGAATCAATAAAATTGTTATTTAAAAATGGAAGATGTAATGATGCTTTTACTCTTATCAGAAAATACAGTGATGCAATAGTGATTGATACTTATATTTCTATTCTGATAAAGGAAACCGAAGAAAAGTTTTTTAAAGATGAAGCAGATTTGAAATCTATAACGAATAATAGAATAAGACAATGGATTTGTTCTGAAACTCCGTTGATGGAGGAGCATCCGACAAAAGAGTTACAACGTATATCAAAAACTTTTCCTACAATTTTCAAAATATTAAAACTTGACCCAAAGGTAAAAGACTCGCTATATAACCAGATAAGAAACATTTGCAATGATAATGTTCATTATAATGGTTTCAAGAATGTGTTATGGAATGATATTGATTATATCGACATCAACCGTGATATTGCCATTGTTTTATTGAATAACGCCTATACTTGTATAACATTTTTGGTGGCATTACACTTTTCTTTTATATATGAATCCCACCCAGAATATTTTGCGTCAAGCGATTATGGCGACTACCTTGATTATGGAAAAGAACCTCCGAAAGGTTGTGAACGATGGGTTTGCCCGGTTTTTCAATCGTTTTTTGAAAATGTCATATATCTTTATAATCCAGAATTAGGGGAATACCTTATTTCATTGGATCAGATGGATTTACATCGTGCCTCGGAACAAAGTGGATAAATTGTCATATAAGTCTAAATGCAGAGAATTTTTGTAGTATAATGCAATTTCATATAATTTAACGTGTTTGAGTAAAAAAATATTGATAGCATAGGGCATAATTTAGAAAAAATGGTTATTTTTGCAAAGCAAATATTTGCACAGGACAAAAAACTATTAATTAATGGAATAAAAACCAAAGAATTAGAAAATAGAGTTTAGGCATCCTTGACTCGACTGAGATACCAGAATTAGCATTTAAGAGACAAATCAGATCGGCTTGGACAACGGGTGTCTGCGCTCCTATAAACGGGCGTGGACTGTAAGATTGTTGTCTGATTTAGGCAATGCTAAGCCTTGGTATCAATCACTTTCCACGCTCTCTTTTCTTCGGGGAAGAGGGCTTTATTCGTCCTCATAGTTCCGCTTAAAACAAAACAACTATGAGTAAGGTTAATGATTTTCTTGATGAATGCAAAAAGAACGTTGGCAAGTGGATATGTTCATTGCACACAACTGGCAGCAACCAGCCGGCAGCAATTTTCCGTGAAGTAAAAAAACAAGGCTATGAGTTTGAAGAAACAATGCCAGGCAGATGGGCAAAATCAATGCATTGTCCAGTATGCGGACAAATAACAACCCATTACAAACTGCTCAAATCAGAACCTACACTAACCACACAGACACGGCTCACTATTGATGAAAAGACTCGTAAACGCATTATTAAATTGTTTGGAAACCGTGATGCGTTCACTGGAGGCTCAATCTCCTCAACTCCTGAGATAGACCATAAAGTGCCTTGGACGCGACTTGAAGAGGATATTGATGCGACAAAACTGACGGATGATGAAATCAAACAGCATTTCCAACTCCTTACCCGAGAGCATAATCTGTTGAAAGATAGGGCGTGTGGGCATTGTAAACTCAACAATGAACGTCCTCCCTTTCTTGAAATACCTTTCTGGTATGAGGGCGATTCTCACTATTGCGGTTCTTGTGTGGGGTGCGGGTGGTATGACGGAGTGAAATGGAAGGAAGAACTAAAAAAGCATTTATCAAATGTATCCCCAAAAGTATAAATTAGCGTGATAGTGAACTAAAATTTTGGATTTTTTTCGTACCTTTGCACTCTAAAGCATAAAATGCTGCCCGACAAATGAAATTTGACAAGGAACACTGGAAAGAGATAGACATCAACATTGACAGCCTCTGGCTGATTGGACCGAGGGCAAAAGGTGGTAAGCGTGAAAATAATTACCATGGGAATTTTGTACCCCAGATTCCCGATAATCTTGTCCGGAGATACACTGAAGAAGGCGATATCGTTTTGGAGCCGTTTATGGGTAGCGGCACTACGTTGTATGAATGTGAGCGTCTGAAAAGGAACTATATCGGCTTTGACATAAATGCAGACATAATTGAACACGTGAAAGGAAAGATGCTTGACTGCCAGGATATTCAGTTCGATATCTATAACTGTGACTGTACTGACAGCGTGGCTTCAGAGCAATGTATCAAGGAAAGCCTGAAACGGATGGGCAAGCAAAGAGTAGACTTTGTCTTGTCGCATCCGCCTTATTGGGATATACTAAAGTTTACGGATTTGCCAAACGACCTGTCGAACATATCTGATTTGCAGCAGTTCTTGAATTTGTTTGTCGTGTCAACTCAAAATGCAATTAAGTACCTGCGTGCAGGAAAGCATTTTGCTGTTGTAGTGGGTGACTTGTATCGAGACAGCGAGGTAGTGCCGTTGGGATTCTATATGATGTATGCCATCAAGAAAAACATCAAATGCAAGTTGAAAGGCATTGTCGTTAAAGATATGGTTGGCAACAGGGCAAAACTTGGCATAGAGGCGTTATGGCGCTATCGCACATTAAAAAGTGATAACTTCTTATTCAAACATGAATACATATTTGTGTTCAAAAAAGGCTGATATTATGGAAGGAAGAACCTACAATATTTCAGAAGTGGCAGAAATAATGGGAATGACATTGAAAGTCGTCCGCCGTTTTGTTGCTTCCGAAGAACTGAAGACAACTAAAAAAAATAACACCTACACTATATCACAAGAAGATTTAAACATCTTCAAGAGATATATTGAAGACGGCAAGCACCAGAAACATGCCCAAGAGGTTGCAGACAGTTTTAGTCAAGTATCGCAGATGGATTTGTTTGCAGGTACAGAATTTGCAGGCTTTTCTTCAGTTGGCAAAACTGGTGACAAGGTAAATTGGATAGATGTAGATTCCGTATGGGATTCTCCTTCAAAGTCAGAAATGACTTTTGTCGATTTGTTCTGCGGTGCAGGTGGATTAAGCAAAGGGCTGGAAATGTCAGGTCTAATAGGTATATGTGGTCTTGACTGGTTTAATGAGGCTTGTATGACATATAATCGGAATTTCAATCACCCTTTTGTGAATGGAGATATCAAAGACCCTGAAAACAAAAAGAAATTCTATGAAACAGTCAGGAAACAACTTAACGGACGTAAATTGAGTGTCGTTGCAGGAGGATTCCCGTGTCAAGGCTTTTCTATGGCTGGCAACAGGATTGTAGACGATCCACGCAACTCTTTGTATAAAGAACTCATTGAAATAGTTGTGGAACTTCAGCCAGAGTTTGTTGTCTGCGAAAATGTAAAAGGGCTTCGCACAATGTTGAATGGGCTTGTAGAAAAGAAAATCATTGCTGATTTCAAAGAGATTGGCTATGATATGAATGTTACCACCCTGTGTGCAGCCGACTATTATACGCCACAAAAACGTGAACGCGTCATTTTCATAGGCAACAGGATAGGAAAGAAGAATTATCACCCTAAACCGATTTTAACCCCAGAGGAGTATATCACAACAGGACAGGCAATTGCAGACCTGATGAATCATCCTGTAGACCCAGATTTCAACCATGTGCCGACCGTACATCGTGAGGATATGGCAAAACGGATTATGGAAACGCCGGAAGGCTCAAGTTTATATAAAGGATATAGTGATGCATGGAAAAAATGTCCTTGGGATGCTCCTTCTTGTACAATCAAGGAAAATCATGGCGGTGTCAATCTGCATCCTAAATTGCCACGCGTATTGACAGCCAGAGAAATGGCTCGACTTCAGTCGTTCCCAGATGACTTTATTTTTGAAGGCAAGAAAAATAAGCAACTTGTCCAGATTGGAAATGCCGTACCACCGCTATTAGGAAAAGCAATAGGGCTTGCCGTCAGATACTCAAATGACGATTTGCCGAAAAACCAATCGTAAACTTTACCATTATCACAAACGATAAAAACACTATGAACGAACAGCAATTAAAAGAAATTTTTGAACTGCTTGAGAAATCGGGGCTTAACCCGCAGTTGTGCGACACGCCTGTGCCTTATTATGAGAATGGTGTGAAGGCTGGTATACCAACCGATCCGGGCGACATCGTGAAGGGCGACTATGTTATGCTGCCACGTAAATTAGTGGGGTGGAGACCTGTGTTTGTAGTCAATGTGAAAGGCGACTCGATGCGTGATGCTGGTTTCTGCGCCGGCGACCGCCTTCAGGTGCAGGTTGTGGAGGAAGTGGACGACGGCGACATCGTGGTGGCTTCAATCGACGGCGACTTCACGGTGAAGGCTTTTTGCACCGACGAACAGGGGCAGCGGTGGCTCGTGCCGTGCAACGATGAGTACGATGCTATCCTGCTGACTGAGGAGATGAACGTGAGCATCATCGGCAAGGTGGTGGGGCATACAAAGGAAATGCCGCGTGCAACGTATCGCAACTGCATAAAGGCGATAAAGCGCACGCAAAGAGGCAGCAACAGCAAAACGACGATAAGCCGTCAGCGCATAGAGGATACCATAAGGGCGGTGGCGCAGCAGGTGGAGAATAAACGCCAATGGTATGCCGTCTATCGGGCTATGCTCGACCGCAATGCGATTGGCGACGACTATTATGGTTTTGTTGAATTAGTGACCGGACTTGT
Organism: Prevotella sp.; assembly: GCA_022511075.1. Classification (GTDB taxonomy): domain Bacteria; phylum Bacteroidota; class Bacteroidia; order Bacteroidales; family Bacteroidaceae; genus Prevotella. The sequence continues at coordinate 14,889 of JAFLSE010000017.1, forward strand.
ACCAGAGCACGGACATCAGCCGGTGGTGGCAGAACTACGACGCATAGCGGTGCAAAGTTTCCGGAAACCTGTAGCATTATGGAATCGCGACGATGCACCCGTGGCTGGGCAGCGATACGACGATTATCTGCGCATCGCACGGTTGACTGGTGAGATGCTGACAAAGGGCGTGAAATAAAAACACGCAAAAACACGCACGGAAACGCGCAAAAACACGCACGAGTTTTACACGAAAAGACACTTCTGGTACAAAAACACGCAAAAACTTTACGCCGACAGGTTTTTATGCCTGCCGGTGTTTTTTTGTGCGTAACTTTGCAATGGTAATTTTAGTGATAAGTGTTCAGTGATTAGTGATTAGTTCATTTCACAGGACGCAAAAACTGATAACTGAACACTAATAACTAAACACTGAATATTAATCTGGGAAAAATGCGGTGAGGGAAGTCTCGCGAGTGAAAAGGATCCAATTTCAGCACTTGCTTCATCTCGCAAACTTAACAGAAAATGAAAAAAGAACAAAACAAGGAGAAGCAGATTTTGCAGGGCGTGAAAATGGACGCAAGTGTGAACTTTATGGCTAACGGGGATATAAACATCTATCCCTGTCCGTGGGAAGATGAGAAGGAGGCGACGAGCGGCGGCAAGCGCGTGCGCTACAAGGGTGGCGTTGAGGTGGACGGCGACGGACGCACGAGGGTGAAGCGGTACAACATCGGAAAGAACGGTCCGCAGCACGATGTGGTGTTTGAGACGGCACACGGAGCGGTGAAGATGACGAGGGCAAACAGCGTACCGAGTGATGAACGCACAAAGGGCGGAAACGGATTTGTATATGTAACGTTCAAGTTTCCGAAGAAGTTCGGGGCGACGCTCACAAGGTCGTGCCTTGCGGAGGAAGCCGACGAGGTGATTGCTTACCTAAAGGCAAGAAAGGAGGAAACGATATGGAGTTGAAATCATTTACCTGCATAGGCAGGGGGCACGGTGCGCCGTGCTGTCCTGCAACGCGCGAGGAATGGGAGAAGATGAGGCGTGAGCCGTGGCTGAAGCAGATGTGTGAGAGGATTGAGAAGGGCGACGAGGCGTTGAAGCATAAGTTGCCCGTGTGGACACCGCATTGCGCGGAGTTCAAGGGCAATCACCGTGCGATAGCCGATGCGGTGAAGCCGCTGCCGAGGCTGATGCTCGACTTTGACGAGAAAGGGCATACGGACGAGATAAAGGCAAGGCTGTTGGCACAGTCGCCGCTTGAGGTGCTGCTGATAGAGGAGTCGGTAAGGCGTGGCACGCACGTGCTTGTGGAGTTGCCCGAAGGAATGGCGGCAGAGGAGGCGCAGAGGCTTATGGCGGAGGAACGGAATCCGGCTGGGGCAAGAAGGATGATGAGGACGACCTTGAATGGGCAAGGCGGTGTGCCACGAAAGCCAGCTGGCTCTGCAAGCCGTTGGGAAGAAGCAGGAGATATGGCAGATAGCCAGTCAAATTATCATTATAAGTAATGCCATAAACAACATCAGTAAATACTAACAATAAAACAACAAGTAATATGTCAAAGAACAGAAAATACGATGACCTCATGCTTGCCATTAAGGAAGATGAGGAGAAGGCAGAGGAACTGAAGAAATCCGATGCAACGCTGGAACAAATCAGAGAGGAGCATGCCCTGTTTCAGGGATACCTCAAAGCCATGAGGGAGGCGCGTGGGGAATGTGCCTCCATTACCAAGGTGCTGCAAGCTGCCAAGGACAGTGCGGACAATGCCATTGGCGGAATCTGCGCTGCCATCGTCAACGCGGAGAACACGTCCATAAAGGCAAGGCTTGACGACGCAAGCTTTCGGCTGCTTGACAGGCTTCATGCTAAATGGCTGGAGCAGGAGAAGCAGGTGCTTGGCGAGCAGTTCAAGCAGCAGGAGGTGCTGTGGCAGAAGCAGAGTGCCAGGTTGGTGAACATCATGAAGAACAACGAGGGCGTATGGATCTCAAAGAGGCTGTTCTGCATCGTTGCTATCCTTTCCCTCTTGTCTATAGGTATCATTGCGATAGAGATATATGTCTATGTGTATTTTCAATGGCTAACATAACTAAAACAGTGATATTCCCAATTAGTCAATAAGCACAAAAATGCAGACTTGGGGGCCAAATGTCGACATCTTTGGCAGATTTAGCCCGAAAGTCTGCATTAGTCGTTGTGTTATAGGGTTACTATATCTTGTGGACGAAAGCTTAATTCATGCCGATTTGCTGGGCATAGATGCGGTTATTGCTCATTGACCTGACAATATCAAAAGGACACAACTAAGCCCTTCCATACCAGAAGGGCTTAGTTGTATGAATTATTTCCCGAAAAACATCAAAGTAAATCCTTTTTCCAATATTCCTGTAGATTATCCTTTATGCATTGCATGACGACAGGAAAAGGAATTGGGTCTTTCCACCGTATCTTTTTCAGAAAAGATTGCCAAAGAGCATTCCTTGTAGTATCAGCAGCAAATGTGTCGGTGAAAAGCATCAGAGTCTCCTTGTATGCAGTATTCCTGTTCCGGAATGTACTGACAATAGCTTCTGCAAGCACATCCCTGTCTATCTCGTGATTGTTGAACAACTGATATACGTCGAAGAAATCCTTCATTCGGCTGTTACTTTCATCACGATCTACCATCGTGTGAAACTTTTCGGCAATCAAGGTTTCCAGCGAATAGGCATACAGTTCCACAGATGGCACATCAGGCAGCAATAAAGGATAGTCTAATGATAGCGGATAAGGTGTGACGACATCTCCAAAACCGATGTCTATTGAAATCTGCTGCACTATCGTGTCCAAATGGGCGACAACCGTCACGCATGTACCAGGGTATTTCTTTTCCATGGCTATTGGCTCCAATTCAAGAGATTTTCCGTCAAAAAAGACCCCGTCATCAGTACATTCTATTGAACAGATTTTTAGGAAAACGACCTTCAGAGTGTCGCTGTCACTGCTTATGCGCTCACCGAGCAGGTCTATGTCAATAGTCGGACGTGCCTTAAAACCATCCAAGGCGAAAAGCAAGGAACTGCCTTTCAACAGAAAGTGACTTTTATAAGGACTGGCTGATATACGGAACAGCAATCGTTCATGCAAGTATCTTACCAGCACCTTCATATAATCTACGCCTTCTTTCCTTGACAGATTAAGGAGACGTGTCCTTATGGATTTGCCTGTATTCTTTATCATAGTCTCATTTCTGTATATTTAGTTAAAATAGTCCTCAATCTCAGCCTTCTGGCGTATTCGTTCAACAAAGATATATTGCGTGTCTCTCTTTTCAGATAACTGTCAATCACCTCGCCACATACATCAAGCCCAATCTTGTTACGATATTTTATAGCATCGCACACCGTGCGTTCCAGGTCCGTTATGCTTACAAGATACCCGGACACTTCCTTTTGCATGATGCCAAATTCAAGATTCTCTTTTTTCCAATAATAGAGATCGATGATAGGATAATCAGGCAAGCGGAGTTTCCGTTTTGCTTCAATGGCAACACAGAAAGCCGATGGCACCTGTGTGGACAGTCTGTGATAATCGAATGCACTATAGAGACAAAGCACACCTCCTGGTACAATGCGCTCCACATCGATCATATTGTTTGCCAGTGCTGATGTTTCTGCATATATCCCATTACGAAGCCGTATAAGTGTCCCGTCATCTGCAGCCCTACGCAGTTGCTCGTATTCACAGCGACCGTTCACTTCGCTTGTCTTAATGAAACCGCCACGTTTCTGCATTTCTTCTATGATAGAGTTATTTCTCATTGTGATATCATATTGTTTTTGCTGCAAAGTTACTACAAGAATTTGAAATTGACGAACAAATCTGTAAAAAGTTACGGATAAAACAGTTATTATCCGTAACTTTTTACATAAAAGAGACTTTCAATGATTGATTTTGAGTTTTGTAACACGGAAGATTGTTGTTAAGATCGATTCTTATAGTCGTCATTTAAATGATTCATCCGTAATCCTTACTGATATCCTTGACCGTCTTTTATCTGGCATATCCATTGTCGTGTCCTCCACTTCTCCTTGATGGGTGGCCGTATGAGTATTGCGGATATAAATCATCTCATACTCCCACATTTCGATAGGTGTAGTAGTGATGGGCTTGCTGTATTGTTACTTGACTGCGCAAAACAACAGAAATGGCAGTGACATGAAAAGAACAAGAGAGAATATTTTCCCCATTGCTCTACTTTTTTACGGGTCTTATTGATAGTCCACAATAGGTTGCAAAATTGCTAACTAATTCTGCATTATCATTGTCATTAAGTTTTTTATATCCTGGTTGAAATTCCAAAACATATCCTTTATTACCAGACCAATAATAACCGATATTGCCATTTCCTCTTGTATATGGAAGGAATATTGTTTTTCCGTTTGGCCCTATTACATCATATCCATTGGATTTAACAATAAATCTACAATTCTCCACAAGTTCTTCCATTTGTTCTTTAGAGGGTAACTGCCATTCACTACCCAATTTTATACTGGCGACATCATTTGATGTTCCAATGATACTTGCACCATCGTTGTATTGATTACCCGTATTTTCTGGGTAATCATTTTTAGACTCCGTTGTTCCAAACGCATAATGCTCTCCATCGGCCTGTTCGGATTTGGCTCCCAAATTACAACTTGCCCATAGTGTACCACTTGGAAGCCCTAAATCTATGGTTCTCATTTCAACCATTACTATTTCATCATTAATATTAGTTTTAAATTCTGCAGAGTATTTCTTAGAAAATATTAAGAATTAAGAAGAACAAAAAGATTAGAGACAATATTAACCCTCCAATGGATATTAATCCCCAAATTTTCTTTTTTGTAAATATGTAATATATCCGGAACAGAATTGAAGAACACAATCCGACAATGCCAATATTCCAGATATTAGATCCAATATGATAACCATTTTCTAGTGGCGCATTATTTATTGTGCATAACAACACCAATAGTACGACAATTCCTAAGCCTGTCATCTGCGCTATCTTAACGCCACCAATTTTCCTCTTCCATGGAATGTTGCTATTAACACCAATCTTATGGTTAATACTATTTTCAATATGAGAATTTTCAACTTTTACTTCGGCTTCTTCATTATACTTCAAACTTTCTTTTTCCTGTTCATAAATTGTTTGTTCATTACCATCTGAAAGAGTTGAGATGGCTTCAGACATAGAAGAAACTGTCTGATAACGTTCTTTTTTCATTGGGGACATGGCCTTTTCAACAATAGATATTGTGCCTGCACTAACTCCTGTATGTTTTAATGCTTTCAAGGGTAATCCTTCGTTGAGTACAGATGATGCTTCGGGTGGGGTTTTACCTGTTAGCATCTTAAAAAAAGTAGCCCCTAAAGAATACACATCAATAGTAACTGGCAATGTGCCGTCTTGTTTATAGTTAGCCTGTTCCAATGGGGCGTAGCCGGGTGTTCCTAATCCAATAGACGTGCTGGATTCTGGTTCCCCATTCTCATCATATTGTTTTGACAACCCAAAATCAATAAGAAATAATATACCGTTTGGATTTCTCATAACATTTTTGGGTTTAAGGTCAAGATGTATCATCCAGTTTTTATGCATATATGACAAGGCCTTTCCAATTTCAATAGTACACCTCAAAGCCTCATCTTCAGATAAATGGCCTTTTTGTTTTATATAGTCATCCAAAGAGCCACCTTCAATATACTCCATTACATAATAGGTTGTATTATTCTCGTCAAACACTTCTATTACCTTAATTATATTGGGATGGTGAAGTTTTGCCAAATTCTCTGCCTCTTTCCTAAATTTGTGACGATAGTTCTTCACCATCGTATTTTGGGTACCCTCAACAGTTGTGCCATCCAAAGTGCGATTATTCAAATCCTTCATATAGAATTCCTTAATTGCGACATTGATGGTAACATCCATTTGACCCATCTGTCCTTTTACAGCAATCTTGGTCGATGCAAGATAGGTGATACCAAAGTTACCAGAGCCTAAGACTCTGGTTATCTCATATTTCCCACTTTGGAGTTTACTCCCAATTTTCAATACCGTCATATGAATAAAACAATGAACGTTGTGTTATACATTACTAATTAATTGTCTCTTGCTATTCTAAATCCCGTAACACTATTACAATTAAACGTAGCATCAATTTCTGCACCAGAAAAATATGGGAATGAATTAATATGACCATCAAACTGTCCTCCACATTCCGCAGCAAACTTTCCGTTAATTGTACTTGTAACCTGTGTCTCACTTTTGTTAATGTCAAACCTTTCTTGGCACCATTCGTGTACATTACCAATCATATCATAAAGACCATATTCGTTAGGAGATTTCATACCAACATCATGTAAAAAGTGCCCTGTTTCTCTAAACCATCCAAGTTCGCCGATTTTTTTGCCAGAATCCGGACTAGCAGCTGACAGCCATTCTACAATTGTTGGTAATCTATATTTCTTGCCAGATAATTTGTTAAGTTTTTCAATAAATATCAGACAATCCTCATAAGATGCATTAACAGGTTTGTTATCATCTCCTCTCGGTTTTCCATCCTTCATAATAATTCTCCATATTTTATTTGTAACTTCAAACTGAAACAATTGAAAAGAAGGAACACTTCCTCCCTTTCCAGTACCCACTTTATACCAAATCCAATCATCTCCATGAACATAACGATAATAAATACCATAATCGGGAGCAGTACCATTAGGGATCTTTACCATATGTTTATCTATATAGTCTGCCGTTCTTAATTCCTCATAACGCTGTTCCACGTTTATTTTATGTTCTGTAGAAGCTTCAACAAATTCTGTTAAGTATTTTTGAATTGTTAAAGTATCTTTCGAAACTAATGCATCCTTATACAATCTTGATTCTTCCTCTGCTCTAACCCTGGAAGAATAATTATTGTAAAGCTTCCAACAAATAGGAAAAACAAGCAACAAAGCACCAACAACAAATAAATACTTCCCATATTTTTTAAATATAGTCCTTTCCTTTTTTACACGATTTTCTGCTTCGTCTCTCTCCATAATATTATTGTCAGAAATAGAATTATTATGTTGTCCTACATCATCGTGTATAAACTCTTCATCATAAACAGTTCCTTCCTCTTCTTGAACAGTAGTTCCTTCTTCAACAGCATAAGAATTTCCAATAGCCAGTGACAAAGCCTTAACAGATTGATATCGTTCCTTTTTCATCGGAGCCATTGCCTTTTCTACAATTGCTATCGTTTCTTCGTTGACACCAGCATTTTTCAATAGAGATAATGGCAATCCATCATTGAACACAAGAGAAGAATCTGGCGGTGTCTTGCCAGTAAGCATCTTAAACAAAGATGCACCAAGGGCATAAATATCGAGAGTGACAGGGAAGAATCCATCCTTTTTATAATGTGCCTGTTCTATTGGAGCATAACCTGGTGTGCCAAGACCAAGTGAGGTACTTGATTCTGGTTCACCTTCCTCTGTATATTGTTTTGCCAGTCCAAAATCTATCAAGAATATTTGACCTTCCGAATTACGCATAATATTTTTGGGCTTCAAATCCAGATGAAGCATCTTATGATCATGCATGTATAACAAAGCCTTACAAACCTCATTAGTAATTGCGAGTGATTCTTCAACCGAAAGTTTTCCATTCCGTTTGATGTATTCATCAATGGTTTCTCCATCAATAAACTCCATTACATAATAGGTTGTGTTGTTCTCATCAAATACTTCTAACACCTTAACGATAGCGGGGTGATGAAGTTTTGCCAGATTCTCGGCTTCTTTGCGGAATTTCGTTTGGTAGTTTTTAACCAATGCACTACTTGTTTGTTCCAGGCTGCTCCCGTCCGCAGCCCGGCTGTTCAAGTCAGCCATAAAAAACTCTTTAATGGTGACGTTTACCGTCACCTCCATCTTTCCGAGTTGGCCGTCTATTGAAATACGGGTTGTTGCGAGGTAGGTTATTCCAAAACTGCCTTTTCCCAACACCTTTACAATCTTGTATTTATGGTCTTTAAGCGTACTTCCTTGTTTTAGTTCTGCCATAAATTCATTTATTTGCATTTTTCATATATACTACATTTTCTTACAGCTTTGGAGAGTTATTCCATCAATAGCTCAAGGTGTTTTTATGGAACATCAACATCCATGGGGAAGGCTGACTGGCTAATTATTTTATCGGGATTCTGAATCGCCCATTCCATCGTTTCGGTTAGGAGAGACATAAATGAATCAACCAGCTTCCCTTTCCCGATAGATAAATTGACATATTCATCACCTTCAAAAAGAACTTGTTGTTTTACTTTAACAGTTATGTCAGATGCACCTGCACCACATAAGTATTCATTCCCATTAGATGGAATTTTACAAATATTTTGGTTTGCCAGTTTGTTAAGAAACTGCTTGTATTCAGCCTGACTGATATGCCGATTTTCATTGAACTTTACTTCACCATTATATCCTCCATAGATTGTAACATTCACATTATTCGGCATTATGCTTATATAGTAATCGTAGTGATAATCTGGAGCAACAGAACCATTCCCACAATAATATGATATGGTTGTAGCCCTCCCTAATATTGCGAGTGTCAGTTTAGACTTATTTTGAGTATATGTACTCAAAGATTGAGCAATTTTACCTAATTGATTAGGTTTTTGTGACCAAACCGACAATGTTATACATAACATCAAACAGGCTAAAAAGAAAAATCTTCTCATATATTTTCACTGCGATTATGATTCAAATATACTTTCCCAAACTCATACATATGACATATATTAACAACACATTCTGTCTTTTTTATACGCCACATTTTCGAGCTTTTATTATAAAAATTTGGAACACATACTTATTTTATTGTCGTGACATCAAACCTATCTCTTAGTCCTTCTTCTATTGCTTCTTCTACTTGATTTAGAAAGTCACCACGCAGAACATAATGGAAAATGAATCCGAATAGGGCAGCAGCAAATGGATCCATCCCTCCATTAATTCCTATAATGGTTTGCCCTTTGTTTTCTTTCTGCTTGATAAAGACTATTGCTCTAACAAAAAACCTTTGCGTATAATAACAAATGGAGAGTTGACTCCCCAAGTTTGAACCTTTACCTTACATTCTGGAAATCTTTCTTCTGCAACATGTTCTAGAAAATTAATGTCTAACGACGGTAGATAGTTAATTTTGATTTTCTTGTCCATAAAATTTTATCTTAAAGAATTTAACAATATTGATAATATCATAACTATGATGGTTACTATAGTAACTATTACTATCTGTTTCCTGTTTTGATGCTGATTTTGTTTCTTCATCAAAGGAACAAGTTCTTGTGATAGTTCTTGAGCAACAGACTTACACCTGCCCTCTTTTATATATTGTAGGCAGGTTTTATAGGCCTCTTTGTATTCCTCACACTCTTTCATGTGCTCAACAAGCTGGCGTAGATCCCTCTCCTCCTGCCTGTCTTTACTATATGATTCGTCTTTTCTTTCTTCGTCTTTTTTTTCTACTATTTTGGCAGAGTCTTTGGATTTACCCTCTTTATCCTTCTGTGGCAGAATGTTTATTATCCTTTCATATATTTCTATTGGAGAACCCTCCAGTTTCCCGTTTTCACCACCTCCATAATCGTCAGACCATGAATTTTTCCAAACGGTATTATATTCTTTGTTCTGTTCATCATAAAGGATAATCTTTAGTCTTGTACTATCAGTACCCCATTCCTCCCTTTTGCTTCCATCAGGATTTATATTTAGATTCAATTGCTCCAAATCGATAAGAAACTTTTCATAGTTTTCTCTGGAGATACTATATTCCAACCACTTTTCTCCCCTTTTTTGAAATGGAGAATACAGATTATGACCATGCATGTATCTGACACTATCGTATGATATTTCTCTGATGTATTCTTCTTTTCCAGAAAAAATACTCGGAAAATATTCTATTCTAACCTTTCTTGTTTTTTTATGTATGTTAAGAATATTATCATCTGTATTTAAATAAGTATCGCTTTTTGTATTACTTTTATTTTTCTCTGCAATTTCAATATCAACAATGGTTGCTTCTTCTTCATTGTCAAGAGCTTTTAAGAAATCAATTACAGATTGGTATCTGTCTTTTTTGGTCGGTGCCATCGCCTTAGCAATACATGCGGAATGAGCATCAAGCACATTGTGTTCTTGAAGCTCGTAAAGAGGGAACCCATCATTTAAAATTTCTGATGCTTCTGGTGGACGTTTACCCGTGAGCATCTTAAACAGAGTTCCACCAAGAGCATATACATCCATTGTGACAGGAAAGCCTTTACCCTCCTTATAGTTTGCCTGCTCAATAGGAGCATAGCCCGGAGTACCCGCACCGACCTTTGTGCTTGATTCTGGTTCTCCACTTTCGTCGTATTGTTTGGAAAGTCCGAAATCAATAACTACAATATCCCCTGTATCTTTAAGCATGATATTGGACGGTTTGAGGTCTAAATGTAACATGCCTTGAGAGTGCATGAATGAAAGAGCGGAGCCTATTTGCTTTACTATCTTTATTGCTTCACCCTCTTTTAGCCCATTGTTCTTTGCTATGTAATTATCAAGGCTACCACCACTTATGTACTCCATCACATAATACATAGTGTTATTTGCCTCAAAAGACTCAATGACCTTTATGATATTAGGATGCTGCAGTTTGCTAAGATTCAGAGCTTCACGATTGAACTTCCTTTTGTATTCATCATAAATGCCTCCTTTGCTGCCGCTTGTCACGGTCGTGTCAGACCGTCCATTGATATCACGCATAAAGAACTCTTTGATAGCAACTTTTATGTTGGCATCAATACTCCCCAAAGCACCAGCCATCTTAACAGAGGCAAGATAGGTAATGCCAAAGCTGCCTTGCCCAAGGACTTTTTCAATAAGGTACTGATATGATTTACCTTTAAGTATCGTATCAGTCGGCAAAAAAAATATTTTGATCCATATTTATCCTTTTACAGTTTCTTCAATATCCAAGAATATTCCCATTAAAACAGCATTTGTATCATTTCATCAGCCTAACTCCTCTTGAAAATATTATAGACTGCCCTTAACGTCATTTTAACAATATAGAACTTAGGTGTTATATAAATGCAAGAACACTCCTGCTATATTAATTTTTTGGGGGAATGGATATAACAATAATTTATCATTGGTGTTGTGTTATATTTTTTTACACTTATTCTTGTATATCGTTATTCCTTTTAATTCTAGTGTTTTTGCTTTTTTAAGACAATCCTTAATATCATCTATTGTTGCAGATTCTGGTAAATTTATTGTTTTGGATGCACTGCCATCGGAAACATCCTGAAATATTTTGGTATATTCCAACTGCGTATTAATATCAATTTGTGTGGCGGAGACAAACTCTTTGTACTTATTCAAATCTATTTCGTCTCTTAAAAGCTGTGCTATTAGTTCACCTGCTTCGTTAGAAGAATATTTGCTTATGATATAATCAAAAATAACACGAGGTATCCATTCATGTCCATTATAACATAGTTTGAATTTCAAATATGGCTCAAAGCTAGGCGAAACCCCGGCAATCTGGCTACTAGTTCCAGTTGGAGGAAATGTTAATGTGGTTGCGTTACGAATGCCATATTTAAGTATGCTTTCAACAATTTGTTCTCGGCTACTTCCTAATAAAATAAACTTACGGTTGAGCCATTCTTTATCTTTATATCGGCTTATATTAAATGCGGGGAACGTACCTCGGTATTTTGCTAATTCGATGGATGCAATTTTTGTGTGTATAGACAGAATACTTGTTATTCTCTTTGCTAAACTAAGTCCTTCACTAGAATTATAAGCAATACCAAGTTTTATCAGCATCGTTGCAAATCCTGCGATTCCAACACCAATTCTTCTCTTTTTTCTCATTAACTCATAATTCCCTTTTGAACAGTGATTTAGTGAGTATTCTACAATGTCATCCAAAAATCTTACAAGAGTATAAATACTATTGATGAAACTACTCTCATCAAATTCATATATATTATTTTTATAAACAATATATTCTGACAAATTCAGATAGCTAAAATGACAAGCATCCCCGTCAGTCATTGCTACCTCAGCACAAGGAGCGGTACAATTATATTGCCATTGAGGTGTATCATTTTCTTTTTCTATTCTATCGGAAAATAAAATACCGGGTTCTCCACAAGAATTGATAGAGTCCGTAATACAATTTTCTAAATCTCCATATGGAGTTTTATCATCAATCAATATAGAAATATTGAGCTTTGTCGTTTCTCTGTTTTTGTTTTTTCTACAATTAATAAACTCTTTAACTTTCGGGTGATTGCTTTTGAGCGTAAGAATCACAGCAACAGGCCTACGACTATTCTCCCTTAATGATTCGTCAATTTTATATAGAATCATATCAATTTTGTTTACGGCTTTATCAGGGTCTGCAAGATCTGAAAGGTCAATTCCTACCCCCATTCCCATTCGTAATTGTGATTCTAATTGCCTTTCCAATTCCCAATATACAATTTCTCCTTTATGATTTACTGGGGGTATTAATATTGTACAAGCAGACAGAACACAGTTTGATTTTGAATTAAAATTTTGAAGAATTGGAGTTCCTATCAATATTTTATTTGAATGTATGGATTTTTTCAAATCTTCAATCCATCGTTCTCGTTTGCCATCATCTCTGAATACTCGATCAATCATATATATTGAGTCAAAAATATAAGCGTAAACATTGTTTAAATCACGATGTTTATCAATGATACCTCTATTTGACAAAATTTCCTGTCTACGTACTTCTTCTAATTCATAGTATGTGTTCCAGCCAAATTCTTCATACCAAAGACTTTGGGAGGTAACAAAAGTTTTGTTAATAGCAAATTTTATATATGGTATTATATTTTGTGGCAAATTGTTAATGGGATACCAATGAAGTCCTCCACATTTGTTTTTTTCACAATTTTGGAATTCTCCGCCCCAATGCTTAACTATAGCAAAATAGTCTATTCTTTCATCATCAGATTTCCGATGCATAGAACCAACAATGTGAAAATGAGAAGGAGTTATATCAACTCCCGTTTCCTCTTTAGCTTCCCTTATACCCGCATCAATGATACTTTCCCTTGCTTCTACATGACCTGCAACAACGCTATATTTGCCATCTTCATAGCCTGTGTTTTTTCGAAGAGATAAAAGTACTTGGTTTTCTTTTATGAAAAAAATATGAATTGCCAATGGATATGTATTATGTTTTTTACTCATTTTATTCAGCATTTATTGCATTAAAAAAATCATCTATTGTGTTTGCAGATTGCTTGATGCCATTACACTTATATGTTATACAGACAGATTTCTTTTCACCCTTTTGATATCCTCCACAAACTACCGTAAAGATTTTTCCCATCTTTTGTTCTTCAACTTGCCATTTTGTTTGTTCAATTAATCCATCAATAGTTTTATACATCGATTCCTTATTTTCACTTTTTTTATAACAATATGTTGTTGGACATGGGAAACCATCTTTTCTCTTGTCTACCAACCCCCAAAAGCAAAATTCATCGGTCATATGAATATGCAAAGGTGGGCGATATGGAAGAATATAAAATTTGATTATTACTTCATGTGTTGCCTTAGAACAGCTATTTAATATTCTTTTGATAGATGATTTCATTATCTTCATTTTTTTCTTGTCCTTATAATACAAATTATTAGGAGCTGGGATAATAAAAAACATTTCATTTAAGCGATTTTCAGGGATATTTACGTTACAATACTGAATATATTTTTCAATACATTTAGAAGCAATCCCCATTGTTAATCCTGAATATATAAATTTTTTAGAAGTATTTAAAGATTTTGTCAGCTTGTTCTCGAGCTCGCCATCCCCATTTTCCTTTTGACAAGATGGATATACTATACAGGGAACTGTATCGTTAACAAATCCGACCACATTTTGCGAAACAGTTTCAGCAAATTTTGGATCGCTCTCTATATTAAGAACTCCAAATATTATGGAGGTAATTAGACCTGTTAATACTGGCATTATTATTGTATGTACTATATCGTTATCATTGGGAGATATTAGAATTATCGAAATAAAGCCACAAAGGATTAATATCGAAAGCAATACGTATTGCTTTTTATATACAGACCAATAATGTCTCTGCTTGTGGGCTAATACAATTCCAATAAATGCTAATATAAAGAATATTGTAACAAAAATTACTATATGTCCCATCTTTCAATACTTTTATTTAACAATTTTATTAACACTGGTTCTTGGTTTGCACCTATATTCAGATATATACAATCAGCTTTTTCTCTGTCAATTATATAGAATTTTTTATATGCCGGTTCTGAATCATTAAAATGACGAAATAAGGCTTCTTCATAAGTTTCCCCTCTCTCTTTAACATCTCTTTCTATTCGTTTCTTTATACGAGCATGTTCATCTGCCTCAATCCACACTTTAAAATTCATTAAGTCGAGAAATCTATTATCATGAAAAGCATATATCCCTTCTATAATAATGGTCGCCGGGGATGCAATCCTCATTTCTGATATTGTACTATGGGTAGTGTAGTCATATATAGGCAATGCTATAGGAATGCCTTGCAACAACTTTAATAGGTCTCCATATGCTTTATCATAATCTATCGCTTGGGGATTGTCGTATCGATATTCTAAACTATTCACAAATTCTTCATTTTTAGAATAACTATCTAATGTAAATATACAAACAGACCCAACAAGTTCTGTTTGTAATTTTCTTGCAAACCAAGTTTTACCAGAACCACAAGCCCCTGAAATTCCAATTATAAAAGGTTTATTACACATTATTTATAGCTTAAATTGGTTTATCATTCATTTTATTATAAAATCCCCAATAAGTATTAGTAAAAGTCTCTCTATTATACACATAAGTGTGAAAATGATTCCCTTATCAACTTATCAATAACTCTCTTATCTAAAAAGATGCTACAGGTCGTACATAAGCTCCATTCTGCTTATTTGAGCGAGAGCCGAACTCGCCATCCGCAATTCTAATGCTCCAAGCATTTTCAGCATCAAACTCCGTAATAGTCCAATACCATCGAGTAGGTATAATACCTATTTTCTCTAGGTTGACACTTGCTGTCTTTGCATCGAATTTTAACATCTTATCAACTTTGACCTTACCTAAGTTCTCCAGGATATTAGCCCATTGGCCTGCTGTAGGGAGATACCAATCACTTATCCCGTCACCGGATCCATGCAAATAATCATTGCATAATAGATTGATATCAAGACAGTAAGTGTCATTGCATTTTTTATAATAACTTCCATCTATATCCATTAGTGCGTCTAATCTATTTCCCCATTGATAATTCGGATACCTCACATAATCCATTGGTGTCCCATCTTCCCATTTTACTTTATATTCACTTGCATCATTTATGGCGACTATTTGTCCATGATTATAGCCCATCATTTTGTCTGTGTCTGAGGTTTCCAAAGAAAAAACGACTCCAATTACCTGCTTTCCGTGTATAAGTTCTGAATCCACAGTTCCATCTTCATAATAATAATCACCAATTTTGGCATTATTATGAGAGGGGTACTCGTTAACAGTATGACTAACTTTATAATTATGATATGTAAATACACCTATTGGAAGCAGCCAAATAGCGGAGAATAATACAAATCCAGTTTTCTCTAATTTTGACCTTTCCCCCCTTGATATATCAAGCAGTATCCATGCAGAAGCACCATATTTTCTTATCCTCATTACCAAATAAACAAACAAAAATAACAAGACATTAAGTAGGACAGATAAAATAAAAGGCCATACATATGAAATTATCCAGCTGTCAGGAGATTCATTCCCTTCATCATCTAAGTATGCAGAATTTGGTGTCGTTATGACCACATAGAAGAAGAGAATAACGTACCATACAAATATGGAACCCATAAAAGCAGGAAATATGGATCTTTTTTGATTGGCGATAACAAATCTACACATAAAGTATGTACAAAACAAAGGATAAAACATTCCACCTACAGCAAAACTCCACCCTCCCTTAAAATCCCTAACTAATATAGTCAAAGACATGACAAAAACCATTAGAGAAACGATTAATGTCGCGATCAAAAACAATGATAATAAAGCATTAACAATAGAATTTCGTTTTGAGTAAGTCGATGAGAACTTAGTGAATACACTTTTCAACCAAGTTTTCACTTTGAGTCTGAAACAGGTATTATTAGGTTTTGAACCGATTTCAAGTTGTGACGATGTAAAATTATTTATAGATTCTGACTCAGAAGGGGTATGTTTTTTTTCATGTTCATAATCTACAGACACAACGGATATACTTTGCTCCTCAGTAATTGTTTCTTCTGAGACTATGCTCATAAGTTCTTTCGAATCATTTATTTTTGTTTTTTCTTCCATTCCTTATTTCTGATTTTTGTGACTTCGTCCCACTTTACAGATTCCTCTCTCAATTGTAAGGGATATTCCTCTTCATGGATATAGATTTCTTCTTGTTCGGGAAGCAGCATTATCCAGGTATCTTGTCCCTTATCATAAAAGGAAGATAATCCTTTTGGATTTCTACCGAATAACACATGTTCATCCATAACATCATATGAGAAATAAGCCGTGTCAGTACGAGCTTCCAATTCACATCCTGGTTCATCACAATCCATAGGATCATGCCAAGATTTAAAGAAATATAATCCGGTACCGTTACTAAAAAATTTATAATACTCGACTTCCCCATAGTGATTGGCGCCTTGATTCGGATCAACGAGTTCAAAAGCGAAATCAGTTATTTCATTATAAGAAGTTTGTTTAGCAACCTCATGCTTATCCCTCCAATTTATCCCTCCCCATATTAAAATAATTATACCTACGAGAATCACAAAGCTCCAAATGCAACCTTTCTTGCGGCGCTGACGCTCTTCCGCATTTAAATCGTATATGAACTCCATTACCGATTGATATCGTTGAGAAGGATGCGGACTCATAGCTTTCTCAATGATGGAAATTTTGTCATTACCTAAACCAGAACATTTAAGTTCATTAGAGAGTTGTTTTTGATTGTTGATAACTGCTTTCGCTGGTGGTGGAGTTTGAGATGTCACAAGTTTATAGAATGTGGCTCCCAAAGCATATACATCTATCGTGGCTTTAAAATCTGTTTGCCTATTCTTGAAATCTGATTGCTCCAATGGTGCATATCCTTTTGTGCCCAAGCCAACGGGGTTTTCTCCTTCTGGCACATCTGCCTCTGTAAAATAGCGACTTAATCCAAAGTCGATTAAAATAATCTGACCATCGGATGAACGTCGCATGACATTTCCTGGTTTCAGATCAAGATGGAGCATATGTCGCGATTCGTGCATATAGCTAAGTGCATAGGCTATTTTAGTGATTATCTTTACAGCCTCATAGACAGTCAATTTTTTATGTTTGAGGTACGAATTAAGATTTTCCCCTTCAATATAATCCATTGTATAATAGACTGTACCATTAGCCTCAAATACTTCGTATGCTTTGACGATATTAGGATGATTAAGAGCTATCAGGTTCTTGGCCTCAGCAATAAACTCTGCCTTACATTGCTCTGTCGATATTGTGTTCGATTGGGAGGAAGAAACATACCCAGACTCTTCACGAGAACTAATACCATTAATAAAGAATTCTTTAAGTGCGAATACTTTCCCTATCTTCCTCCCTTTCGCAATTTTTACGGTATAAGTTATACCGAATGTACCATGCCCTAACACTGATTCTACAACATAAGTATTCTGTGGGCTATTAAGAACTGATCCTTTATTTAATTGCATATAAATTCAAATATACAGTTATTCTTAATGAACTTTTTAAATAATAAAACATAAACTTCTTTTGGAGTCAATCACTAATTAAAAGGCCGCAACTGCAAGAACTTTATGCTTAGTATGTTTACTATTCCATGGAGAATAAAAACCTGCCTGCTCAGAATCAAAATCAACAATCCATGTCATTGTTTGATCGCGTTCCGTAGATGTAAGATAAGTGCCGCTAACTATTAGGCCTTTATTTCGTAATTGCTGCTTTACTTTTGCTCCATTAAAATAGAAATGTCCTTTTAATTGTAGCCTACCCAGATTTGATAACATCTCATACCATTGTCCTACCGATGGAAGATACCATCCTGTCGTTTTATTAGGAGGTAGTGGCGCACTATAGTTTTTTGCACAAACATAAGCCTGATTACTACTGTTAAATTTTCCCATAAAATTATATATATAGCCATTCTTGTCTCTAATAAATTCAGGCACATAATCTATATTTGTGTGTGGAGAAGGTAAGTCGATATTTTTACCCCAATTCACTTTCCCCCCATCCAAACAATCTTTAAGAGCTACTATATATCCACGCAGAAAACCATGTTTTTTTTCTTCTGCACTTGTTTCTAAAGAAAAAACAATTCCAACACATTCTTTGTTTCTGTTTCTCACATGAGAAGTCGTGCCATCTGAATAATAGAAATCTCCAATTTCTATATTATTTATTCGAGATATGGCTCCTTGAGAATATAGATTCTGGAAATTCGATATTAGAATTATCCATATTATTAATTTAGTAGTAAATTTCATGAAATGATGATGACAGATTTATAATACCATTAATATTTTGTTTCATATTCGGTTTTTTTATTACTACCTAATGAAAGACAGAATGTAAGAGTTTGTGGAATTTCTGAACAATTTAGTGTAACCTCTTTTGATTTATATCCAATATATTCAAATCTTAACACATCCCCTTTCTTAACATCTCTAATTAAAAATTGACCGTCGATGTCAGATGCTCTTGCAAATAACTCTTTTCCGTTTCTATAGTATTTTAATGTGCAACCAATCAATGGTTCCTTATCATCACTCCCTACAATTTTTACGGCTTTTTTTTCTATTTGTTTAAGCATCTTCTTTGCATCAGGATGTCCTTTTTCAGCCGCCTTTCTATACCAATACTCTGCTTTATCTAAATTCTTCGGTACTCCAAAACCATTCAAATATGAAGATCCCATATTATTTAATGCGTGATAATAGTCCTGATTTGCAGATAGTAGAAAATAAGTTACGGCATTATTATAATTTTTAGCAACACCTTTACCATATAAATAATACAATCCAACATTATTCTGGCTTTCTGCATTTCCAAGTTCTGCTCCTTTCTCAAACCACGAGAATGCCTCTTGTGCGTTTGTTTTATCAAAAGAAAGACCAATTTCGTTCCTTACTTCGCCTAAGAAAGATTTGGCGTTAATATTCCCTGAACTATATGCTAAAGAAAGATATTTCTCTGATTTTATTAAATCTTTTGATGTCAAGACTCCATCTCTATATATTTTTCCTAATTGTGCATATCCATCCGAATCCCCCATAACTCCCAACCGTTCTAACCATTTTATATACATTTCATGATTCTTTTGTTTTAAAAAGTGATTGGTGATTTCTCTCATCGCGCCCAAGTTGCCTTGTTTTGCTTCTATATATGTTCTTTTAAAAGGCTCATCTATACCATCTGGAAAAACATCTAAAACCAATCGAAAGCCTATGTTATTACCGCTGCCAGATGCTTTAGATCGAAATTGTGGGCGGTATTCGTACATGTGGGCATTATTATATTGGATGGGGTACCAATCCCCCCCCTTTATTACATGCTCATAATAATTATGCTCATTTGGTTTAACATCGCTAATTAAAGGACCTGTTGGATTAATCTGAAATTTGGAAGAGTAGGTTCCGTAATAATCCGAGCAAAATTCATTAACATTTCCACTCATGTCATATAATCCTAGTTCATTAGGTTTTAAACTACCAACATTTCCAAAACCTCGATTAACAATCTCATCCACATCATTGCTTCCAGAATAAGTATAATGCATTGATTTCTCGCCACCTTGAGCGGCCCATTCCCATTCCGCCTCGGTTGGAAGGCGATAGCTCTTATTGGTTTTCTGATTTAGAGCAATAATAAACTTCTCTAAATCTTCCCATTTAAAGTTGACTGCTGGTTTGTTTTTTTCGTATTCATATACAGGTAATTTATGCCCTATTTCTGCATACCATTCTTCCTGCGTTATTTCATATTTACCAATAAAAATATCATCAATCTCCACTTGGTGTTCTGGACGGGATACAGATAAATCATTAGTCCCCATCTGAAATATTCCTCCCTTTACATAAACCATATTATTTTCGAGATTTTGAATAACATGGCTTCGTTCACTTTGGGACATTAAATAGTCGTTCTTTTGATATGTGTTTTTTTTTGTAGAGATGTTTGTCTGTTTAGGGTCTTTTGAAGAGTTGGTGTTACGAGTTACTTGCCCTTGACCTAAACAAATAATTGGAATGTGAAAAAAAACAATTATTATAAAAATGTTTCTTACAAGTCTCATTTTACAGAAATCTTATAATTTAGTATTCCTTCGATATTGCTACGGAATTCATGAATAATCCGAATAGTGTATGTACCACGTTTGAGAGTTTTGAATGTGCAGGTCTTAACCGCTGCATCTCCCCCGCACATACCTGCTTCAACAGCTGATGGATTGCCATATTTAACAGAATAATCCATTTCAAATGCAGTATTGTCATATTCAACGTTATATGAGTAACCAACTGACTCATGAATTGAGTGGGAGTATTTTAGAACAGATCCAGTTTTAATTTTTAAGAAATCATTTCCTTCACTAAGAATTATAGGCGGAATCTCCATCTCCTCAATGACATCCTTTAGCTTTTGGTTGTTGATTTTTTCAAAACAGTACCATTGAATTCCAAAGGCGATTCCAACAATAACTATAATAAATAAAGCAAATTGCATTTCCTATTTTATATAATTTAATCAAACTGGTATTGTTATATTAATATTGTATATTATTTCATCACTGTAGCTTATTTCTTTATATTGTCTTGAACAACCTGTGCATCGCTACTAACAACGTCATCTCCAGGCTTTAAGTTAGAAGGCATTGTTATAGTTGGCTGTGATGATGTTGATGGTTCCACATTATTTTGACTTGAGTTTGAATTGTTTGGAGACGGGGGATTCGTTGTCTGTACCTCAGGATTTTCAGTAGTATTCTCTTTTCTATAGTTCTTTTTGTTTCCATTAGGCTTTTGGCTATGGGAACGCTCATTTCGTTTTATATTATTTTTTTTGTCAAACAGCTCTTCCACAGGTTTATTATTCGATGATGAACAGGATTTTATACTTTTGAATCCAATAATAATAGTTAGTACAACAACAGCAGCAAGGACAAATCGGATAATCATTATCAAAGTACTTTTTCTCCTATCACTTTTTATTCCTTCTGTTTTATTGTTTTGTTGTGCTACTAAGATAATATTATTATCTAATGGCACTTTTAATTCGTCAGAATCATCTTCAACAATTGCCGTAAATTTATTTGAATTTAACGAATAAGAACTTTCACGCTCATTCTTCACTATCGGATCAATCACATCTGTAATGTGAATTATAATAGCAGTATGATTGTCCTTGTTATTCTCGGTTACCGATTTGAGCATTTCCACTTTGTTCTCATCATCTCCACCTAATTCTGAGAAGATATTTTTTAGTGAAGTTCCCTCTTCCATATCTGGCTGTTCAAGCATGCCATCAGAGCACATATAAAAATAGTCCCCAGGTTTGATATCTGTAGTTGTGTATATGTCAGCCTTAGGTCTTCGATCCATATGAGGTTGCATTGCACGAGTAAGGATATTTTTTTGCTTTGACAAACGTGCCTCTTCTTTTCTCAATTCACCAACTTTAATCAAATCGTTGATTAAAGAATGATCGTCTGTCTGCTTTAATATTTCCGTGCTTTCTCCATTTTTACCAGGACGAATATGATAAATGCGACTGTCACCCAAATGAGCCAAAAATGCCCCCTCATTATGCAGTTTTAGAAATGTCATTGTTGTTCCCATCTTTTTCTCGGCACCACTGTCTCTTGTGTCAAGTGCCTCAAAAGCATCATTTAGTGCTTTTGTAAAATCCTCGGAACTAAAAAATCCATCTTTATCATGTACATTGGCTAGAATAGACTGGCTCATTGCCTTACAAACAGTAGCACTCGCCACTTCACCTGCATCATGGCCCCCCATACCATCGCACAGGATAAACAATCGATCTAATTCGGAATGTTTCCCATGTTCTGGGTATATACTATCTTCTTGGTGAGGATTACCTTGGGAATCTGTTCTTTGACCACATTCCCATATGCTGTAAACTTTAAGTTTATATTTCATAATTACAGGTTTTAAATTTCTGTTGCTTCATCATCAGGAATCTCAAATTGCAAGCTGGCATCAGGCAACTTAATAATATCACCATGATTAAGTACGATACAATCACCATATAAGAGTAGATTGTTGCCGATATAAGTCTTGTTTACTCTCTCTTTGAACAAAGAAATATAATGAACAAACCCCTTTAATGGAACCTTTTTTACATCAATTACAACATGTTCTCTACTCATGGTACGCTTTTCTGCAATATCAATCTGAAAATTCGCAATGGACTTTGTTCCTTTTCGTCCAATTACATTGCGACCTGGTTTTAACTGATAGGATATACCCGTGCCAAGAAGTTTAAGTTTTCCCAACGTGAAATTCACTTGGTCTAACTCCGTTTCCTCACCACGATAGCTGGTATGTTCGTCATCAGGATATTCCGTATCAGGATCATCATTGCTCAATGACTGAATCACCCTCTTGAACTGCGTGAAAGGATATTTATGTTTACAAATGGGACAAGTAACATGTTTAGACTCAATCCCCAATTGATTTTTTACAGAAAGTACAGCACCATCAAATGGGCACTTAATTTGTATTATCTCGTCCATTTTACTACTGATTAAATTACCACCTCATGACAGGCATATTATCACTGAATTTTCCCCACATGACAGGATGCTGTTTTCCTCCTGTATTTTGAACCACTCCTTTATAAACAAAATCATATAATTCTTTGGCTGTTATTATGCGATTACGATTTGAATCTGCATTTCCTTTTAATCCTTTCTGAAGGTAAGTCGTAAATACCCCATTTTGCATATTTCTGCGCTCAATAGAGTTCTCGTCATTACGTGAGGATAAAAAGAGCATCACATTTGCATTCTGTGCTGCCGTTATTGCCCCTTGAGCCGCAACTTCGTTAACACGCATACCGCCAGATCGGCAGGCATCAACAAACATGATTTTATTCTTGCTTTTACTCTTTGACATCGCTTGACGTATTTCATCATATCCAATGTTACCGTTGTAGGCACAAAAACCACCGGGATAGCCATGCCCACTGAAGAAGAATACAACAATATCGTTTTCACCAGCTCTATTGAAAACCTTCTTTATTGCACGAACAATTCTATCTTTAGTTGCTTGCTCATTTAAAAGAAGGGAGTAATCAACAGATGTGTTTTTTGAATAAAGCTCTACAATTGTTTCTGCATCCTTTGTTGTAAGCCGAAGATTATTAATCTTGGAGGGGAAACCAGAGTAGTCGGCGATTCCGACTGCTACAAGA
Organism: Prevotella sp.; assembly: GCA_022511075.1. Classification (GTDB taxonomy): domain Bacteria; phylum Bacteroidota; class Bacteroidia; order Bacteroidales; family Bacteroidaceae; genus Prevotella. Next base: position 38,494 of record JAFLSE010000017.1, read on the forward strand.
TATGTCCTCGCATTTGCAATGAGACATAGCACCATCAGAATCGCCATGACAAGAGGTCTGAATATATTAGCTTTCATATACTGCATCTGTTGAGTAATCGGGCGCATCATTGGAAGCAATCATATCCCCTGTAGGGTTTGTAATTCCGCCAAAATCGTTGACTGTGAGACCTTGACTTTGTATATCAACCAGCTCGTTTTCATCAATTTGACCATTGCCATTAAGATCGGATGCCATATAGTCAAACGTCATATCCCCATCTACATCGATAACAATAACCTCTTGGCCATCTACAGTCATTCCTCCGATGTTCGAACCAGATTCACTGTCGTGTACAACTCCAAGAATCTCAATTTCAGGACCAGCAGGATCAACAACATCTGTTTGGGTGGTATTATGAATGTTGTTTTGAGTCATTTCATTGTGTCCTTCGCTATGATTCACTGATACAATTTCAATATCATCGTCATTGTTTGCAGGGGTTTCGACATGAACTGAATTATTAGAATGGCTAGTCGTAGAATGCTGAGCAACATCGCTTGATGAATGATCAATATGATTCCAGCTGAAATGATCACCGAACTCTGCACGCTGCTCTGCTGTCATGCTATTCCACTCCTCTGCTGTGTATGTACCATATATCTGACCATGCCACTCGAAACAACCACCAGGCCCAACTTCTGCACGTGCAGAAGCGAAAGCTTCACCAAATGACATGTCATCATTTACTGTAGTAGCAACCTGTACCTCATCATCTACCCATTCAGGATGAGAGAGTTCGTCTTTGTGATTGTTGCTAATGTTCTCTAATTCTGTGTCTGTGTCTGGATTCTTCATTCCCATAAGGAGAGTGGAAGCACCACCAATCAGAAGGCCTGTACCTGCGCTTATGGCAGTTTTTTTCCATCCACCTTCAGAAGCTTTTACTTGCGCTTCATCTTTTGGTGTATCATTCTCATTTGTTTGTTCTACTGTAGAGGTTTCTTCAAACTGGGTAGCCTCATTGTCTGCACCCTGATACTGGGTTGCTTCATTATCATAATTTGTATTCATAATATATTTTTTTATTTATAAATGCTTTTTCTTTCTTTAGAGTGCGGATTTTTCCATAATAGTGGTTGCCACACAAAACTATTCTTCTTTTTTTTCTGGTGCTTGCTCCTTTTTGTTTAGAAGATTATGATATTGCTGAAGTAACTGAGTTGATGATACATCCTGTGAAATTTTTTTTATTTCAAGTATAACATCAACAAGCTCAGACCGCAAAGCCAGACAAATTGAGTCCTGACGGTTATTCATCTCTTCTATCGTTTCAGGGGAGACACCCGTAATTTGAGAGTTACGTTTCTCGTCTTGAAGTTTAATCTCCTTTTGCAACTTTTCTTTCCTCGTCTGTAGTCCATTTAACCTTATAGCAGTTGTAATGGAATCATTTTTACTTACTGTGGTCTGTGCGAAGGCTTCTGACGAATAGAAAACCGCAACACCTGTAATCAAGGCTATTAATAATGTACGATTCATTGTTTAATATTTATTGAAATTTTTCACGCTTTTAAAATTCTTCTTAGTAGGAAGTTCTGGCTGCGTAACCACATATGGCACATTGCCCAAACTTTCACTGTAATCACCTGCTACATCTGCAAGAGATGCATAAAAACTGTCTTTTGCCGTCGATTTGATTACAAATATAGTTGCAGGATTAGCAATTTGGAAGAGGAATTTTCCATCATTGTTGGCATAGGCAGTTGTTATAGATTTCTCTGTTCTGAGGATGATGCTTTCAAGTTTCTTCATCCTTGATGTCTCACGAAACGAAATAGACTGTATCGTAGAAGGTAAATCAATGGATGTGATATTAACACAATCAATCAAAGCTCCTGGCAATATTTTTATTACACCTTCTTTGATTACAACCTTATCATTATACGCTCGTGGACATGCGTAGAATGTGGTTCCATCCTTGCTATATAACATCCCTTTATCAGAAGTGAAATTTTTATTGTTGGAATCAACTATTATCTGCGATAAATTAACAAGTTTTTTCACCCCCTGTATCTTTTCAATCTTTGCAGGAATGTTAATTGATGTAAGTTTTTCACTCCAACGGAACATTGTCAAATCGATAGTTCTCCAATCACTTCCAATCGTCACGTCAGAAATCATGGGGCATTTAAAAAACACACCTTGTCCGAGACTTACAGGATTGCCAGGGAATACGATACTCATTAGAGAATCACAGCCTTCAAAAGCAAAATCACCAATTGTTTCAACTCCTGATGGAATAACAATTCCTTTCAATTTGTTTGCATGAGCAAAAGCCTTTTGTCCAATGGCATTTACTTCGTATACAACATTATTGTGCTTAATCTTTGAAGGTATTTCCACTATTCCGGAGATTTCAAGCGTTTTCTTGTCAACTATGCTACCATTAAAGGTTACCGCCGCTGTTTTTTTCGTTTTGTTAGTGATCTCGAAGAATAAACGCTGCCCATTCACTGTTGCCGTGAAGTCGTGGGCATCAGCCTCAACTCCGGCAAGCATTAGAACTCCAAGGATAAGATTTTTTAATTTCATCTTCATTACTTTTTTAGGCCATATATGTATCCACATCGGCATCGTTAACATAGTCCGGAAGATCATTCTGGGCAAACTGAGGGTTGAACCCTGCCGCATCAGCAAGAGGTTGCATTTCTATTCCCTGACCTTGTACAATTTCCATCTCCCCATCTTCGATAACTCCATTCTGGTTAAGATCACACACAAGCGCATCCGCTTCTCCATCAAGATTTACATCTATTACGCCAACTTCGTTGCCATTTACATTTAAAACAGCGATGTCCATCTGGCTTCCATCTTCGTTGGTTACACGATCATAACTAAGAACCTCTATATCTGTTGGCTCGGGTTCAGGTCCAGGAGTAGGAGGCTCGGGGTTCGGCTGTGGGATTGGTTCTGGTTTAGGTTGTGGTTCTGATTCAGGCTTAGGGGATGGGGTGTGAGGTGCTGGAGTGGGTTGTGGCTCTGGTTCTGTAGTTATGACCTTATGAGCTTCCGCTGTGCTGGGAGTTACAGCAGCTCCAATAATTACACCAGCTGTTGCACCTGTTGCTGTACTTACGCCTGTAGCAACATTCTTCTTAACTTCGTTTTTAGTTTCGTTGTTCATAATGCGTTTATTTAAATTTGTTATTGATTTGATTTGTGATGCAAAGTTAATGTAACTATTTCCCTCTCACAAATTTTATAAAACATCCTACATGAAATGGGGGGATTACTCCATGAAATGATAAGTCAAAGAAAAACAGTTTAACTGACCCCACCCCTAATCAGAGACAGGACGAACAGAATGTCCACGCCAACGTCCATTGTCATTTATCTGTTTGTCCTTTTTATTTAACTCAAACCAAAGATAATATGCGTATGTAGTAGAACCAGCACCAGGAGTAGAACTACAATATCCTAAAAAAGTTCCTATACCTTCCTTTGTTTCTCCACTAAACAAACCTGCTGCAGGCAGGAATATGGATTTGTTATTAGGCCCAATCACCATATATCCGTTTTGCCTATTTTGCCTTGTCCAGATCCACCTGCATTTGTTTAGCAATTCCTCCATTTCAAACATGGTTGGTATTCTCCATGTTTTACCCCAATTAGCACGGGCTGCATCATATTGGGGATTACCCGATATATCTCCTATCTCCTTATTGTAATTATCGTTATTACCTTTTGAATATATGAGTTTTGTTGTGACCTCACTCCATGCATAATAATCTCCATAATCAGATGGTGAAGAAGCACCTATATTGCATGTGGCCCATTTTAACCCACTTGGTAAACCTAAATCTACATATCCATGATTTCCAATAAATCCATCAGGTTTACTTATTTTTATAGTACTATGTTTTTTTGCTGTTGTAGTTGGTTTAGGGTTGGAGGGTCTAATAATTGTTCCCTGTGCCATTACTCCTAAAGATATACCGATGGATAATAAAGCTGTAAAGATTTTCTTCATACTTTGTAAAGTCTTCTAATTATAGCTCTCTGTTTAGTTAGTCAGTAATGCCTATATAAATATAACAAGCAAATTAATCGGATACAGGACGAATAGAAAATCCCCAACACCTATAATACCCTTCTACAATATGTAAATCATTGTATTTCTGAAAATGAAGTCTGTATGCATACTTTAAATTCCCCATACTTGGAGTCGAACTCCAATAATATGCAGCTTCATCGCGACCCTTACCTTTACTTCTTCCAATACCATATCCCGTTGCTGGTATAAATATAGAATGACCATTTAAACCTAATACTTTATAGCCTTGGATATTATTATATATTCCCCATTTCCACACACAATTATTAATAAGTTCCTCAAATTCATTTTTAGTTGGTATTCTCCATGTGCTTAACCATGTTTTGCTTGCAACATCATACATCTGATTCCCTGAAATATCATCTATATATTGTTCATATGTTTTACTATTAGATTCATCGCAAAAAGACTTTACTATCACTTCTCCCCATGCATAATAGTTACCAAAATCAGATGGTGTTTCGGCATCTATATTACAATAAGCCCATTTTAATCCACTGGGAAGCCCTAAATCAACATACCCATACCCGTTAATAAAACCATCAGGACTACTAATTGTCACCACCTCGTGTTTTGGTTTAGATCTTTTAGTATCATTGTCTTTTTTACTCATTACAGTAGATGATTTTGACGGACGGGTTATCGTTCCTTGCGCCATAGTAGCAATTGGTATAAAGATTAAAAGTAGGCAATAAAGAAGATTTTTCATACTTATATAAGGTTAAATTTTAAAAGTTACATTCTATTTAGTTAGTCGATAACACCTCTAATAGCCATCTTCATATATAAATCTTCATTCATCCAACATGAATGATTTGAACTTACAGAAAAAAACAAATAATATGCTGTTGATTTATTTGTGATATGCAGTGTGCCAGACCAATAACATCCTATACCATGATGACCATTGCTCAAGTATTTTATAACGGGCAGAGTTATAAAATTACCGTTTGGTCCTATTACCTTACAACAATTATTTACCGAATCAAATTCCCAACGACATTTTGTACGCAATTCTGTTTGCTCATCTCTTGTAGGTAGTCTCCAGGTTCCTCCCATCTTTTGTCTGCACACATCATAATCAAGTATTCCGCATATATTATCAGGAATATTGATATTTTTCATTGAAAATGAGAACAACCTACCACTGTCAAACTCTGTCGTAGCGTCAACATTGCATGTCGCCCATTTTACTGAAAGACCCAAATCAACGTATGGATGCCCATTATAATCAGTCAATGGAATTTCTTCTAAAATTATTGTCTCATCATTAGAGGGAAATGACTGATTACGTGAATCTAATATTTCTGTTTGAGGGGAACTATTTCCTTTTTTTGAATAATTTAAATAAGCCAAAAACTCATTTACTGACTGTGGTCTATTCTGCTTTTTTAGTTCCATCGCATGTATTACTCCTTTTTGGGTGTTCATAGATACATGTTTTGGAAATTCTGGCAGTCCGCTTTCTAATAAATCACTATAATGTGGAGGTTTTTTTCCTGTCAATAAAGCATAAAGTGTGGCTCCCAAAGCATATATATCAGTTTGAGGCGTGAAATTAGCAACACCTCCGGGTTTATATTGTTCTATAGGTGCATATCCATGGGTGAAACCTGGAATCATTGTAGATGTTTGCTCGCCATCGTCATCATACTGCTTTGAAGTCCCAAAATCTATCAGTATAGGCATATCATCAATTTTACGAATCATTATGTTTGCAGGTTTGATATCCAGATGGTTCATGCTACAAGAATGCATATAATCAATAGCTTGTGAAATAAGAATAATATACCGTAATGCAGTATTCTCATCTAAAGCACCACCTCGTTTAATGATATCACCAAGAGACTCCCCCTCAACATAATCCATTAAATAGTATGCCGTATTATTTTCCTCGAATATATCTTGAATTGAGACTATATTTTGATGATTTAATTTTGCAATATTTTTTGCTTCCTTCAAAAATTTATTTTTTAATTTTGCAACCAATTCTGTGGTATTTGTCGCACTGAATACAATATTGCCTGTATTCTCATCACGATCACAATAATCTTTGGGAAAAAATTCCTTAACAGCAACCTTTTTATCTAAAAGAGAATGAACGGCAAGGTAAGTTATACCAAATCCCCCTTGCCCTAAAATTTTGATAATTTTGTATTTATTGTTTTGAAGGGTAGAACCTATTTGAAGACTATTCATCAATTATATGGTATTAAAAATTAATAATGTAAATTCATGTGTCATTTCTTCATGCTAAAAAAATCAAAAAGCAGCTATAGCCCTCACGCCCATACGAGTTGTTTCTTTAACTAAGGTGTAAAGGTATGATGAACTTGAATCATAGTTATCTGTTAGCCATATTACCCATCCTTCTTGTTTATAACCTTTAACATATATGCATTCATTAGCTGTCCAATAACTACTATAATCATCTGATTTGAAACCGTATTGCTTCAAATTTGCCAGAGCGTAAGATACATCAAACTGGGCTATTGTATAACCATTTGACTGATTTCTTAAAACTTCCTGCACATTCGACTTACCTAGATTTCTTATTATATCAATCCATTGACCTACGCTTGGAAGAAACCAACCACTAAATGAGCTTGGTAAGCGTTTTGGATAACTACGTGCATACGAAAATGCATTATTAGATGAGGCCTTTATAGAAGAACAGTTACTATAACTATAACCATTGCGGTCATTTATAAGATTATGCATATCAGGATAATCCATATTAGGGATCTCCTGCACATCTGATTTTGGTCCCCATAGACATCTCCCTCTTTTTGCATCTTCTAATGCAACAATATATCCATGTGTCCATCCCTTCTGTGCATCTAATTTCGTAGGAGAAAGAGAAAATATTACACCAGCATAATTGATTCCTGGAATCTTCTCATAAGAAAACTTTCCTTCAGATGTCACCCAATCTCCTATTCGCAATTGAGAAAAATCTGTTATCAAACGGATATCAGATATCTTTGTCATGTTAGAATTTAAATTTTCTTGTGAAGATGGCCTAACAACTACGCCTTGTCCTGAACAAAGTAAGGATTGACAAAATAATACCGTTAAAAGAAAGTTTTGTTTCATTTTAATAATTCGTTTTCCTAAAAAGATTTTTCTCAATTACAAAATAATCTCATATAGGAAACAGCATCTTTGGTATTTCAATCAAAGGCTTTGCCATCTTTATTATACCATGTACCTTTGTTTGGCTGACCATTTTTAAAAGAACCTTCAAAATATTCTCCAGAAGATTTAACTGTATACCGACCTTTGTCATATTGATTATACTTGAAAGTGCCAACAAATTTGTCGCCATTCTTTTGAGTATAGGTTGTGTGGCCATGCATTTTCCCCCATTCAAATTCGCCAACATATATGTTGCCAGTATATTCTCCAGCAATTATTTTTGCAACACCTTTACCATGAGGTAGCCAGTCCGTACTTCCGAATACAGAATCAGGTTCAACTTCTCCTGAATATATCGCTTTACCTAATGGAGAATCCCATGTCATATTTTTTATAGTTTTAAGAGCTGGATTGTCCATCATGTTCTCAATATCACTTTCTGATATTATGTGTTTGGAATAATCAGGATTATTGTTTTTTGTCCAAATAACTACAGTTATTGCTATAATAAATATAAAAGAAGCAATCCACATCCATCTTTTCTTAATAGATGAGGGGTGAGGAGTTGACTTTTGGATATCTTGACTTACTGAATTCGGTCGTGGAAAATCTATTTTCGATTTCGGATCTGGCTCTGGTTTTATAATTGTGACCTCCTCCATTTCATTAACATCATCCAAAAAATCTTTGATATTTTGATAGCGATCTTTTTTTATTGATTTCATCGCCTTTTCTACAGTTGCAACAAGACGTTTTGACACTCCCGTATTTATAAGTTCGTTGCGAGGAAATCCTTCATTCAAAATGGAAGTCGCCTCTGGAGGTCTTTTACCTGTAAGCATTTTGAACAGCGTTGCTCCCAAAGCATACACATCCAAGGTGGCAGGAAATGTGCCATCCTGATTATAACTCGATTGTTCAATGGGTGCATATCCTGGAGTACCTAATCCAATAGATGTACTTGATTCAGGTTCACCATCCTCTGTAAACTGTTTCGCCAAACCAAAATCTATAAGATAATATTTCCCGTCAGGTTTACACATGATATTTTTGGGTTTAATATCAAGATGAAGCATATTCTGCGAATGCATATATTTCACCGCATTACCTATCTCGTTTATTACCAAAATAGCTTCAGATTCACTCAAAAAACCATGCTGTTTTATATTATCGTCAAGATTTATTCCCTCAAGGAACTTCATGACGTAATATGTAGTATTGTTCTCATCAAAAACATCAAAAACCTTAACAATATTAGGATGTGAAAGCTTTGAAAGATTTTCTGCTTCTTTTCTAAATTTTTTGCGATAGTTGATAAAGACACTTCCAGAAGACCCTTCGACAGAGCTGCCATCTTCTTTACGACTATTGACTTCGCTCATAAAGAACTCTTTAATAGCCACCTTCGCTTCAACATCCATTTGTCCCAAGCTTCCTTGTGTGGTAAACTTAGCTGTTGCAAGATAGGTGATTCCAAAACTACCTTTTCCAAGTACTTTCTCTATACGATAAGTTCCCTTTTGTAGTATTATACCAGGTTTAAGACCGTGTGACATCTTACATTATTTTTCTACAAATTCACTTTTACAATAAGGACAATGCATCGAGTATTGTTTTTTTAACAACTTGTAACTGATATTGCCTAAAAATTTGTTGCATTCTGGATTGGGGCATACATATCGATCCTGAAATTCTTCATTCAATTGTTCAATAACATCTGAGGTTTCATCATTTTTTAACCCAACGAAACTGTATATATTCCCCAAAATACCAATGCCTGTAAGAACATAGCCAACGGGTCCAAATAAAAATATACAAGGCATTGCACACATTGTAAATATACCGCATCCTGAGCGTACTAAATTAATTCTTTTTTGTTTTGCTTGAATTTCTTTTCTCTTTGTCTGGAGATTAGTCCACACATGCTCAAGGTGAGATATGTTGAATTTACCTTCCGGAGGTGGCGGTGGAGGAACAACATCAACTAATTTTTTTGCGGTTTCAATTACGACCGGAAGACTGATGCCGAATCTATCTTTGCCTAACTCAACTAAATTTGTTAATGAAACACGCTTGGATGCAATTTCTGAACCATTAACAAAAGTACGATTCCGGGATTTCATATTAGTGAGAATCATATTTCCACTTTGGTCAACAGTTATTTTTGCATGAGCAACACCTTCAGCCAGCTTACAGCGACTTACACATGAAGGAACACTTCCAGGAGCTCCTATAGCAGCATTTTTCCCATTCTCTTGTATGGCAACGAGAAGACGACCTTGTCCAGGCTCTTTACCTATGAGAATTGTCTTGCCTTTAAGTTTATCCATATTTATAATGTTCTTATTGTTTATTCTTGCACTTCAGACGTTCCTGTTACATACATTTCCCGTAACTTTTTTAGTGCATCTTTTGATACGTTAATATGATATTCGAAGTTTTCTCCATCACTCAACGAAAGTCTTTGTTTAAGAATCGCAATTTGATATACAAAATTTAAATTTACAATATGTCTCTTACCTACTCTTGCAAATATACCAGCTGCATCTTTTAGTTTATCATTAAGGATACTTTGCATTTGAGTAAGGCTCATCCATATAGTGGCCTTCATTCTGTTATTCAGAATAATGTTGGTATAGTTTCCATCAGATTCAAAATAGACGATCTTAGAGATATCCACTCTAAAGAACTCGTCCCGTGAGTTTAAGTAAAGATATTTTGCCTTATTCATAATTAAAGTTAGTTTAATATTTTTTTATCATATATTATCCATAATCTGTAAAAAAGCAGTTGGTATATAGGCCGTTGATACTAATCCCACTGTAGAGATAGTAACAATAACGCGTTGCTGTCCAGATACACGTGCGACCTTTCCTTCTACGCCTTTAAAAATGCCATCAATGACCTTAACGGTCTCGCCTCCTTTATAATGACATTGAGAATCCTCTACAAGTCTCAAATGCTCACTTTTGTTACATGTGGCAAGTATGAAGTTTTCCATTTCCTTGTAGGAAACAGTTAATGGCGGATTCTTTTGTTCCTCGTCCTTTTCAAAATGATTGTAATAGAAAGTCAAATAAGATAATTCAGGAGTCTCCTTTACGTATTCTTTGGCCTTATCTTCTGTGGTATATACAAAAAGAAGGTTTGGAATTAAAGACTCCAGAACCTTCTTTTGTTTACCATTAATTACTTTACGAGTGTAACGCTTGGCTATATAGACAAACATACCATCTTCTACAATATAATCAGACGCTTTGTCTTCTCGCCCATAAGATGCACGAAAAACATACCAGCTTTTCCCAGATGTAGGCACATACCTTACCGACACCCCTGTCTTTGAACTTTTAGCTTCGGGGATAGTATCAGGGATAAGCCTGACACCCGGAGGTTCTGCCTCGCCTCGTCGAGTTTTCACATTAGACAATGTGCTCATATCGGACCTATTTTGTGTTATCGGTTCGATGCCGGACACAAAAAAGCGTGGAACCACTGTTGTCCATTCCACGTATCGAGGCTCTTGCATTGCCTATTGAAATCGAACAGACAACGTTAGAGCCCACGCCGATATGAGTATAGTACCCCCAATACCAGTTAAGAACTTTTGTTCGGTCTGGTAAAGGGGATGCGTATAAACACATCCCGCAGACGCCTACCGTTGCAATGCTCAAGATCTCAATCGATTTGTTTGCAAGATTTCGATACGTCTCGAACAAAGCGTTGTAAACGCCTTTTCATGTCCTTCCCCGCTTTCCCACCCAAAGCCCGCCTTGGCGAATGGCACAAGTGACATACTCCTTGGCTCGGCGCGAGCTATTATGCCTTCAAAAACCACCTTTAGGGAAGATTTTATCTTGCATAAGATGCAGAAAATTAGGACAAAAGTACAAAAAAAGTATGAATAACTATCAACAATTGTGAAAAACCATGAACAAGAACTCTAGTTTTATGTTTTTTTTGCAAAATCTAACAAAAAAATTATTTTTCACATCTTTTGTAATTAGCAATAACAGAGTTTTGCTAATCTTACTTATAGCTGATATTAAAAGTAAAAAATAATATTTAAAAACATCGTTCCAAAAAGACGACGGCAAAAGATAGGAATATATTAAAGATGATACTTCTTATGCTTTCTGACGATATTGATATCATTGGGGGGTATGTAGTATTTGCATACAAATCTTTGGCTATAAGTACGAAGTAATTCATGTAATCATGCATAATAGCAGACACCATAGCACAAAAGTAATACTGGAAGCTTATACACAAAAGACATAGGTAAAGAACTTTCAGAAAGATGACTACTTTAATGTTCGAATAGCAAGAGGTATTCCATCCAGCGACGACGAAGGATATAGGGATGCCTTTTACCTTTGTAATGACAGAAATCCAGCAAATCATAAAGAATGTTGCGATTGCCTGCATCGAGTTTTGTAAGCACCATGCTTTGGGGCTTGTTTTTGTTGCCAAGCAAGGACGCACAACCACAGTTGTAGCTTACGCATCCCAACAGCAAACTATTAGCACCATATTTCCGGAAAAGAGCACAGTTTTTACGCAGGTCGTTACGCAAGAGAGAATCCGCTTGGTGTTCTGTTATCGGGTAGGTCAGATTCTCGCCTGGTTGTATTCGATGACCATAACCTATATATGGGTAGTCCTTTCGAGTATGCCATTGTTCGTAATACTTGATAAGCGTAACAGCACGCTCAAAAGGTGGCAGTTTCATAAGGTTGTGCAAATTCTGCTGTGAAGATGCGTTGACGGCTCCACAGAAGAATAGCACGACCAAAATCATCATCTGTCGTATCATTTTCCCTCTCTCTTTCCCAAAACGGTTTCAATTATGCTCTTGACATCCTGAGTGACAGAAACAAAGTTTTTATACAGAATCTGTTCACGTTCCTCCGGCGATCCGAAATCATAGAAGATTGGAAGCGGACACTTGTCGTATTGGGCTTCCTCCTTCTTGATAGCCTCGATGTCAAGGTTTGTCTTGCAGAAGAACTTGCTTGTCTTGAACTCTTCTGCCTCCTGTATGTTCATACTACCACCTCGACCTATCTTGGTTTTCTGAAAGTCACGAGCCACCTGACCGCAGATCCAGCCTGTAGGCATGTCGGAAATCTTACTTGCTGGTACGAGGCTGTCCATGTTTTCGTTGAGATTGATGGATGTGCGGTCTCTATCAATGGTCACACCTTTTTTCAGCTGTACTACCTTGCCGAAAATATCATTGCTCAGCCATTCAAGAGTTTCCTTTGAACGGGCGGAGCCAGACATGACATTACCGACAGTAGTGATTATCTTCTGCATACCTACCTTGCCATAGTCGGCTTCCAACTGAGGCAGTTCCTGAAAGCCAAGGGCAACAGACACCTTGTTGCTTCGGGCTGTGCCGATAAGACGGTCGATTTTATGGAAATAAAGCATACCCTCCAGCTGTTCCATAGCCTTGTTCTTCAATGCGGTTTTGAAAGGACCGAGAAGAGGTACAACCTCATTGTCGGTCTCCAACACCTCAAAATAGTCTGATAGCTTTCGTCGAGGAACGAAAGGATATGCGGCATGTCACTATATTTGCCAAGCCAGTAGTATTCGCCTTTCTCTGCATCAAGGAGATTTCCATCCCAATCAAAGACACGACCCGTAGGTTTCTCACGACGAGTTTGCTTATCCATTACCTTTTCGGCTTTGAGCAGATTGCCATTCTTGTCGTATGGCTCACGCTCGTAGTTGACGAAGAAGTAGATGCATGCGGCAAGGAAGTTGACAGCTGAGGTTTGAAAGAACAGGTCGCTGCCACCGCCTCCCTATTTCTTTCCCTTCTGTAAAGATTCAAGCAGGGTCTCTGCTGTCTCAGAGGCAGCAGCCAAATTTGGGATGTACTTGCTCTGGATAGGATTGACTCTTCGGGAGTGGCTTACATCCACAAAGTTAATGACATTGAACTGAAAATGTATCCCTTGCGGAATTTACCCTTCCAGTAATAACGCATGGAGATGTTGACAGAGTACTTGTCGTTTTATTACCTCCTCGCACTGCTTGCAATTCGCAATAAAAGTTAAAAATGTTAAATATTTATCTTTTTGAGCCGTCATAGATTTTACCGTATTAGTTTTCTACCGTTTAATCATCAAGTTACTATTATTTAGCAACTTACAAATACCAATATTGCAGTGGCTTGACGGAATTGACCATTCCCAACAGTGTGACTTTCATTGGCAATGGGGCTTTCTGGAATTGCAGTGGCTTGACTTCAATCACCTCACTTAATACGACTCCTCCTAATGTTGGTGGCTATTCTGCTTTTGATCCAGCCACAGAACGGAATGTTCCACTACATGTTCCTGCAGGATGCACGTTAGCCTATAGGCAGGCTGAGCATTGGAAGAACTTCTATACTATCATAGATGACGCATCGACTGGTATTGAGTCTATCCGTGTCGACAAGCAGGACAAAACAACTATCTATACCCTCGACGGCAAGCAACTCCATACAACCAATGCAGCCGACCTGCCCAAAGGCATCTATATCATCAACGGCAAGAAAGTGGCAGTGAAGTAAGGACTTCGTAATAAAGACTGCAAAAAGAAACCAGCGGAAGCACACACTGATATACGAGTGCTTCCGCTGGTAAACCATGTTTTCAGTACCAAACTCCCGTTTTAGATTATTTAACACAAAGTTTTTGTGTGTTCTTGATTGTATTCTGAAGGATTTTTGTAATTTTGCAAACCTCATTCGAGGTCAAACTACTGGAAATAAATTACAATATTTTTTTGAGAAAGGAGGAGATATTATGCCGGGCATCAGCCAGCAAATGTTGCACAGCGACATACGTGACGACTGTAATGACTTGCCAAACAAGGAGAGGCAAGGCATTGCGGATTTTGCCGCTATGCTGGTTGACAGCGCATTGTTTTTGGGCAAGGACAGCGCGAGGGAACTTGCCTTGATATTTGCCCGGCATGTGGCTGACTATCCGCAGGAACTTGCACAGCCCCTGAAGCAACTGATTAACGGAATGGGAGAAATGGAGAACAGGGCACGCGAACGCACATCAATAAACATCGGACAGGCGCAGGACATCGTGACCGACGGGGGCACGAAGAACGTGAGAAACATCAACATAAACAACGACATAAAAGAGTAAAAAAGCGTATGGCAATAATCATAAAAGGCGACGTGAAGGGCGACATCATCGCCGAGGGCGGAGTGAAGAACGAAACGCACTACCACTATGGCGACGAGCAGCGCGTGGAACGCAAGACACAAAGGAGCGAGACGCACGTGGCTGCGGCTGAACTCTGTGCGGCGAATGTGCTGAACGTAACCCTGTCGCCCTCGAGGCAGAATATCATCGACGGGCTTATGGCACTCATCGACAAGGGCGAGTGGACGGGCGGAGCATCGGCGGAGATGATAAAGGGTGTGGTGCAGGATGCATTAGGCAGGTCGAGCGCCATGTGGCAGTTGCTGGAGCGCGGACGGGGCGACCGCCTGCGTGTGGTGTGGCAGAATCTCATAGGCTATTTCGCCGACAGGCGGATGCTGCCTGTGAACATAGGCTCGCCGGCACTCAACAAGATGTTCTTCGGCGACGACAACGGATATTCGAACATAGACAAAGGGCGACCGAGCAGGGGATTGATGACTGCCGACTTTGAAGACGTAGCAAGATTGTTGGACGCTCATTTTGACGGTATGAAACAATAATCTGAAAATAATCTGAGATTATTCGCCCAGATTTGCACGGCTCTGCGGCTTACCGACCTTTGCCTCCGGTTTCCGAGATAAGACCGACGTTGGTTGCTTATCCTTCAGAAAAGCGGAGGCTTAATTTTTTATGCAACAAAAAGGTTTGGAAAAAGAGATTTTGCAGGGCGTGAAAATGGACGCAAGTGTTAACTTTATGACTAACGGGGATATAAACATCTATCCCTGTCCGTGGGAAGATGAGAAGGAGGCGACGAACAGCGGTAAGCGCGTGCGCTACAAGGGCGGCGTTGAGGTGGACGGCGACGGACGCACGCGAGTGAAGCGGTACAACATCGGAAAGAACGGTCCGCAGCACGATGTGGTGTTTGAGACGGCGCACGGACAGGTGAAGAT
>JAFLSE010000018.1 GCA_022511075.1 Prevotella sp.
ATTTTAAAAATTAAACGCATTTTTATGCAACTATTGACCAATGTCAAGCAAGAAACATATAATTACATTATAATATAATGCGCGCGATGGGTATTTATCAATTCTGTACCTTTCGGCTCACTATCTCACAGTCTGCCGGTTGCCTTATAAATTCGTCGAGGGTGATGCAGCCAATCTCATCGGCAACAATCCTGCCCGAAATAGGATTCTTCACGTTTGTAATCTTGCCTTTTATATCGGCATTAACAGTGCTATACTCAAACGCGCGGTCGCAATCCTTGCCAAAAGTACAATTCTCAAGTACCAAGTCATGGGCATAGCAGAGAGGCTGCTCACCCGTGATATGGCAGTTTACGAGACGGAGATTCTTACTGTGCCAGCCAAGATACTCGCCATTAAGTTCGCTGTCATATATCGTAACGTTCTCCACCTCCCAGAAAGCATCTTTAGTAGTGATAATGGCATTTCGGATTTCAACGTTCTTCACATACTGGAACACATATTTCGAGTCGCTCTTCAAGCCGTCTATCTTGATATTCTCGCTAAACATGAACGGATAAGTGCCCTCGTGCAACTCAAGATTCTTTATGTTTATGTTCCTGCAACGCCAGAACACCTCGTCGGCATCGTTCATCACCACATTCTCAATGTCGATGTCACTCATCTCACGAAACATCTTCGGTGCATCAATCCTTGTATTCTTCATCACAAGGTTATCGCTGTACCACAACGCCGAGCGACCGCCAACATCAAAGTAGCAGTCAACTATGCTGAAACGATGAACGTGCCAAAACGGATAGTTGCCTTCGAACACGCAGTTCACCGCATCAATGTCGCTGCATTCCTTTATGGCACTCTCGCCCTCGGTAATCTTCACGCCTTCCAAGCGCAGCCCGTGCGAGCCGTACAAGGGGCGCTCTCCTCCAAAAGTCTCGTTCTTTATTGTTTTCATTTATCCTGTCCTTTTTATGCGAATGTAATTTGTGGGTGCAAAGGTACAATATTTTTTTGACAAAGACAAAAACAATACGTTATAACTCGTGAAAAACCGTTAACGAAATTTTTTAGCAAAAGTACACCTTGACGGGTTTGGAGGCTATGCTGCACACAAAGTCTTCACCATCAATACTCCTGCAATGACTTTGTCATTTTTATACTTTTTTATTTGTTCTTATCTAAAAATCGCACTTCTTGGGTGTCTATAACAATTATCTGACATATGAATTTGCTAACGAAGCAGGAAGCAATTGCCAACGCTTGCTGCTTCATTGGGCATCGCTTGCCGTCTCGATGCTCATCGAGACGGCAAGCGATGGCTATCGAGACTATATGCGTCGGTCAACGTATATGGGGGACGCTGAAACCTCCCCATCAATATCTATGTCCCCTTTTATAAGGGGGACAGATATTATGATGGGGCTGAGGTTTCAATAGGGGGCTTGGCTTGCAAGCGGTGAGACTGCATCAAACTGCCAAATCACGCCAAATCGTGCCAGATACAGACAAAAGCAGACAGCAGTATTGCGAAATTAAATACCTTTGCACTGTACAAACGGTGTCATGCACCATCATTCGCGAAAGAAAACGCTCTTTGAATTATTTACATAAAAAGTTATCGCAGCTTGAGGCATGCTGTTGTGGGATTCACTCCCATAAACATTTAGTGTTATCAGCCGACTAATATCATGCTACACAGAAAAATAGCGAAATAAATATAGCATATATTTTGGTATTTGCCGAAGTTTACGTATCTTTGCATCAATAAAGATACTTACATCAAAAGAATTGCAATGTACAACTTTGACAAAGATACAAAAAGAAAAGGCACGAACTGCTATAAGTGGGATGTGACTGACGACAGGGAAGTGATACCTATGTGGGTGGCTGACATGGACTTTCAGACTGCACCGGCAATAATTGAGGCACTGAAAAATAGAGTGGAGCACGGTGTGTTTGGCTACACGAAAGTGCCAGATGAATATTATAATGCCATTACAAATTGGTTTGACAGGCGGCATGGGTGGAAAATAGAGAAGGACTGGATATTGTATACAACGGGAGTGGTGCCTGCTGTGTCGGTGGCAATAAAGGCAATGACAGAGCCTGGCGACGGGGTGATTCTGCACACACCGGCATACAACTGCTTCTTTTCAAGCATACGCAACAATGGGTGTAAGGTGGTGGAAAGCCCCTTGCTGAACGACGATGGACACTTTTCAATTGACTACAAACAACTGGAAACATTGTGCAGCGACAAGAGCAACAAAGTGCTGCTGCTGTGCAATCCGCACAACCCCACGGGCAGACTGTGGACAAGAGAGGAACTGCAGCGTGTCTATGACATCTGTCACAAGCACAAGGTGAGCATAATAGCAGACGAGATACACTGCGAACTGACATACAACGGAGAGCGATATGTTCCCTTCGGCACAATAACCGATGATGCCGTGATACTCGGCTCACCCTCGAAGGCTTTTAATATTGCAGGTTTGCAGATAGCAAACATAATATGCAAGGACGAAAGTATGCGAATGCGCATAGATAAGGCGATAAACATCAATGAGGTGTGCGACGTGAATCCTTTCGGAGTGCTTGCGTTAATGGCAGCATACAACGAGGGAGAACAGTGGCTCGACGAACTTTGCCAATACATCTGGGGCAATTATCAGGCACTGTGCCGATTTATGGCAGAAAACCTTCCGCAAGTGAAAATCACTCCGTTACAATCAACATATCTCGTATGGGCAGATTGCAGTTATCTCGGCATAAAGAGCGAGGAACTTGCTAACAAGTTGGAGAACGAAGGCAAGGTGAAATTCAGTCCCGGAACAATGTACGGTGATACCGGTGAAGGATTTTTGCGTATAAACATTGCCTGTCCTCGTGAACGAATGATGGAAGGACTGCGCCGCATGGCGGATATGTTTAACAAGATAAAATAGTAGTATGGCGGCAATGACAAACGACGAGCGCATACGCAGGGCAGAGGAACTTTTTATGCAGGGCTTCAACTGCTGCCAGTGTGTGGTGGCTGCCTTTGCCGACCTATACGGCTACACCGAGCGACAGGCATTGACACTGAGTGCAGGCTTCGGCGGCGGCATAGGCAGAATGCGCCTCACCTGCGGAGCATGCTGCGCCATGGCACAGTTGGCAGGAATGGATTGCGGCAGTGCAGAGCCGGGCGACCGTGAGGGCAAGTCATACAACTATAAGGTTGTGCAGGAACTATTGGAAAAATTTCGTCAGGAACACGGCTCAATAAACTGCACCGAACTATTGAAACTGAAAAAAGGTACGCCGCTCACATACGAGGCGAGCGAGCGTACCGCAGAATATTACCGCACACGTCCTTGCGTAAACCAAATAGTTTCGGCTGCAAAGATTTATGCTGAGTATTTGGAAAGCAAAACTGACAACGACAGGCAATAAGCCTAATCGGACAAAGCATCCAATAAACCTTGGCAGGCATCTTCTATGAGTTCCAATGCAAACTCAAAGTCTCTGTCGCTGCCATAATACGGGTCGGGAATTGTTGTCTGCCCCTTATGGTTGCGCATATAGTCGGCAAGCATCACAATCTTTTCGCGCTCCTCATCAGTGTGTGCCATATTGCTCACAACGCGATAGTTGCCATTGTCCATAACCACCAAGAGGTCGAAATCAGAGAAGTCGTCGCATGAGAACTGGCGTGCCCTATGGTCGAACTTATACCCATGCCTGGCACCACAGGCACGCATCCTGCTATCAGGCAATTCGCCAACGTGCCAGCCTCCCGTTCCTGCCGAGTCAATAACAAAATCTGCCTCGCGGCCACCCTCCTTTACAAGATGTCGCATCACTCCGTCTGCGGCAGGAGAACGACATATATTGCCGAGACATATAAAAAGTATCTTTACTGGCTTTTCGTTGTTTCGCTTGTCATTCATTTTCCATAAATTTTATTATTTATATATTTAATCGTCTTGATACACATCTTCCTCCACATCGTCAAGACACTGTCTGATGAGCCTATACTCATAGCCACGGGAGAAGGCAAAGCGGATTAACTTTTGGTTTATCTCGTATTCTGTTTTGCCTTTGGTGCTATGCCGTTTTGACTGCAAAAGAGGACGGAGTACGGAGAGGTATTCATCGTCGTCTATCTCGTCGAGGACATGGGTGATAATGTCGCTGTCTATATGCTTCTGCCATAGAGCCTGTTCTATCTTCTTGCGCCCCCATTTGTTATAGCGCAGTTTGTCTATTGACATAGCACGTGCATAACGTTCATCGTCAATAAACTTGTGCTCGGTGAGATACTGCATAATCATTGCCTGTGCCTCTTCAGACAATTCCCAACGTTGCATCTTCTCAATCATTTCGTATGAGCAATGTTCGCGCTGGGCGCATAGTGCTGAAAGACGGCTCTTTGCCTCGCTTTCCGATATTTGTTTGTTTGTCATAGCGTTTTCTTTATATGTTTTGTAGCGGCTCGTTACCTATAACCATAAAGCGTTGTCTGCCATAACGGTCGGCAAGCACGGTGGTGTGTAGGAATCCCTCTTCACGTGCCATTTTTTCCATCGGGAGCACATACAAGGGATTTATCTCAAAAAATATTCTGCCTCCTTGCCTTAAAGCCTTGTGGGCATAGCGCGTTATTGCTCGATAGAACAGCAACGGATTATCATCTGGAACAAATAGTGCCAAGTGTGGCTCATAGTCAAGCACGTTCCCATCCATCGCCTCGCGTTCATTATTACATATATATGGTGGGTTGCTCACGATGATATCCCATTTCTCCATATCGCAGGGAGGATTAAGTGCATCGCAGTGTTCAAAACAGACATTTGCCCCTAAACGTGCAGCATTGGCAGAGGCAATGGCGAGTGCATTATCGGAGATATCCCATGCAGTAACATTTGCATTAGGATTGCCCAATGCCACGGAGACAACAATACAACCGCTGCCCGTGCCTATATCGAGAACGGCAGGCGACTCTCCTTGTCGCAACACAAGTTCCACAAGGTCCTCCGTCTCTGGACGCGGTATAAGCACGTCTTTACCCACAGCAAACTTACGACCGCAGAAATATGCTGCTCCCAAGACATACTGCAAAGGCTCTTTCTTCATCAACCTTTCGGCAATGGCTGATAGTTCAGCCTGTCTGTCATCGGGTAGTGAAATGCCACAATATATATCGTTCAGTGGCATATCAAATTGCTCTTCAAGCACATAGCGTGCTATTGCTTTCGCCTCGCCATCATCATACACGGCAGACAGACTGCGCCAAAGTGATGTATAGTTCAGATTTTCCATTTCAGTTGCAAGTCTAAATCGGTTTGTGAAGATGCGTCTATCATTTGGTTGTCGCTGCCAATGGTAGAGCGGTCAAAATAGTTGGTAACTCCTATTTTTGCCGTTATAGCAAGTCTTTTCAGCACATTTGCCTTTGCCATAAACGTGTATCGTATTCCCTCGCCATAAAACGACGGAGAATAGAACGAATACAGAGGACCGCGCTCATAGACATACAGGCGACTATTGTAGGCATCGCTGTTGAAGTATGTTATTGAGGCATGGAGCGAAAAACGCGATGTTGTACCTGACGATGGCGCAGGTGCAAATGTTGCCATCTGACTCACGGCATAGCCTGTGTCGGTCTGCTTATATGTTACACGGGCTGCATCAACCTGTGTTTTCAGGTTAAATGTTTCCATTGGCTGCAGGGTTAATGACATGCGTGCCCTGTGTTCCGTTTGATTGGTCAAAGCCGTCTTGTCCTCGTTGTCACGTTCCTTTATATTCAGTCTGTAGCGAGCCGACAACGACCATTTACTGCGCGAATAACTCGCTTGCAGCATATTATCCCATGCGTGGGAGGAGAATGATGTCAATGAGCGAGGCCATGCGAAATAGGCATAGTCGATGTATGCCATAATCGACAGGTGGCGAAGGCACTGCCAGTTTACACCGGTATATATACCACTCTCGTTCTGCACCCGTCCGCCGCTTGCAAAACTGTTGGCGTGCAGTGATGTATAGCGGTATGAATAAAAACGCTGCAAAAGCATAAGGGAAAGATTATCCAAAATGTTTGCGTTTGCACTGTTTATCGTGGCAATGCGCCCGTCCTGGTTCATTGCCGTCTCTCCGTTAATGGTTAGGCGATAATGCGTGTAGCCATAGTTCACGCTTGCATTGAAGAAATCGTTGCCGGCAGGGTAATGCCAGCGATATAGATATGATGTGTTGGGGCTTAATTTCGGACTTATGTGTGAATACAAGGCTGTAAGTCCTATATGCAGTCCGCCTGCCCTGTAGTTCACATTAGCACCGACATCGGCAAGATCGGTATTATTTTTCTTCGACATCTCCGTCTGCGTGCGATGATAGCCCGAAGTAACCATTGCACTTATCGAAAGGCTGTCCTTATTCATCGTGCCGTCCACTTGCTTGTATGATGCAAAGACACTTAGCGTCAGAGGCTTTAGCAGCCTTATTGTAGCAGCGGCACCACGAAAGTTGTCAACATTATATGTAGAGGAACTGCCTCGTATGGCATTTGTTGTCCTGCCAAGATTGGCTATCATCGACATCTTGCCAAGATTGAAACCCGAATTGGCAACAAGCCCCATACCAAAAGAAAGTTTGTAGTCGCCAATCACCATCACATCAATCTTGCCAAGGTGTTTCAACTGCAGGTAAGCAGAGTAAGTGTCGTAGCCACTTTCGTTGCCCCGACAGAAAAAAGGCTCTCCGGCATCTTTCGCACCGGTAAAGCCTATCTTCACATAATCTCCGTAATTAAATGTATAGCGCAGCGAATGCTTGTATTTGTCACCGAGATACTTGCCTTCCTTCTCACCCTTGCGAGTGTAGAACGGCACTTTCCCCGTGGCTACAACCTCGTGCTTTCCATATATTGCAATGCTCTTTGCAGACGGGAAACGTGCTTTCTGCGTGTCACCAAGATAGGTGAAGCATTGCAGCAGACTACGCCGTGGAGCATCAAGCGACTTTATCATCTGCAACTCGGCGAACGTCTTCATTCCCCCATACATATACAGATATTCGCAGATGTCCTCTATCTGTGCCGCAGTGAGAAACGGCAGCTGCTCCAAGTCCTCTTCCGTGGCACGGTTAAGGTCTATGGGATGCTCTTCCATCTCACAGAGCATATTGTAGGTTTCTTCCCAGTTTTCAGCCTCCACATCGTCTATTGTGGCTATCTCGTTGTAGTATCTCACCCACTCACTTTCCTGCTGGGCAGTCACTGCAACTGATAGCGTAAGCAATAATGCCAACGAAGCAAAAAACCTTGCCATACGCCGCGAGGATTACAAACTTTCCAGCATTCGTTTTATCACCACGCTTGCCGAAATCTCGCGGTTGGCAGCTTCTGGTATTACTATTGAGTTCTCGCTCTCTATCACGTCATCAGTAACGATAAGTCCGCGGCGCACAGGCAGACAGTGCATAAACTTGCCGTTGTTGGTAACTGCCATATGCTTGTCGTCTATCGTCCACGACATATCCTTTGACAGTATCTTTCCATAGTCGGCAGGATTGGTTACTCCTGGACAGCTCCAGTTCTTTGCATACACAAAGTCAGCGCCTTCGAGAGCCTTCATCTGGTCGTATTCCACACGGGCATTGCCCACAAACTTGGGGTCAAGTTCATAGCCTTTCGGGTGTGTTATCACAAGGTCAACATCCTCTGCTGCATTCATCCATTGTGCAAATGAGTTTGGTACAGCCTGCGGCAGTGCACGGCAGTGGGGTGCCCATGTCAGCACCACTTTCGGGCGTTCCACCTTCTTATATTCCTCTATCGTTATCAAGTCAGCAAAAGCCTGCAATGGGTGTACTGTGGCTGTCTCCATTGCAAACACCGGACGACCGCTGTATTTCACAAACTGCTGCATTACCGTCTCCGCATAGTCATATTCACGATTTTCAAGTCCGGCAAAAGAGCGCACGCCAATCAAGTCGCAGTAGCATCCCATCACGGGTATAGCCTCCAAAAGATGCTCACTCTTGTCACCATCCATTATCACTCCACGTTCCGTTTCCAGCTTCCATGCTCCTGCGTTTACGTCGAGCACGATAACGTTCATACCCAAGTTCATCGCCGCCTTTTGTGTAGAGAGTCGCGTGCGCAGAGAGTTGTTGAAGAATATCATCATCAGCGTCTTGTTCTTTCCAAGATGCTGGTACTTGTATCTGTTATCCTTTATCTCCTTTGCCTCGGCAAGAGCCTGTCTCAAATCGCCAAGGTCTTCAACGTTCACGAATGTCTTCATTGGTGTTTCCTATTGATTTATATGCGATTGCAAATTTACAATAAAATAACCGCCTGCCAAAATAACGACAATGATATTTCCTTCCTTTTGTGAAACATTAACGTAAAACTCATACAAAAAGCATAAATATTCGATATTTATTGCCTCATACTCTTGTATTTCGCCCTTTATCAATACGCCTTTTCATGTACTCCTGCAACGGCTCTGCCGCTGGGGTCGTTCATGTTCTGGAAAGCCTTGTCCCATGCCAATGCCTCAGCAGTGGAACATGCCACGCTGGGCACTGACGGCACACTGCGTGCTGCCGACTCGCTGGGGAAATGCTCTGCAAAGATAGAACGATAGTAGTATTCCTCCTTGTTGCGCGGTGGATTTATGGGGAAACGCTCCGTAGCATGAGCCATCTGCTCGTCGCTGACCAATTCGCTTGTCATCTGCTTCAGGGTGTCTATCCAACTGTAGCCCACACCGTCGCTGAACTGCTCTTTCTGTCGCCATGCTACCTCCTCGGGAAGCATATCGGCGAACGCCTCGTGTACAATCTTTTTCTCCATGGTGCTGCCAGGACACATTTTGTATTCAGGATTGATGCGCATGGCAATGTCAAGAAACTCCTTGTCGAGGAAAGGCACACGCCCCTCAACGCCCCACGCCGAAAGCGACTTGTTGGCTCATCTTCAATGCCTTCTGCCTCAACTCTTGAGTCTGTTCCTTAATGTTGAAAATAGATACTATTCCGCACATAATTTAACCTTTCTATTTAATATTTGCCATGTTTTGGGTGCAAAGTTACTACAAAATGTCATTACACGAAAGGAAAGCATAACATTTTGTTATTTAATCGTTACCCACACTTACGTTATATCCATCTTAATTGTTGTATTAGTTACAATTTGTAAGCAAAACGATTATATGATATTACAAATTGCAATTAAGACATAAATTACTCTATCCGACATACCATAGAACATTAATTTGTGTTAAATATATTATGACTTTCATTGTGGAATGAAAAACAATTTGTACTTTTGCGATATCAAAATGATATCAAATAAATATAATAGACTATGGAAACAAAAGAAGTATTATTTAAAGGAAAAGTATTGAATGGCTTTATTATGTTGTTCTTCAATCTGGCAGTGCTTGCCATGATGATTGCAAGCCTTGTCTGCGGCATTATAGTGTTAAATGAGGACGATTGCAATGAAAGTTTGGGAGCAATGCTGTTAATAGCAAGCGGTGTGTTGTTCATTGTAAACATCATTATATGGTGCGGTTTCCTTATGCTTGAGCCAAATGAGGCAAGGGTGATTACATGGTTTGGCAAATATAGCGGTACGTTCACAAACACAGGCTATTTTTGGATTAACCCTTTTTACAGCACAAAGAAACTGAGCCTGCGCGCCCGCAACCTTGACGCACAGCCGATAAAGGTGAACGACAAGACCGGCAATCCAGTGATGATAGGACTCGTGCTTGTGTGGAAACTGAAAGACACCTACAAGGCTCTCTTTGAAGTTGACTCGCAGACCATGGCATCAAACCCTAATGCTGTTGGCTCGGACACAAAGGGACTTATGAACGCCTTGGAGAACTTCGTGCGTGTGCAAAGCGATGCAGCACTTCGTCAGGTGGCAGGACAATATGCATACGACGATGAGGACACAAGCGGCAACGAACCTACATTGCGTTCAAGTGCAGAGGAAATAAATCAGCAGTTGGAGGAGAAACTCGATGAACGCCTTGCATTAGCAGGCATAGAGGTTGTAGAGGCCCGCATCAACTATCTTGCATACGCCCCGGAGATTGCCGCCGTGATGCTGCGCCGCCAGCAGGCATCGGCAATTATCACTGCCCGTGAAAAGATTGTGGAAGGTGCTGTAAGCATGGTTAAAATGGCGCTCGACAAACTGTCAAATGAAAACATCGTAGAACTCGACGACGACAAGAAAGCGGCTATGGTGAGCAACCTACTTGTTGTACTCTGCGGTGACGAGTCTGCCCAGCCTGTGGTAAACACGGGAACACTTAACCATTGATGCATGGCTGACAAAAAGACTAAAAGTTTTATTCTGCGCATCGACGGTGATACGATGGATGCAATAGAGGCTTGGGCTGCGGACGAGTTCCGCAGTACCAATGGTCAATTGCAATGGATTATAACCGAGGCCTTGCGCAAGGCAAAACGCCTACCAAAGAAAAGCCAAAAGAAAACGGATAGTGCAGATAGTGAATAACTATTCCCATGAAAGTCCGATATTCTTGATTTTCCGCTCAAAGTCGTTGCGGTCGCAAATGGTGGCATTGCAATTTGCAATGCCACCGCAAAACACTATCATAACTACCAAAAATCTCCTCATTATTCAACAAGCAATTTCGCTGTCTTTACCTGCTTGCTGTTGCCGCCCACCATAATGTCGAACTCGCCGGGCTCAAGCACATAGTCGAGGTTTTTATTGTAGAACTTCAACAGGTCAGGAGTAATCTGAAATTCCACCTTGCGGCTTTCGCCTGCCTTCAACGCAACGCGCTCAAAACCTTTCAGCTCCTTAACAGGGCGAGATATCGAGGCAACGATGTCGTGAATGTACAGCTGCACTATCTCTACACCATCGCGGCTGCCTGTGTTGGTAACCGTAACGGAAGCCTTTACAGAGCCGTCTGCCGACATAGAGGCATTGCTCAGCTGCAAATCGCCATATTCGAATGTGGTATAAGAAAGTCCGTAACCGAACGGGAACAACGGGTCGTTGCGCACATCGAGGTAGTTGCTGCGATACTTATAATATGTATCGGCATCTTCCTGCACGGGTCTGCCCGTGTTGAGATGGTTATAGTACAACGGCAGCTGACCAACCGAACGTGGCATAGTGACCGTGAGTTTTCCGCTTGGTGTCTTATCACCAAACACCACATCGGCAATGGCATCAGCAGCCTCGCTACCGCCATACCATACATTTAATATTGCAGGCACGTGTTCAACTTCCCAATTCATCACCGTGGCGCGACCAGAGAAGTTGAGCAGCACTACAGGCTTGCCCGTTGCCACAAGTTCCTGCAAAAGCGCCATCTGTACATCAGGCAGCGAGAGGTCGACACGACTTGACGACTCGCCCGACATATCGGCACACTCACCCATAGCACAAACAATCACATCTGCCTCATTTGCAATACGCAGTGCTTCTGCCTTCATTACCTTATCATCGCCGCGAGGTATGGTCTTGCCAAATTCGGCAGCCACCTGCAAAGCCTCATCAGCACAGATGTTGCTACCTTGTGCATACAACAAGGTAGCCTTGCCGTCGAGAGCACGTTCCATACTTTCCTTCAATGTAGAATAGCGGTCGGGAGTCTGCGCCACACTCCACGTGCCAGCCATATTGATGCGTGTGTTGGCAAGCGGACCTATCAAGGCTATCTTGCCGCGCTTTTGCAAAGGCAGCAGGTTGTCGTTGTTTTTCAGCAATACGAATGTCTTGGCAGCAATATCGCGTGCAGCCTTGCGATTTTCGGCTGTATAGATATCTTTCTTGGCACGTTTGCTGTCAAGATACTTATACGGATCGGCAAACAAACCGAGTTTGTACTTAGCCTCCAATACACGACGGCAAGCCAAGTCGATGTCGGCAACCGACACCTTGCCTTCCTCTACAGCCTTTCCGAGCAGAGTGATAAATCCCTTTGAGCACATATCCATATCAGTACCTGCCTTGAGGGCTTTTGCCGTGGATTCATAAAAATCTCCAAGTCCGTGAACCGACATTTCGCCTATCGAGCCATAGTCGGTAACAACGAATCCATCGAAGTTCCACTGGTTGCGCAACACATCCGTAAGCAGCCAATGGTTAGCCGTGGCATGCTCTCCGTCAACAAGATTGAACGACGACATCACACTGCCCACACCTGCATCTACCGCAGCCTTGTAAGGTGGGAAATACTGGTTGTACATTCTGATGTGACTCATATCAACCGTATTGTAGTCGCGTCCTGCCTCTACTGCTCCATACAGGGCAAAGTGCTTCATACACGCCATGATATTATATGGTTTCGAGTAGTCGCCCTGATAGCCACGCACCATAGCCTCTGCTATGCGACTGCCGAGGAAAGGGTCTTCTCCCCCACCCTCGCTTACGCGTCCCCAGCGCGAGTCGAGCGCAATATCGACCATTGGCGAGAAAGTCCAATTGATACCGTCGGCACTACATTCCTTTGCCGCTATTTGCGCGCTCTGCTCTATGGCTGCCATATCCCAAGAGCACGAGAGTGCAAGAGGAATAGGGAACACTGTCTCATAGCCGTGTATCACGTCCATTCCCACAATGAGTGGTATACCCAAGCGCGACTTTTTCACTGCAATGTCCTGCAAGGCACGGATTCTGTCCACACCCTTGATGTTAAACACTCCGCCCATTTTACCATTGGCGATATCGCCACCAATACTCGTGTTCAGTGCGTCACCTGTCACGATACTTCCTGCAACCATAAGGTTGAGCTGCCCTATCTTTTCTTCAAGGGTCATTTTCTGCATCAAGCCGTCCACATATTCTTTCATTGGGAGTTTTTGTGCCATTGCTGCGACACCCCACAACAGAACAGCCACCGATGTTATTACCTTTTTCATAGTATATATGTGTTCTTTTTGTTTAGAAACGTGATATATGCCTTTTTATTGCAACTTGAATTTCTGTTTTTTAGCAATATTGTCGGACGCATTGCCTATCAATGCTTCAAAATAGCCTGGCTCTGCCACCCACTGCCCTGAAACCTCGTCGTAGAAACTCAATGCCTGCTTGTCGATGGTCAGTGCAACTTCCTTTTCCTCACCAGGCAAAAGGCTTACCTTGGCAAAGGCTCTCAGTTCCTTCACTGGGCGGTCTACCGATGCCTTCAAGTCACTTACATAGAGTTGCACGACTTCCTTGCCCTCGAGCGTTCCTGTATTCTTCACGGTTGCGGTGAAGGTGATGCTTCCATCGGCAGCCATCTCGGTCTTGTCAGCACGCACGTCTGTTATGGCAAAGGTGGTGTAACTCAATCCGTGTCCAAAGGCGAACGTAGGACGCACCTTGTTCTTATCTGTCCAGCGATAGCCAACATATATGCCTTCCTTGTATTCCTCATCTATTATCTTGCTGTCGTCGGTACGCCATATGCCGGGATATGTGTCAAGGGCGTGCGCACCTGACTGTTCGAGGCTTGCAAACCAAGTAAACGGCAATTTTCCCGATGGATTCACGTCAGCCAAAGCACGTCAGCCAAAGCGTTGCCTGCCTCGCTGCCTATAAACCAGCCCTGCACCACTGCCGGCACTTTCTTAATCCATGGCATAGCCACACCATTGCCCAAAATGTTCACATATACCATATTCTTGTTGGCAGCAGCCAATGCCTCTATCAACCTGTCCTGTCCGTATGGCAAGCCGTATTCCTTGCGGTCGTTACCTTCACAGTCCTGATAGTCGCTCTTATTTAGTCCGCCGAACATTACAACGTAGTCTGTCGTCCTTGCTTTTTCCACTGCCTCGGCAATCAATTCTTCGGGAGAGCGCGCGTCGTCAAGGTTTTGTCCTGTGGTAAATTAGAGTTATTTTTCGTTAATTAATTTGGCTATATTGGAAATAATACCTAACTTTGCAATTAGATATAAGTACTCGGGGGTGCCTTGGCAGAGCACGTTTCTATATATTAATGTAATTAATGTGTGAAGCCAGGCTGAGATTACACCCATTGACCTGATGCAGACAATGCTGCCGTAGGAAATGAGAATGATTTTGGGCGTGAAGCCTTCCTTGGGTAATGACTGCGGTTGTTATCCTTTTTTGTGCCACGCTGCTCCCTAATGTTTAACGATAAAAATAAACGACGAAATGAAAATCTACATCAACAACAAGGAGACGGAGACTGCTTCCGCAACGCTGGAGCAACTTGCCGCAGAACTGAACCTGCCTGCACAGGGCGTGGCTGTGGCTGTGGGCACGAAAATGGTGCAGCGCACGCAGTGGGCGGAAACGCTGTTGAAAGAAGGCGACAATATTATTGTGATAAAAGCTGCTTGCGGCGGATAGGCTATGCTTCAGTTTATATCACACTATACGGAGCAATACTCCTATCTCGACTCCATACGAATGGCGCTTGACGGCGGCTGCCGTTGGGTGCAGCTGCGAATGAAGGACACGGCTGTAGACGATATACGCCCCGTGGCGTTGCAGGCGCAAAAGATGTGCCGTGAGGCAGGGGCAACGTTTATAATCGACGACCACGTGGAGTTGGTGAAGGAACTGAATGCCGACGGCGTGCATCTCGGCAAGAGCGACATGCCCATAGCCGAGGCAAGGGCGATGCTCGGCAAAGGCTTTATTATAGGAGGTACGGCAAACACGTTTGACGATGTGAAGATGCACGCAGATGCAGGTGCAGACTATATAGGGTGCGGTCCTTTTCGCTTTACTACCACAAAGAAGGGGCTTTCGCCAGTGCTTGGCATCGAGGGCTACAAGAGCATTATACGCAGTATGGAAGCGGAGGGCATGAGCATTCCCGTGATAGCGATAGGCGGAATAACGGCAGACGACATTCCTGCTGTGATGCAGACGGGAGTGGCAGGAGTGGCTCTAAGCGGTACGGTGCTGAGGGCGGAAAAGCCCGTGGAGGAGATGAAGCGTCTGCTGGCACTCATAGATAACATAAAACAACAAGGAAAATAAAAATACCACACACTAAGACAATGAGCAAATTAGTTATTGCAGGAAGGGAGTTTAACTCCCGTCTGTTCGTGGGAACAGGAAAATTCAACGACAACGCCATAATGGCAGAAGCCATAAAGGCAAGCGAGACGGAAATGGTTACTGTGGCAATGAAGCGCATAGAGCTTGACGACAATCAAGACGACCTGCTCACCCACATAACGAAGAACGCCAATATACACCTGCTGCCAAACACATCGGGCGTGCGCAACGCCGAAGAAGCAGTATTTGCCGCGCAGATGTCGCGCGAGGCTTTCGGCACAAACTGGCTGAAACTTGAGATACACCCAGACCCGCGCTATCTGCTGCCCGACTCGGTAGAGACACTGAAAGCCACGGAACAGCTTGTGAAGATGGGCTTCGTGGTGCTGCCCTACTGTCAGGCAGATCCCACGCTGTGCAAGCAGTTGGAGGAGGCAGGTGCGGCAACCGTGATGCCTCTCGGTGCACCCATAGGCACCAACAAGGGACTGCGCACAAAGGACTTTCTACAGATAATAATAGAGCAAGCCAACGTGCCCGTTGTGATTGATGCCGGCATAGGCGCACCAAGCCATGCCGCCGAGGCAATGGAGATGGGAGCCGACTGCTGCCTCATCAACACCGCCATTGCCGTGGCAGGCGACCCAGTGCAGATGGCAGTGGCATTCAAGGAAGCCGTGATAGCAGGGCGCAGAGCCTACGAGGCGGGATTAGGCGCTGTGAGCGACTCGGCAGAGGCAAGTTCGCCACTGACTGCGTTCCTAAACTGAAATGTATAAACCAAATAAATCACAAAGAAGATGCCAAACGACAACAAGGCCTACGCAAAGCGTGAGAAGGCATATATGAGCGGAACATTGTTTCCAGACATAAGGGTGGGAATGACGAAGGTAAACCTTACCCCCACCGTGGTAAAGGACAAGAACGGCATACCACACACCGAGAAGAACGACCCCGTGTATATATACGACACCAGCGGAGCATTCTCCGACCCGGCAATTGAGGTGGACTTGAAAAAAGGTCTGCCGAGGATAAGGGAGAAATGGATTATAGACCGCGACGACACGGAGCAGCTGAAAGAGATAACGAGCGAATACGGACGGCAGCGACTGGCAGACCACTCGCTGGACTCTCTGCGCTTTGAGCACATACAACTGCCGAGAAGAGCGCGGAAAGGCAAGGCTATAACGCAGATGGCGTATGCCAAGGCAGGAATAATAACGCCCGAAATGGAATATGTTGCCATACGCGAGAACATGAACTGCCGCGAGTTGGGCATAGAGACACATATAACGCCAGAGTTTGTGCGCGACGAGATAGCACGCGGCAGAGCCGTGCTGCCAGCCAACATAAACCACCCCGAGGCAGAGCCTATGATAATAGGGCGCAACTTCCTCGTGAAGATAAACACCAACATAGGTAACTCCGCCACAACCTCGTCGATAGAGGAGGAGGTTGACAAGGCTGTGTGGTCGTGCAAGTGGGGCGGCGACACGCTGATGGACCTGTCTACAGGTGCTAACATTCACGAGACGAGAGAGTGGATTGTGCGCAACTGTCCTGTGCCCGTAGGCACCGTGCCCATATACCAAGCATTGGAAAAGGTGGGCGGAAAAGTGGAGAAACTGACATGGGAAATCTACAAGGACACGCTTATTGAACAATGTGAGCAGGGTGTCGACTACTTTACGATACACGCAGGAATACGCCTGCAAAACGTGCATCTGGCAGACTCCCGACTATGCGGCATCGTGAGCCGTGGCGGCTCGATAATGAGCAAGTGGTGTCTTATCCATCAAAAGGAATCGTTCCTGTATGAGCATTTCGACGACATCTGCGACATTGTTGCCCAATACGATGTGGCACTGTCGCTCGGCGACGGTCTGCGACCAGGCTGCACAGCAGATGCCAACGATGCGGCACAGTTTGCCGAATTAGACACTATGGGCGAACTCGTAACACGTGCATGGGACAAGAACGTACAGGCATTCATTGAAGGTCCGGGACACGTGCCGATGCACAAGATAAAGGAGAACATGGAGAGGCAGCTCGACCACTGCCACGAAGCACCGTTCTACACGCTCGGTCCGATTGTTACCGACATTGCGCCGGGCTACGACCACATAACAAGTGCTATAGGCGGAGCACAGATAGCTTGGCTCGGCACAGCGATGCTGTGCTACGTTACGCCGAAGGAACACCTTGCGCTGCCTAACAAGGAAGATGTGCGCGTGGGTGTGGTAACATACAAGATAGCAGCCCATGCGGCAGACTTGGCAAAAGGTCACCCCGGAGCGCAGATAAGGGATAATGCCTTGTCGAAGGCACGTTTTGACTTCCGTTGGCGAGACCAGTTCCACCTGTCTCTCGATCCAGAGCGTTCCTTGCAGTATTTCGAGGAGGCAGGGCATACCGACGGCGAGTATTGCACGATGTGCGGTCCTGACTTCTGTGCTGCAAAGCTGACACACGATTTGAGAAAGCTATAGACTATATAATATAAGTAATGGAATCAAGATACGAACGACAGTTGATGCTGCCCGAGATTGGAGAGGAAGGGCAGCGCAAGTTGGCAAAGGCAAAGGTGCTTATAGTAGGCGTGGGCGGTCTCGGCTCGCCGTTGTCCATTTATCTTTGCGGTGCCGGCGTGGGCACGATAGGACTGATTGACGACGACGTGGTGAACATAACCAACTTGCAAAGGCAGGTGCTATACAGTGAAACGCAGGAAGGCGAGTCGAAGGTGCTTTGTGCGAAACAAAGGCTGGAGTCGCTTAACAGCGAAGTGAAGATAGAGCCATATCGCATGAGACTCACCAAGGAGAATGCCCGTGAAATTTTTGCAGGATATGACATAGTGGTAGATGCCACCGATAACTTCGCCACGCGATTTATTATAAGCGATGCCTGCAAAGAGCTTGGCAAGCCGATGGTACACGGTGCGATAAACGGACTTGACGGACAGGTGGCAGTGCTCTGCAAAGGCAATGCTACATACAGGACATTGTTTCCCGACGAGGAGGCTGTATTGACGATGCCCCACCCAGGCAAAGCACTGGCAGGAGTAACGCCGGCTGTTGTAGGCAGCGTTGAGGCTTCGCAGGTGCTGCAACTTATATGCGGCTACGGCGAGCCTCTGATAGACCGCCTTTGGACCATTAACCTGCGCAATATGCAGTCGTTCGTGATTGATTTATAAAAAGGAAAAGACAAGGAGATGTTTTCGGAAGAGTTGTTGAAAATAAGTTGGGAGGAGACGACGGAGCGCATAGCAGGCATGACGGACACCGACGTGAGGCGTGCGCTTGCCAAGGAGCATTGCAGCGTTGACGACTTCATGGCGCTCATATCGCCTGCTGCCGTGCCCTATCTTGAACAAATGGCGAGGCTGTCAAGGAAATACACAGAGGAACGCTTCGGCAGAACAATATCAATGTTCATACCCCTTTACATCACGAACTCGTGCTCAAACTCGTGTGTCTACTGCGGCTTCCACCGTTCCAACCCAATGGCACGTACCATCCTTACGCCCGAACAGATAGAAGATGAATACAAGGCAATAAAGAAACTTGCGCCCTTTGAGAACATACTGTTGGTTACGGGCGAGAATCCTGCCAAGGCAGGAGTGCCCTATCTTGCAAAGGCAATAGAGATTGCCAAGAAGTATTTCTCGAACATAAAGATTGAGGTGATGCCCCTGAAGACGGAAGAGTATCAAGAGCTCACCAAGCACGGACTAAACGGCGTTATCTGCTTTCAGGAGACATATCACAGGGAGAACTACAAAATATATCACCCGGCAGGAATGAAGTCGAACTTTGAATGGCGTGTGAACGGCTTTGACCGCATGGGGCAGGCTGGCGTGCATTCCATTGGTATGGGTGCATTGTTGGGATTGGAAAAGGAGTGGCGTACTGATGTGGTGATGATGGCGCACCATCTGCGCTATTTGCAAAAGCATTATTGGCGGACGAAATACTCTGTGAACTTTCCGCGAATGCGCCCTGCACAGAACGAAGGCTTTCAGCCCAACTGCTTTGTGAACGACAGGGAACTGGCGCAGGTAACCTTTGCCATGCGCATCTTCGACCACGATGTCGATATATCATACAGCACGAGAGAACCGCAGTTTATACGCGACAATATGTGTACGCTTGGTGTAACAACCATGTCGGCAGAGTCGAAGGTAAACCCTGGCGGATATTACACATATCCGCAGGCATTGGAACAGTTTACCGTGTCCGACGACCGCACGGCGGCAGAGATAGAGAAACGACTGAAGGAGTTGGGGCGCGAGCCTGTATGGAAAGACTGGGACGCATCGTTCGACTTGTTCGGGAAATGATATTTATATAAGTGTTTACCACTATAATCATAACAAGACCTACGTTCTTTGACGGCGAGGCTGCACGCATTGCGGAGCATCTTCGCCGAGGGAACGCTAATCTTGTGCATATAAGAAAGCCCGATTCCACGGTGGAAGATGTGGAAAGACTGTTAAAGGAGATACCCCACGACCTGCGGTGCAGATTG
The DNA here is from genome assembly GCA_022511075.1 of Prevotella sp. Classification (GTDB taxonomy): domain Bacteria; phylum Bacteroidota; class Bacteroidia; order Bacteroidales; family Bacteroidaceae; genus Prevotella. The sequence continues at coordinate 19,546 of JAFLSE010000018.1, forward strand.
GTGCTGCACGACCATTTCGGTCTTGCAGTGCGCTATGGACTGCACGGTGCTCACCTTAACTCACGCAATCCATTGCCCCCTGAAGGATGGGCGGGCAGTGTGAGCCGCAGTTGCCACGACCTGAAAGAGATTGCCGAATGGAAGGAACACTACAACTATGTATCGCTGTCGCCAATATTCGACTCAATCTCAAAGCAAGGCTACCGCTCGGCTTTTAAGAAAGAGGAAATCAGGAAGGCTGTGGCTGACGGCGTGATAGACGAAAAGGTGTATGCCCTTGGCGGTGTAACCTTTGCCCGGCTTGCCGCAGTGGAGGCAATGGGATTTGGAGGGGCAATGATTCTCGGAGATGCCTGGAGGGAATGACTTTATGAAAATAGTACTTACAATAGCCGGCAGCGACACCGGCGCAGGTGCAGGAATACAGCAGGACCTGAAAACCATTACGGCATTGGGACACTATGCCGTTACCGTGCCCACGGCACTTACAGCGCAGAATACCACAGGCATAAGCAGAGTGATGTCCGTGCCCGAGGATATGCTGAAGGCACAGCTTGATGCCGTGCTTGACGATTTCGACGTGGCGGCGGTAAAGATAGGAATGATACCCGAAGCACAGTCGGCACGCATTATCGTTGCGGCAGTCAGCGGACTTAACGTTCCCGTGGTGCTCGACCCTGTGATGTTGTCTACGAGCGGCACACGCCTGATGTCTGATGAGTGTGTGGATTATGTAAAAAAGGAGTTGTTTCCGCTGTGCACCCTCATTACCCCGAACATTCCCGAAGCCCTTTTTCTTGTAGGTAATGATAGCGATTGCGACCTTGATGTAACAGGACACTTGCTTGTGTCTCGCTATGGCACGGCTTTTCTGATAAAAGGCGGTCATGCCGAAGAAGCTGCGATGCGCGATGTGCTTTATTGTGCAGACGGACAAAGGTACGAATATTGCTCACCGCGCATAAAGACTTCAAACCTGCACGGCACGGGCTGCACCCTGTCAAGTGCCGTTGCTACCTATTTGGCTGAAGGCAAACCGCTGCACGAAGCCGTGGAAGGCACAAAACGGTTGATTGACGATGCCATAGAAAAAGGCAGACACCTGAACGTAGGAAAAGGCAACGGTCCGTTGTGGTTTTATTGATTGCCGCTTATCGCGCTGCCACTTGGCTCTCTTTTCGTTTCTTGTAGAGTTGCCATGAGTTTATGACATTGTGCCACACGCTGTAGAAACCTCCCACCACGGCTGTGACGGGAATAAGGAAGGTGTAGCCGAGCCATATAATGAACACGGTGTTCTTTTGTCCGAAAGCTTGTCCTCCGCAGATGCGTTCGCCGTGCCTTTCTCCTATCTGCTTGCCGACGATGAACTGGAAAATGCAGCAGCCGAGCGATATGACTGCAAGCCAAAACAAATACCACACGCCAATGGTGCTGTGTACGATACTCTTTGTAGTAACAGTGATGGCAAGTGCAAGCGAGAAAGCCCAAATGTAAAAGGCAAGGTTGGGCACGGAGAGAATCTTCTCGTGTATGCGAGGCAGCCAAAGGCGCGTTGCCCACGCAGCCAACAATGGCATGACAAGCAGAGGAAACACATGGCTCATTATAAGCAGCGAGGCTACAACAAAGTTGCTGTTAGGCTGTGGGTGTACCAACGGGAATATGGCTGGTGCAAGCAACGATGTAGCCACGTTTATCATCAGTGTATAGGTGACAATGCTTCCGCTGTCGCCTCCCAGCTTGCTCGTAACCACGGCAGCTGCCGTGGCAGTGGGGCAGATAAGGCAGAGCATAGCCCCTTGCAGCAGTATACTCGTTCCGGTGTCTTCCTTGAAATACATAGCCACAAAGGAGATGGCAAGGAACATTCCGAGCTGCACCATCAAGAGCACCAAATGCCAATGGCGCGGACGCAGGTCCTTGGGTGCCACTTTGCAGAACGACACAAACAGCATAACCGCTAACAGCACGGGCTGCACCACCGACACCGACGATGCAAAAACAGATCGCACACTTGGCGGCAACGGCAGCCACACGAACACAAAATAGGCAAGTGCACCTAATACCATCGCAATGGGGAGAATCCAATCTTTTACAAACCTTATTATCCTGTTGTCTTTCACAATCAAAGTTCCTTCTGTTTGTCGGGCTGCAAAAGTACTACAAATACGCCATAACGCCAAATATTTTAAACTTTTTTCTACTTTCACTTGGCTGTATCGTGGATTTTGCGTACATTTGCAAAATATAAACTTGTGTTGCTAACGGTGAGAAAGGTGTTTGCATTCGATTTCGACGGCACGATAACCACAAAGGACACGCTGCTCGAATTCATAAAATATGCCAAGGGACGCACCGCCCTCTATGGGGCGTTGCTTGTTTTCTTGCCACTGCTCGTGCTGATGAAGCTGCGACTGTATTCCAACCACAAGACAAAGGAGAAGATGTTTTCCCGTCTGTTCCGTGGCATGTCATTGGAGGAGTTCAATAGTCTTTGCTGCAACTTTGCAAGGGACAACCGCCACCTGCTGCGCCCCAAGGCAGAGCTATATATAAATAATGTATTGCAAGCACCTGATACTGAGGTGGTAATTGTATCGGCAAGTATAGAGAACTGGGTCACTCCTTTCTTTGCCGACCAACCGTCAATAAAGGTGCTCGGCACGCACATTGAGGTTATTGACGACAGACTTACGGGACAATTTCTCTCAGCCAACTGCTATGGACAAGAGAAGGTGAACAGGCTGCTGAGTGAATATCCCGACCGCAAAGCCTACCGTCTTACTGCGTTCGGCGATAGCAGTGGCGACAGAGCACTGCTTGCGTTTGCCGACGAAATGCATTATAAACCATTTATATAAAATAACTAAATGCTAATCCATATCTTAACATTATCCACACAGCTTCACCCCTGTCTTTTGTTCCACGATTCTTTGCTTCAGTCGTTTCAGCCAGGTATTTGAGTTGACTACCATTCCCACAACCCTGTTCTCGTCCACCAAAATGCATTCATATTGGGATATACCCCGAATTAGTAAGTCAGTCCAAACATTCAAAGAGGAATAATGTTTCCATTCTGCGTGATAGTCGTAAATGAGCTTCAGTTCACGGCTTCAATAAATGCATTCAACTTCATTAGATCACGAAGCAAGGAGCAACAGCTAACGAACTTAAGTGCGTTGGGAATCGCTCTTATATGCGTTTATCATCCTACTACATTCGACGATAATAGTGACGACAGAGAACTGCTTGCCTTTGCCAATGAAGTACATTTAAAAGTGCTCATTTAAGACAAATAATTGCATGTGGCTATTGATTTTCTACCCGATTTGGGAAAATTTATTTTAGTTTTTTATCGTAACTGGTTTATAAATCAAAATTATTATGTACTTTTGTAGCCAAGAAACAAATACAAGGTGTCAAGAAGATGAAAAGAATACAGATAATCAATGGCCCCAATCTTAACTTGCTTGGCGTTAGGGAGCCTGGCATATATGGGAATAGCTCGTTTAAGAACTATCTGCCGCAGTTGAGGGAGAAATATCCAGATGTGCAGATAGACTATTTCCAAAGCAATGTTGAGGGGGAACTGATAAACAAGATGCAGGAAGTGGGATTCGATTATGACGGTATTGTGCTCAATGCCGGGGCATACACGCACACAAGCATTGCATTGCAGGACTGCATTCGCTCGCTGAAATGCCCTACGGTGGAGGTACATATAAGTAATGTACACACACGCGAGGAATTCCGCCATCATTCGTTCATTTCTTGTGCCTGCCTCGGTGTAATCTGCGGTTTTGGACTCGACAGCTATCGTTTGGCAATAGAAGGATTGCTATGCTATCAGGCGAAATAGAGGATTATATCCTAAGGCATATTGAGCCGGAGAGTGACTATCTGTACAGGCTCTACCGTGCTACGAACATTCACTTGCTGCGTGGCAGGATGGCAAGCGGACACTTGCAAGGGCGATTGTTGAAGATGCTCGTGCAGATGGTTCGTCCACGCAACATACTTGAAGTAGGCACGTTCAGTGGCTATAGCGCAATATGCATGGCAGAAGGCTTGGAAAAGGGAGGCAAGGTTTATACCTTTGAGATAAACGATGAACAGGAGGATTTTACCCGTCCGTGGATTGAAGGCTCTGCCGTTGCCGACAAGATTGAGTTTATCATTGGCAATGCTATAACCGAAGCACCGAAACTTGGGATAGAGTTTGATATGGCGTTCATAGATGGCGACAAGCGTACATACGTGGAGACATACGAAATGGCTATGACCGTGGTGCGCAAGGGTGGTTTCATAATTGCCGACAACACCTTGTGGGATGGACATGTGGTTGAACGCCAGTACCTTGAACACGATAGGCAGACGCAGGGAATAGAGTCGTTCAATGAATATGTAGCGCGAGACAACAGGGTGGAGCAAGTGATACTGCCGTTGCGCGACGGACTGACACTGTTGAGGATAAAATGAAAGACATAGTAAAGTCATACGTGCGCTACCTGAAACTGGAACGCAACTATTCGCCAAACACCATAGACGGGTATCAACGCGACCTTCAGAAACTTCTTGACTACATGGAGGCGGTGGGAAAGACCGTCTATGACATTGCTATCGAAGACCTCGAGGCTTTCTCAGCAGGACTGCACGACATAGGCATTGGACCTACATCGCAATGCAGGATATTGAGCGGTGTGCGCTCGTTTTGCAGATTCCTGCAAATTGACGGCTACAGGGAAGACGACCCTTCGGAGCTTCTTGAGTCGCCGAAACTTGGTGAGCACCTGCCTGAAGTTCTTTCAACACAAGAAGTTGATACACTCGAAGCAAGCATAGACCTTAGCAAGTGGGAAGGACACCGTAACAGGGCAATAATAGAGGTACTGTTTTCTTGTGGGCTTCGTGTGAGCGAACTTGTAAACCTGAAACTGTCCAACGTATATTTTGAGGAGCGTTTTGTGCGTGTGGTTGGTAAAGGCTCAAAGGAACGCCTTGTGCCGATATCTGGCAAGGCGATAGAGGAACTGAAATACTGGCTTATATGCCGCAACGAAATGAAAATAAAGCCAGGCGAAGAAAACTATGTCTTTCTTAACCGCCGTGGTGCACACCTCACTCGCACGATGATTCTCATAATGATAAAACAACAGGCAAAGCTGGCAGGAATACAAAAGACTATTTCTCCGCATACACTACGCCACTCATTTGCCACGGCATTGCTCGAAGGTGGTGCAAACCTGCGCGTAATACAAGAAATGCTCGGACACGAGAGCATTGCCACCACAGAGATATATACTCATATAGACACAACTACACTGCGTGAGGAAATCCTATTGCACCATCCAAGAAACAGAAAATACTGATTTTCTATATGTTTTTAATCATTATGCAATCTAACTAATTAGATATAGATCGCAATATATTTAATATTTCTTACCAAAAATTCTTATTTGTCACGAAAAAATATTAATTTTGCACCAAAGTAATAGAATTCGCAGAAAATGGCTGCTCCCGTTGAGAAAACAATAGATATTGACAATATTCTGAAAAGCAAGATGGGAAACAAGGCGCGATGGGTGCCTCGTTTCGTTGTGTCTTGGCTGAAACACATAGCACATCAGGATGATGTTAACGAATATCTGTGGGAAAGCAGGCATCTGACAGGGGTGGAATGGCTCGAAGACTGCGTGCGTTATCTTGATATGACGTTGGAGGTGACGGGCGAGGAAAACCTGCCAAAGAAAGATGACGGACGACTATATACCTTTGTGAGCAATCATCCGCTTGGAGGAGTAGACGGCGTGGCACTTGGTGCAATAATAGGGCGACACTACGACGGGCGCTTCCGATATCTCGTGAACGACCTGCTGATGAATCTGCCGGGACTTGCACCCCTTTGCATACCAATAAACAAGACAGGCAAGCAGAGCCGCAATTTCCCAGCAATGGTGCAGGCCGGATTTAGCAGCGACAACCATATGCTGATGTTTCCCGCAGGAATATGCTCACGCAAGACTGACGGTGTGATAAAAGACGTGGCGTGGAAAAAAACGTTCGTTGTAAAGTCGGTAGAATATCAGCGTGACATCGTGCCTATACACTTTGGAGGTCAGAACTCCAACTTCTTCTATAGGTTGGCAAATTTCAGCGATAAGCATCTTAAATTCAATCTTGCTATGATGTTTCTTGTAGACGAGATGTACAAGAACGTGCACAAAACATTCAGAATAGCCATTGGGAAACCAATACCGTGGCAGACATTTGATAAGACAAAGACAACTACAGAATGGGCTCAATGGGTGAAGGACAGGGTATACGAATTATAAAAACACCTTTCCGAAACCTGTGCGTAATACAGATATAAGAAAATGGAACAAGAAATAATAAAACCGGTAAATAAGGAACTTCTCATAGGTGAACTGACACCTGAACGCCAGTTGAGAATGACCAACAAGAGCAACAACGAGATTTACGTTGTTGACGCTCATAATGCACCGAACACGCTGCGTGAGATTGGACGACTGCGTGAGATTGTATTTCGCGAGGCTGGCGGAGGCACGGGAAAATCACTCGATATAGATGAGTTTGATACCTGCGAGAACTGCTATAAGCAACTTATCGTGTGGAATCCAGAGGCACAGGAAATCATAGGCGGCTACCGCTATATATTAGGCACCGATGTGGAGTTGGATGCAGATGGACAGCCTAAACTTGCCACAAGCCACATGTTCCACTTTTCGCAAAAGTTTATAGATGAATATCTGCCATATACAGTGGAATTAGGACGCTCTTTCGTAGCATTGGAATACCAGAATACCGGCAAACATGCATCGAAATCGCTTTTTGCCCTTGATAATCTTTGGGACGGATTGGGTGCGCTTACCGTAATAAAGCCTAACGTGAAATACTTCTTTGGCAAGATGACGATGTATCCCTCGTATCTTCGTCATGGGCGCGATATGATTCTCTATTTCCTAAAGAAACATTTCGAAGACAAGGAGCATCTTGTGCTGCCAATGAAGCCGCTGGTAATTGAGGAAAATCCCGAAGAACTTGCCAAACTGTTCTGCGAAGATAATTTCAAGGAAGACTATCGAATACTTAACCGCGAGGTGCGCAAACTTGGACTCAACATTCCGCCTCTTGTAAACGCATATATGGGTTTGTCACCTACGATGAAACTTTTCGGTACTGCAATAAACTATGGTTTCGGCGATGTAGAGGAGACTGGCATACTCATCGCCGTTGATGAGATATTGGAACAGAAGCGTGTGCGCCACATTGACTCTTTCATAAAGGAGCATCCCGAGGCATTGCAGATAACGAGTGGTGCAAACAACGTTTTCTACAAAAACAAGGAATAAAGCTGCTGACAAAACCTATTACACTGCAAAATATGAAGAAGATATTACTACTGACACTATTGATGGTGCTATGTATTGCAAACGCACCGGCGAGGGGCAGGTATTGCGGACTTGACCCAACACACCCGATAACGTTTCTTGGCGACAAGATAAAGTATGGCGATAAGATAATACTGCTGAACGAACATGCTATATATGTGGATGGCAATATACCCGACAAATTGCTGAAAAAGCACAAGCACGTTTACAGAACATTCCAAGAGGCAGCGCAACATTTCGTTGACGGAACGGAGGAAGAGCCAATGTGTGTTTATTTTGCCCCATACGTTTATTGGGCAAATGACCCTGACACGCCTGCTGTAGTGGTGGGTGAGGGAAAAGCTGATCCTATTGGTATGGTGGTGAAATGCGAGAACCTGCATCTCATCGGACTTGTTGAGGATGCACGCAACGTTGTGATTGCATCGAAACGCGGACACATGCAGGGTGCCTCTGGCAATTTCACTATGTTTGACTTCTATGGCGATGGTTTGCAGATAAGCAATATGACGTTGGGCAACTTCTGTAACGTGGACTTGGAATATCCGCTAAAGCCCGAACTGAACATAGAGAAGCGCAGCGCAGCCATAACGCAGGCTCACGTGGCATATAGTCACGGTGATAAAGTTGTGGCACGCAACGTGCGTTTCATAAGTCGTCTGAATATGAATCCGCTCAGCGGAGCAAAGCGGATTTTCTTTGACCATTGCCACATGGAGTGTACCGACGATGCCCTTGCCGGCAATGGGGTTTACCTATCGTGTACGATAGACTTGTACGGACAAAAGCCTTTCTACACTACACATAACTGTGGTGCTGTGTTCCTTGACTGCGACTTCACTGTATATTCGGGCAGTACTATGATGTTTACAAAGATGAGCGGTCCGCTTACCATCATCAATTGCCGCTATAAGGCTGCCGACAACACATCAATATCGTGGACAACATATCCCGAAAACACCCTGCGATGCTACACTTCGGGATTCCTTTTCAATAATGCTCCTTACAAGATTGGTGCAAACAATCCGCAAAACACCATCGACATTAGCAATAAGCCGTTGATTGAGGCTTTTGTGACAAAAAAAGAGGGAAAGACATTCTACAACATAGGTAATCTATTGGGCGGTGACGACGGGTGGAATCCCATTGACTCAATTACTGCCGGCAAGGAGATGCCTACGGCACTACTCGTAGACAAGTCAGAAATACAACTACGCACCGGCGACGACGAAGTGGTGGTAAAGGCAACCCCTATGCGTCATTCCGGCTATGCGTGGCGTGGCAAGCATTTGCCTATTCACTGGAGTATTCCCGAAGGATATGAACAATATGTAAACCTTTCTGCTACGGAAGGCGACAGCATAACGATAAAGTCAATAAACGAGACGGACGAAACCGTAACATTTTGTGTAGAGGCTTACACTGATGATGGATTGCATGCTGCTGTTGAGGTGACGACAAAACCTAAATTGCTGCCGCAGCCTGCATTCACGCAGAAGCCTCGCATAGTTATGGCAGAAGACGGTAAGTCGCTGCGTGTTGAATACGCCCTTGACCTGCAAGGCAGGAAAGACATGTCGGAAATCACTTGGTGGCGAGCAAGCAGCGCAGATGGAAGTGATGCAATTCCTATCATTGTGAGCCGCGGCGGAGTGCCTGAAACAACATACCCTCTAACCTCTCCCGACAATAACAGTTACGTGATTGTTTCGGTTGAGCCTCATCACCTGCGCAGTCTCGACGAGGACAGAACAATGAAGGCGATGATACATATAGGAAATGTTGTCGCAGACAAGCAGGTATCGATTGATACCGACTTCCGTACCATACCAACATCTAACCAACTCCGTATAATGCCTGGATGCTGGACTCTCGACGGTTACAAACCGCTCGATACTGCCGAGTTTGAATGGCCGCCATTAAACCTCGACAAGGATATGTGGAAATACGACAAGGGTATTTATGGTGCTGTAGGCTATGGACTTCTGCAGGCTCAACGTGGTGCTCGCATTATGTATCAGCCAGCTGGAGTAAGTGCTGCATTCGGTGATATGTCGATAATATTGGACGTAGACCCGACAAAGGGTGCAGGTCAGGGCTTTGGTAGTGCCACTGGACAGTATATGGATGTATGCATAAAGTTTGACCCGAAGACACTTACGGGCTACGCTTTGCGTATAATCCGTACACCGAAGCACAACAAAGCTGTTGACTTCCTCCTTATAAAATATGAGAATGGCGTAACACAACCTATAACAGAACCTATAACAGCAGGATGCTATCGCACGGGATGTACAATATTGCTGGAGATTAAGGGAAGTCTGTTTACTGCCAATGTAATAACGGCGAAGCCGCTAACCTCCGATATCCCATTATCCAAGAGCGTATCACTACAGGCTGATATAAAGCCAAATGCTTATGGCGGTTTTGCAATCCAGCATACAGGTACCGTTGGCGAAGGAACGACAATGCTCCATCGTCTGCGCGTGGATTGGGATTGATGTTATATTGTAAGATAAGAAAAACTAAACACATTATTTATATATTATGGAAGAAAAGACATCACTGCCGGAAAACGCCTTTCGCGAGTTGAATCCCGGTGAGGAATATGAACCAATTATGTCGCCACGCAGGCAATATCCCGAAGTAACAACTTGGTCTGTAACGTGGGGTATTCTTATGACAATCCTGTTTTCTGCAGCCGCTGCATACCTCGGCTTGAAGGTTGGCCAGGTGTTCGAGGCTGCCATTCCAATTGCCATTATTGCCGTAGGTGTCTCCACAGCGGCAAAGCGCAACAAGGCACTTGGCGAGAATGTCATTATACAAAGCATCGGTGCTTGTTCGGGTGCTGTAGTGGCAGGAGCTATCTTTACGTTGCCGGCAATCTACATTTTGCAGGCAAAATACCCAGAGATGAGCGCATCGTTCGTAAAGATATTCATCTCCTCTCTACTGGGTGGAGTGATAGGAATATTGTTCCTCATACCTTTCCGTAAGTATTTCGTGAGTGACATGCACGGCAAATATCCGTTCCCCGAGGCCACAGCCACAACACAAGTGCTTGTTAGTGGAGAAAAGGGCGGTGCGCAGGCAAAGCCGCTTCTTATTGCAGGACTTGTGGGCGGACTCTACGATTTCGTGGTAGCCACTTTTGGCTGGTGGAACGAAAACTTCACCTCTCGCTTTTGCGAATGGGGAGTGATGCTTGCTGATAAGGCTAAACTTGTTTTCAAGCTCAATACCGGTGCAGCTGTGCTTGGTCTTGGCTATATCATAGGTTTCAAGTATGCCTTGATAATCACCCTCGGCTCTTTGGCAGTATGGTGGCTGCTTGTGCCAGGTATGAACATTCTCTTTGCCGACCAAGTGCTCAACGCATGGGATCCGTCTATCACACAGACTGTAAGCGAGATGTCGCCCGAGACAATATTCCGTGCATATGGTAAGAATATCGGTATAGGCGCTATCGCTATGGCTGGTATCATTGGTATAATTCGCTCGTGGGGAATTATCAGAGGAGCAGTGTCGTTGGCGGTAGGCGAAATGAAAGGTAAGAGCGACGCACAGAAAGAAGCGTTGCGTACCAGTCGCGACATATCGTTCAAGATTATAGCTATCGGATCTATTGTCACCATTTTAGCAACGTTCATTTTCTTCTGGTTCGGTGTTATGCACAACCTGCTTTTTGCCGTTGTAGGCATATTGCTCGTAGCTGTAATAGCATTCCTTTTCACCACCGTGGCTGCAAATGCCATCGCTATCGTGGGTAGCAACCCTGTTAGTGGTATGACCCTTATGACTCTGATATTGGCATCGGTGGTTATGGTTGCTGTAGGACTAAACGGCACGAGTGGCATGTTGGCAGCCCTCATTATGGGTGGCGTGGTATGCACGGCACTCTCAATGTCGGGTGCATTCATTACCGACCTCAAGATTGGCTATTGGCTCGGCACGACCCCAAAGAAGCAAGAAACATGGAAGTTCCTTGGCACACTTGTTTCCGCTGCCACTGTTGGCGGTGTGATGATACTGCTTAACGAGACCTACGGCTTTGCCAGTGGTCAGTTGGCAGCTCCGCAGGCTAATGCCATGGCTGCCGTGATAGACCCACTCATGAACGGTGTCGGTGCTCCGTGGTTGCTTTACGCCATTGGTGCTGCACTTGCCGTTATTCTGACATTGTGCAAGATTCCAGCCTTGGCTTTTGCCCTTGGTATGTTCATTCCTATGGAGCTCAACGTTCCATTGCTCGTTGGTGGTGCAATAAATTGGTATGTAACTACTCGCAGCAACAATGCAGAGATAAACAAGGAACGTGGTGAGAAAGGTACTCTGCTTGCTTCGGGCTTCATTGCCGGCGGTGCACTTATGGGTGTTGTGTCAGCATTGCTTCGTTTCGTAGGCTTCAATCCTATCAACGAGACTTGGTTGGCAAATCCATTGTCAGAGATTTGCTCACTCATAGCATACGTTCTCCTTATGCTGTATTTCATCAAGGCTACAAAAGTAAAATAAAAATATCGTATTTTAATAGATTATTATGAAAGTTGGTGATATGGTGCCCGAAGTTCTGGGCGTAAACGAAGACGGCAAGCCCGTGAAGATAAGCGACTATAAAGGTCGCAAGGTGGTGTTGTACTTCTATCCAAAGGATAATACGCCGGGGTGTACAGCGGAGGCTTGCAGTCTGCGAGACAACTACGGAAGTCTGCAGGAACAGGGATATGAGGTAATTGGCGTGAGTGCTGACTCGCAGACAAGCCATCAGCGTTTCAAGGAAAAGCAACAACTGCCGTTTACTCTGATATCGGATGCCGACAAGACTTTGATAGAGCAGATGGGTTGCTGGGGCGAGAAGAAGATGTGCGGCCGCACGAGCATAGGCATACTGCGCACTACGTTCATCATTGACGAGGAAGGCAAGATAGAGCGTATTTTTACTCCTAAGGAGATAAAGACAAAGATACACGCAGAGCAGATATTAGGTTGAAAAAGGCAAGAACATACGTTATGTATCTTGCGATGCTGACAGTAATTGTTGGCATCGCAGGATGTTCTGCGCAGAAGAATACGGCGAAGAGCCGCTGGTGGCAGTCGTTCACTGCACGCTACAACACCTACTATAATGGTAGTGTGGCGTTCATAGACGGAGCGGAGGCACAGGAAAAAGGTAACGAAGACAACTTTACGGAGACGCTTCCGCTGTATGTGGTAGGCAACAAGAAGACGCGCGACATTGGCAAAAGCGACTTCGAGCGTGCCATAGAGAAATCGGAGAAAGCAATAAAGCAGCACAGCATAAAGCGCCGCCCGGAGTGGAACAAGAGCCGACGCAAGACAGCAAAGGACATAGAGTGGTTAAATCGCAGGGAGTACAACCCGTTCCTGTGGCGTGCATGGCTGCTTTTGGGCAAGTCGCAGTTTATGTCGGGTCAGTTTGAAGAGGCTGCTGCCACATTCTCCTATATGTCGCGCCTCTATGCCACGCAGCCTGCGATATACGGCATAGCACGCACATGGTTGGCAAAGAGTTATTGCGAACTTGACTGGATGTATGACGCAGAAGACGTACTCCGAAACCTAAAGCGAGACAGCGTTCACTATAAGGCACAGGCTGACCTCGACTATGCCCAGTGCGACTATTATCTGCACAACGGGCAATATAAGGAAGCAGCCGAGATGCTTGCAAAGGTGATAAAGCACGAGAAACGCAGGAAGCAGAAAGCACGCGAATGGTTTCTCATGGGGCAGTTGCAGCGACAACTCGGCAATCCCACGGCTGCATACAAGGCTTTCGGTCATGTGATAAGGCTCAACCCTTCGTATCAGACGGAGTTCAACGCACGCATAGCGCAGACGGAAGTGATGGCGCAGGGCAAATCGAAGCAGATGATAGGCAAGTTGCGCAGAATGGCTGCCAATGACAACAACAAGGACTATCTCGACCAAGTGTACTATGCAATAGGAAATATATATATGAGCCGCAAGGACACGGTAAACGCCATTGCCGCCTACGAGAAAGGCAACGAGAAGGCAACCCGCGCAGGTGTGGAGAAAGGCGTGCTGCTGTTGAGGCTCGGCGACATATATTGGGATATGGAACGATATTCCGATGCACAAAGATGCTATGGCGAGGCGATAGGATTGCTTGACAAGGAACGCAATGACTACGAGCAACTTTCGGAACGCTCAAAGATTCTCGACGAACTCGTGCCACACACCGAGGCTGTACATTTGCAGGACTCTTTGCAGGAACTTGCAAGGATGCCGGAGGCGGAAAGGCTTAAAGCCATAGACCGTGTGATAGAGGCTCTGAAGAAGAAAGAAAGAGAAGAACGGTTGGCAAGAGAGGCTGCCGAGGCAGAACAAGCGCAGGCACAGCAGTCGCAGATAGGCAACAGGCAAGGCAACGCAAACGCCACGCAGCAGACACAGGGCGGCGCTTGGTATTTCTACAATCCAATAGCCGTGAGCCAAGGTAAGACGCAGTTCCAGCAATTGTGGGGCAAGCGTCCTAATGAAGACAACTGGCAACGTATCAACAAGACGGTGGTGGCAATGGAAGTGCCTAACAATGACGAGGACAACGATTCAGGAGAAGACGGTGAAGAAAACGAAGAGGCAGGACAAGACACGGAAACTGCACAAGACGAAAATGCACCTGCTGCTGCCGACTCCACCGCCCTCGACCCACACAACCGCGAATACTACCTGGCACAGATTCCTTTCACCGAAGAGCAATTGGAGGCAAGCAATGCAACCATAATGGACGGGCTTTTCAACTCTGGCGTAATATTCAAGGATAAACTTGACAATCTCGGCAGGAGCGAAAAGGCATTGACAAGACTCACGACGCAATATCCCGACTACGGCAGAAACGACGAGGCATGGTATCACCTATTCCTTCTGTACTCGCGCCGTGGCGACATAGTAAAGGCAGATCGCTGCATAGACTTTATGAAAGCCAGTTACCCAGAGAGCGAATGGACGCAAACCGTTACCGACCCATACTTTGCCGATAACGCTCGTTTCGGCGTGCATCTCGAAGACTCTCTATACGCTGCTACATACGAGGCGTTCAAGGCTGACCGCCATAGAGAGGTGCACGGCAACGCTACAGTGTCGCGCGAACGTTTCCCACAAGGCGAAAACCGTGCCAAGTTCCTGTTTATTGACGGATTGAGCATGCTTAACAGCGGAGATGTAAACGGCTGCGTGGCAAGCCTGAAGGAAGTGGTGGAGAAACATTCGCAGAGCGAGGTGGCAGAATTGGCTGGTATGATAGTTAAAGGTGTGCAGGAAGGTCGCCCGTTGCATGGCGGTAAGTTTGATATTGGCGATGTGTGGTCGCGCCGCAGCGCAGCATTAGCCATTGCCGACTCCACACAGGCAGATACCCTTTCGCGCGACGTAAACACCAACTATGTTTTCATCTTGGCATACGATGCCGACAGCGTTAACCAGAACAGGCTGCTCTACGAGATGGCTCGCTATAACTTCAGCAACTTCCTCGTGCGCAACTTCAACATAGAGATTGACAACGATAATGGCATAAGCCGTATGATTGTGTCGGGCTTCCTCAACTACGACGAGGCATTGCAATATGCCCGAAAACTGTATTCGCCTACAGGTATAGGCGACAAACTTGAAGGTTGCCGCCGTATTATAATAAGCACCGACAACCTGAAACTGCTCGGCATACGATACAGTTACAAGGAGTACGAAGAGTTTTTCGAAAAGGCATTTGCACCGCTGCCCGAAAACAAACTGCCGTTGCTGATGGAGCCTGAAAGCGTTGAACAAGACGACGAGCCTCTTGGCGGGGGATATCCTGAATATAAGGAAGAAGAGCCGGCAGTGAAAGAGCAGCCGCAGAACAATGAAACAACCGATACTCCCGACACTCCGCAAGAAGAAGAGGAGGAGGAAGAAGAAGAGGAACAGCCTGTGATGCAGCAGAACATCATAATTGACTTTGACGACGATTTCTATAGATAGCATACGATAGATGACAAACGGACTTATACTTTGGGCTGACGACGAGATAGAACTGCTGCGTGCCCAGATAATATTCTTGGAAAAGAAAGGCTACGAGGTTGTGACCGTGAGCAACGGTATCGACGCAATAGAGCAATGCTCACAGAACAACTTCGACATTGTGCTGCTCGACGAGATGATGCCCGGACTCAGCGGACTTGAAGTGTTGCAGCGCATAAAGGAGATAAAACCTGCCTTGCCTATTGTTATGGTTACAAAGAGCGAGGAAGAGAACATTATGAACCAAGCCATTGGCAGCAAGATAGCCGACTATCTGATAAAGCCCGTAAACCCCAACCAGATATTGCTCTCGCTGAAAAAGAACATTCACCGCAAGGAGATTGTGGCGGAGGTTACGCAGACTGGCTACAGGCAGAACTTTCAGGACATTTCAATGCAGATTGATGCTTGTCGCACTGCCGACGACTGGCAGGAACTTTACAGGCGGTTGGTGCATTGGGAACTGGAATTGAGCAGTGCCGACAGCCAAATGACCGATATGCTGCGCATGCAGAAGGAGGAGGCTAACAAGGCGTTTGCCAAGTTCATAAAGAAAAACTATCTCGACTGGGTAAACGAGATAACGACAATGTCAAACGACGGCAGCCACCCGATAATGAGCCCGGAGATAATAAAGAAGAAAGTCTTTCCTGCACTCAACAACGGCGATAAGGTGTTTCTTGTGGTGTTCGACAATTTCCGCTACGACCAGTGGCGCACCATTGCCGCCGAGATTGCCGACTCGTTCGAGATTGCCGACGACCTTTATTACAGCATCCTGCCCACTGCCACGCAATATTCGCGCAACGCTATCTTCAGCGGACTGATGCCCGACAAGATAGCGCAGATGTTTCCCGACCTGTGGGTAGACGAGGACGAGGAGGAAGGAAAGAATCTCAACGAAGCGCCGCTGATAAGGACGCAGATAGAGCGTTTCCGCCGTCACGACACTTTCTCGTACAACAAGATAAACAATTCTGCCGACGGGGAGAGGCTTTTGCAGCAGTTCACCTCGCTGGGGAAAAACGACCTCAACGTAGTGGTGTTCAATTTCATAGACATGTTGAGCCACGCACGCACGGAATCGAAGATGGTGCGCGAACTTGCAAACAACGAGAGTGCCTATCGTTCGATAACCCTCAGTTGGTTTCGCCATTCCGTCATTTCCGAGTTGTTCAAGTTGCTTGCGCAGACCGACTACACCATTATCGTGACCACCGACCACGGCTCAATCCGCACCGACAAGCCCGTGAAGATAATAGGCGACCGCAACACCAACACCAACCTGAGATATAAATTGGGCAAGAATCTTGCTTGCGACGACAAGGACGTGTTTGTGGTGAAGTCGCCCAAGCAGGCGCAGTTGCCGCAACCCAACATCAGCACGAGTTATGTTTTTGCCACGGGCGATGCCTTCTTCGCCTATCCCAACAACTACAACTACTACGTGTCATACTACAAAGACACTTTCCAGCACGGCGGCATTTCAATGGAAGAAATGATAATTCCGCTTGCCACGCTCCGCGCAAAGAAAAGATAAACGCAACAGAAACAATTAAAAAGAACAAACGCAATGAAGATAACAATACAAAACACCGACAACTTGCACGAGGCTGCACGCCAGTTTATTTCCGCCATCGGCGACCGCAGGATATTCGCCTTCTATGGCAAGATGGGTGCAGGCAAGACTACATTCATAAAAGCCATTTGCGAAGAACTCGGCGTTGAAGATGTGATAACATCGCCCACCTTCGCGATAGTCAACGAGTATCGCAGCGAAACAACCCTGCAACTGATATACCATTTCGACTTCTACCGCATAAAGAAACTCGAAGAAGTCTACGACATGGGCTACGAGGACTATTTCTACAGCGGTGCTCTCTGCTTCATGGAGTGGCCCGAACTGATAGAAGAACTCCTGCCCGAAGATGTCGTAAAGGTGACAATCTCCGAGCAGGAAGACGGTTCGCGTGTTGTAGAGTTTTAAAGAATATTCTGCAATTTCTCCACCAAAACGTTCTTTGGCACAGAGCCTACGGTCTTGTCTACAACCTGTCCGTTCTTAATGAAGAGGATAGTGGGAATGCTGCGTATGCCGTGCTGCATAGGAATGTCCTCTTCCTCGTCGATGTTGCACTTGCCCACGACAAGCCTGCCCTCATACTCCTTTGCTATCTCCTCTACTATGGGCATCATCTGGCGGCATGGACCGCACCATGTAGCCCAGAAATCAATAATCAGAGGCAGTGCGCCATCGGCGTACTCCTTGTAGTTGGCACTTGTAATTGTTACTTCCATAATTCCTAAATTTTTTTTATTTGTGATTGTTAGTTGATTTTGTATGTCAGAGCCTCGTTTTCCTTTATGTAGGACAGCAGGCTTGCCTTCACGTCCACAGTCTTCGACATGCTGCGCAGCGGTATAATGCGCTTGCCGAGGCTGTCGTGGAGCTGGAAGAACAGTCGCGTCCTGCCCGGACTCTCGCTTATTATCTCGTTGAGCTCCTCCACAATCTGGTTGTTGAGCATGTCGGTGTTTATTGATATCGTTATGCGGTCTATCGACTTCTCCTTCACGGTCTGTATATATTCGACGTTCTGCACCTTCAGGTCGTAGGACTCGGAGTCGCGGAAACGCTGTCTAATCGCTGCGGTTACGTAGACTATGCTGTCTTCCTTGAACATGCCGCTCCAGCGCCCCCAGTCTTCCGACCACAGGGCTATCTCGCCTGCACCCGAGAAGTCCTCGAGCTTCACGATTCCGAAGGGCTTGCCCTGTTTGGAAAACCTCGATACCACGTTTGTCACTATACCGCCGAATATAACGCTCTCCCTGTTTTTCAGCTGGGCAATGCTCTCAAGCTCCTTGCAGGTGGTGTTGCATAGGTTGTCGAGCACTATGCGGTACTCGTCGAGAGGGTGTGCCGAAAGGTATATGCCCACCAGCTCGCGCTCCTTGTTCAGCCGCTCTATGTCGCTCCACTCCTCGCCCTTGAGTATCGGCGGGGTGGCTATCTCCACGTTGTCGTCGCCCCCGAAGAGCGAGTTTCTCATGTTGTTTATCTCCTGCTGGTAGTTCTGCCCGTGGCGCACGAGCGTTTCGAGGAATGTGTCGCCCTTTATGTTCTTGGCGTACACATCTTCGCGTCGCAGCTGCCCGAAGCGGTCGAAAGCACCGCTCAGGAACAGTGCCTCGATGTTCTTGCTCGTTACGTTGCTGAGGTTTATGCGGCGCACGAAGTCGAAGATGTCCTTGAACGGACCGTTCTTCTCCCTCTCGTTCACTATCGCGTCGGCTGCCGCCGAGCCCATTCCCTTTATGGCGGAGATGCCGAAGCGTATCTCACCCTTCTTGTTTGCGCTGAACTTCTGACGGCTCTCGTTCACGTCAGGTCCGAGCGTTGGAATGCCCATAGCCTTGCATTCGTCCATGAGCTTGGTTATTTCGGTTATGTTGGCAAGGTTTCGGCTCATCACGGCAGCCATATACTCGGCAGGATAGTGCGCCTTGAGGTATGCCGTCTGGTATGCCACCCACGAGTAGCACGTGGCGTGGCTCTTGTTGAAGGCGTAGGATGCAAACTTCTCCCAGTCCGACCAAATCTTGTTGAGCACATCGGGGTCGTGCCCGTTCTTCTTTCCGCCCTCAATGAACTTGGGTTTCATCTTGTCCACTATGTCCTTCTTCTTCTTTCCCATCGCCTTTCGCAGTGCGTCGCTCTCGCCACGGGTAAAGTCGGCAAGCTGGCGCGATAGGAGCATCACCTGCTCTTGATATACCGTGATGCCGTAGGTGTCCTTGAGATACTTCTCCATGCACGGAATGTCGTATTCCACCTTCGTAGGGTCGTGCTTACGGGCTATGAAGTCGGGAATGTAGTCCATAGGACCGGGACGGTAGAGGGCGTTCATGGCTATAAGGTCCTCGAACACTGTTGGGTGCAGTTCGCGCAGATATTTCTGCATACCTGGCGACTCAAACTGGAACGTGCCAATGGTGCGCCCCTGCTGGTATAGTTTATATGTCAGTTCGTCGTCAATGGGCAGCGTGTCAAGGTCGATGGTCTCTCCTGTGGTCAGTCTTATGTTTTCCACCGCCTCCTTCATTATCGACAGCGTCTTCAATCCGAGGAAGTCCATTTTTATCAGTCCCGTCGACTCTATCACGTGTCCGTCGTATTGCGTGCACCTCAGCTTGTGCCCTTGGTTACTCTTGTCCTCCACCACCGACACGGGCACCCAGTCGCTTATCTCGTCGCGGCAGATGATGAAGCCGCAGGCATGTATTCCCGTACCTCTCACCGTTCCCTCGAGCATCCTGGCATATTTCATCGTGTTGCTCATCTTCGGGTCGGTGCTTGCCTCGGCCTCGCGCAGCTCCGGCACGCACTTTATGGCGTTGCTGAGATTCATCTTAAGTCCGTCGGGAAGTCTGTCTGGAATCTTCTTGCACAGTTCGTTGCTTGTGTTCAACGGCAGTTTCTCCACGCGTGCCACGTCCTTTATGGAGTTCTTGGTTGCCATGGTGCCGTATGTTATTATGTGGGCGCAGTTTTCGTGTCCGTATTTGTTTTCCACCCATTCGAGCACCCTTCCGCGGCCGTCGTCGTCGAAGTCGGTATCGATATCGGGCAGCGATATTCGGTCGGGATTGAGGAAACGCTCGAAAAGCAGGTCGTATTTCATGGGGTCAATCTTGGTGATTCCCAAGCAATATGCCACCACCGAGCCGGCAGCCGAGCCACGCCCCGGACCCACCATCACTCCCAGATCCTTCTGCGCAGAGTTTATGAAGTCCTGCACAATGAGGAAGTAGCCGGGGAAACCCATGGTCTTCATTATGTGCAGCTCGAAGTTTATGCGCTCTCGCACCTCTTCCGACAGCGGCGTGGGATACAACCGCTCTGCCCCCTCGTATGCGAGTTTCGCAAGATAGTCTGCCTCGAATTTTATCCTGTACAGCCTGTCCGTTCCGCCGAGGTTTTCAATCTTCTTCTCTCCGTCCTCGCGCGGCATGGGGTTGTTGCCGTTCTCGTCGCTCGTGAACTCCCTGAACAGGTCATCGTCGGTGAATTTCTGCCGCCACAGCTCCTCCGTGCCGAATTCCTCGGGAATGGGGAAATAGGGCATTATAGGAGCGTGCTCTATGCTGTATGTCTCTACCTTGTCGAGTATCTCCACGGTGTTGGCAAGCGCCTCGGGAACGTCACTGAATATGGCGTTCATCTCTTCCCTTGTCTTAAACCACTCCTGCTTCGAGTAGAGCATTCGCGTTGGGTCGTCAAGATCCTTTCCTGTGCTCAGGCATAGCAGATGGTCGTGAGCCTCGGCGTTCTCTTGGTCAACGAAGTGCGCATCGTTGCTGCACATCAGTTTCACGCCGTACTCCCTTGCCAGTTCTATCAGCGTCGCGTTTGCCTGCTGCTGCAATTGGAAAGTCTCCCTGTTGGCACGTATCGTCGGGTCGGTGACCTCGTGGCGTTGCAACTCTATGTAGTAGTCGTCGCCCCACAGCCTTTTGTGCCACTCTATCGCCTCCCTCGCCCCGGCAATGTCGCCTTTGAGAATCTTCGCCGGCACTTCGCCAGCAATGCACGCCGAGCATACTATCAGGTCTTCGTGGTAGCGTTCAAGGTCTTCGCGGTCTGTACGCGGACGCATGTAAAAGCCGTGTACCCATGCATTCGACACTAATTTTATCAGGTTCTTATAGCCGTTGTAGTTCTTTGCCAGCACAATGAGGTGGTAGCCGCTCTTGTCGCCCTTGTTGGCATCGCGGTCTTCCTTCTTGCGCCGTGCCACGTACATCTCACAGCCGGCAACGGGCTTGAAAGGTTCCAAGCCAGCTTCCTTGCGCTTCTTGTTCACGCTGCTGCACACGTCGAAGAACTCCTTGATGCCGAACATGTTTCCGTGGTCGGTGACGGCCATTCCTTTCATTCCGTCGCCCACCGCCTTGTCCACGAGTCTGCCGATGCTCGACTGCCCGTCAAGAATGGAGTAGTATGTGTGCACATGAAGATGTACGAAGTCTTCCATATCAGTTCTTTTCCTTGTTACTTTGTAGTCCTGCAAAGTTACTATTAATTTTCCACACGCACAAGCAATTTACTTTTTTTAATAGTACCTATAAATTCTGATATACATTTTCGTATGCAGCCTGCATGCGACACAGGGAGAAGTTATCATTTACAAAGGTAAAAGCTTCATCGGCAAGGGAAGAACGCGATGCTTGGGGCAACACGTTGCGGAAAATATGGAGATAGTTGTCAAGATTGTTGTTGCAGACAGCTAACTGCCAGTCGGGAGGCAGCGTGTCGGCAAGTCCGGGACAAGAGTTAATGATATTGGGCAAGTGAGCCATAGAGGCTTCTATTGCCATAATGCTCAATCCCTCAAACTCCGAAGGCATAAGCATATAGTCGAAGGATGAGAGGAAAGATGAAATACTAAACACGGGAGGACGCACCGCGACATTGGGCATATCATCAAGGGCAGAGGAAACATCGTCGCGCAACGAGCCGTCACCAATGACATGAAAAAAATAGCGGTTGTCATCGCGCAGGGCACGGATAATCCCTATTAGCACAGAAATGCCTTTTTGTGGCTCAAAGCGTCCTGCAAAGAGAATATTTGTCTTGCCTTCTACAAGCAGTGGATATGACTTCTGTGATACAGGAGATACACCATTATATATTATTGGCGGTTGTTCGCCATAATTGTTATGATAAGCCTGCCGTACAGATGGTGATATGGCAACGTTGGAATGATGGCGAAGATAGAAACGTTCCACGCGGTCGCCCAATTTCTTTTGTCCTGTCCACAATCGGGTATTGTGAATTGTGCGCACTATGCGGCAGTACTTCTTTAACCACGGGAAACAAGTAAAGAAAGCGTAGGTACACAGGTCGGCAGCTTCGGTATGTGCGTGTATCACATCAGGACGGTGGCGCAGAAAAGTAAAGATAAAATGCAGCGGAAACAACAGGGCGGCGATGCGCTCGAATAGAAAATGAAAAGGCACGTCGGGCACGATGGCACGATGATACTTAATGCCTGCTGTGCGCAGTTCATCAATAAAGGTGTCGGTGAATTGCGAATGCGCCCTTACCACCTCGACAATGTGATATTCAAAGTCGGGTGACTTCGAACTGGCGATGTTCACAGCCACACGCTCCGCACCGCCCATGTCGAAATGGGATATTATATGAAATACCTTTGTCATAGATACATTCTCCGCAGCATACGATATATAATGTCAGAAACTCTATATGGCACGCAACTACCCAAAAGCATACGACACAGCCGTGGGGCAAATCCCGTTATCGGCGAGCCTAACGCCGAGTCTATTTCGTGTTGTGGCAGGTTGTTTTGCCTTGCATAGCGGTAGATGGCTATCATACCCATATTGAGATGCTTGGTATACGTGCCTTGCCGGTCATTGGCAATGAAAAACTTGTATACCGTGGCATTTGCCATTATCAGCGAGCGGTCTTGCTTGGGCGTGCGACGACTTGTGTACGAACTGGAGTTGTCATTACGATAGAGATACACCACATCGTCAATGTAAGCACGACTAGCAAAAAGCATAAGCCGTGGCACAATGCCGAAATCCTCGCCATAGTCTATGCCTTCATCTTGGGTTATTCCGTTATCTGTATATAGCGTGCGTTTGTATAGCCTTGCCCAAATGTTGTTGCCAACGATATTTTGTAACAACATACGCTTTAACATCCGTTCTTTCGGCAGATGTGAGGGATATACCACAGGAGCATCACCTTTGTCGTTGCTTGAGAACTCACGATAAGCCCCGTCAACAATGTCTGCACCAGTGGCAAGGGCAGCAGACACAAGTTTTGCCACGGCATTCTCCGTCACGCAATCGTCGCTGTCTACATGCATCACATATTCACCCACACATTCTTCCATAGCCCTGCGGCGTGCAGCACCCAAGCCCCTGTTGCGGTCTTGCCTCACAACACGCATTTGTTCCCTACGCATAGGAAATTCCTCAATGATACTGTACAACAATCCTATGCTGTTGTCGGGTGAGCAGTCGTCAACGAAGATGTACTCAATATTTGCGTATGTCTGCGCAAAAAGCGAACGGGCGCAACGGGCAATATACTTTTCTACACCGTATACAGGTATGAGGATTGAGACTTTCGGCGACGACATATAAGTTACTATGCTATGAGGTAAGATACTATCAGGTTGGTGTTATAGGCAATGAGGAACATCGTGATTGTCGTCAATACAGCACGCAGAGCCATAAGCATCTTCCCTTCTGTGCTACTGAATAGGAAACCAATGGCAATAGGCACCACAAACACCCAGTGGGCTGCCATAATATACACCTCGTTTATGCCGAAGCCAAGCACCATGTGTATTGCCATATCGAAAAGAAAACCGAGGAAACACATCCAGAAGAAACGTGAACGTCTGCCGCACCACACGCCTGCAATGAACAACGCCACAATGAAAAACTCAACAATATAATTAAAAATGTTGTTATACTTCACTATCACCGGGCGGCTGCGCAATGTGTCCTCAAGCAGATAGTCGCAGTGCAGTTGCAGACTCTCGCCAAAAAGGTTTTCCACAAAAGTCCCCCAGCGTGGAGTAGAGATGTCAGTCCATTGGCTAAACTCTCCCTTTGCCATTGGCTTGCCCGTATGCTGATGGTGCGCCATGCTGTGGTTGCGTTTGTATTCCTCTACCATTTTGCTGTGTTTCAACTTCTTAAATTCCGCCACAATCTGTGCACTGTCTTTCAGCGACGTTGTATCACGGAACTCTGCCCACATCTTTGCATTTTTCTTTGCTGCCTTTATCTGCCTTTGCTTTTTCTGCTCAGCCTTTGCCGGCACAACAT
This sequence comes from Prevotella sp., assembly GCA_022511075.1. Taxonomy (GTDB): domain Bacteria; phylum Bacteroidota; class Bacteroidia; order Bacteroidales; family Bacteroidaceae; genus Prevotella. Next base: position 43,872 of record JAFLSE010000018.1, read on the forward strand.
ATGCATTAAACTCCATTCGTGCAAACCGCCAAATAATAAGCGACGGAATAATTATCGCCACAATGAAGAACACGGGGCGGAATGTCTTTTTGCCGTTTACAAACAGGGTGTCAATAAAAATCTTTATGCCGTTGCTCAGCGTCACACCTGCCGTAATAAAAAATATTATCCACACCTGCCATATTGCTAATTGCCTGCCTTTTTGTATCAGTATTCCACACAGATAAAGCGCAAGCACGAGTATGAACATTGATATTGCGAAATGGTCGGGCACGATGAATGTCACCATAACATAACCGAAGGAGAACATCATCGACGACAGCAGCGTAGAGTCATAGCGCCGCAAGCCCATGATGCGGCGGAATATGCGATAGTAGAAAATATAAGAGTAGTAGGCAAAAAAGAGCAGGAACACCATCACTATCCACTGGCAGAAGTTATAGCCCGTATGCTCCATCAAGTAATGGTTGAGCATTGAGAACGGATAGACGAGGAATGCTAACAGCGGATGGCGGAAAACGTTGTATATCGGCCGCCAGTCGGTAAGCACCGAATACGTGATAGGGTCGAAGCCTGAAACAACGAAATTGTCAGCAAACACGTTCCACGACCCCCGATTAGTGGCAGTGAACTTATCACTGTATTTCGTTATACAGAGCAGGTTCATAACGACGAAGAACAGCAGCCAAACCAACGACGGCACCACCTCCTCACGCCACACTTTGAATATCTTAAAAAATCTCTTCACCTCGTCTATATAATAGTTTATACTTTGCAAATGTACGCAAAATCTACGATACTACCAAGTGAAAGAAGAAAAAAAGTTCAAAATGCCAATTAAGCACGTATTATTTTTAGTATGAATATAAAATCAGGGAGAGAATCTGTGAAGATTCTCTCCCTGATAACTAATTTGATTCTCTGGATTTCCTTCCTTATCTACCCAATGCTGCATTATATGCATCTGCACTTAAGTAGAGATAAGACGGAACACTTGTAATGTAAACTCCTTCGTCTACCATTCTTACATACAACGATTTTGCAGGGAAAGTAACTATACCAGCTGCTTCATCATAAACGCCCAATGGATAGGTGTTTGTGTCTGTAATGACCTGACCACCACTTGACAGGTTGCCAACAACTGTTCCTGTACTGAAAGCTCCATAACCCCAGTCCATACCCATTTCAACAGGCTGAAGAGTAGCACCTGCTGGCGTTACATCTATAACGAACTGATGCTCTTTCTCATCGCAATCTCCTTCGTCATTATAAACATAGCCAACATAACCGATACCGTCAAAGTCTGTTGCAACGTGTGAATACGGACCATTGAAGCGGAAACGAACACCTGTTTCTGTTTCAATCTTTTCAATCTCTACAACATAAGGAATAGACGCGTCTACTCCAAATAGAGAAGCTACGATACCATCAACCCAGTAACCTGTGCCGATGTTTGTCCATACAAAGTCTCGAGTGATGGTAAATGTTAGGCTGCCATTGCCATATACAGTGGCAGATTCTGGAGCTACACTAATTGTGAGTTTTTCCGTGGTTCCACCCTTAATGTTGAAAGGAACGTTCACAAATTTCTTTTCTTCACCAGCATCAAAACTGACTGATGTTGGTACCTGGAAATTGCTGTTATCTCCAATCAGACTGATAGATTCCGCAGTATCAAAATTAGTACGTTGCAAAGTAAAAGTCAGCACCTGCTCGTCTTCCGCAGCATATGTCAGCGTCGTAGCAACTGCATTAATGAATGCTCCTGGATCTTGTTCACCCGGTCCTTCATAGTCAAAGGAATCTGTACAGGAAACAAATGTCACAGCCAGCAGGCTTGCAAGTGAAGCATATGCAAATTTTATTATATTCTTCATATTAGCTTAATGTTTTATGTATTATTTATTGTCCAACCCATACCCTATATACATCAGACGGGTCGGGATTGTTCCATCCGTCTACCGCAGGGTTGTTGTTCTTCTCTGTACGCACCATCACAAGGTTCATCCATGCAGGACGAGTGGTGGTGTTAAAACGAGCTGTAGCCACAAAGTTAGTTCCTTCATATCCACGTGTTACAGGATAGTTCAGACGCTTGATATCAAAGAATGCCTGTCCTTCACCTACAAGCTCTACACGCTTCTGAAACACAATCTCCTCAATGAGAGCTTCGCCTGTCTTTGTTGTGTTATATTTTGAGTCTCGATATTGGCTCATAAATGCATTTACGAGCTGCTGTCCCTGAGTATCATTCTGATGAGCAGCGGCCTCTGCCTCGATGAAGTACATTTCCTCAACACGCATAATAGGATAGGCGGTAGAAGAACCTGTCATATAGTCATCTGCATCGCCAGAGCCTGGACGGAACTTCACCATTGCCAAGTCAGGATAATTGGCTGCATATGCCCTATTTACATATGACACCTGATTAGACAACGGAGAACTACTTGGAGCCTTAAACTCAAGTTTGCGGAAATCGGTGTCACTGATACGGTTGTAAAAGTTCACGTCTGCCACGTTATACAAACCTGTTCCCACACCACAATAACCAAAGGTTGACTCACTGCTGACATGTGATGTCCAGTTGATGATACCTGTCTGTACCACATCATCCTCAGTAGTCTGCTGAGCACCCCACATCCATGGGTCGGTCACGTTAAAGCCTGTTGTCGTGTTCAGACACTGTTCCTGTGTCATAGGATCTACATTGGCAGCATTGATAGCCTTACGTGCATAATCCTGAGCCTTGGCATAGTCTTCTACCCACATATAAAGACGTGCTTTCAGACCATAGACACAAGCCAAGTCGGGCAGGGTCTTACCATTCGTGTTTGTCAGGTTGACAATATATTCTTCAGCCTTGTCCAAGTCTGTCTCAATGAAAGTCATCATATCCTTGCGGTTAGCTCGTGGATTGTTGCGAGCCTCGTCTTGTGTCATCTCTGCCTTTACGATTGGCACGGTAAGACCTGTTACATCGTTGCCGTTGGCATTGACGGCAGAAGTACCGTCGTTAGGTAGGAACTCATACATGCGCGCCATATCAAGATAGAGCATTGCACGGAAGGCATAGCCAGTTCCCAAGTAGCCCAACTGTTCTGTTGTGGCTGTTTCAGGGTCAATGTTGCCAATCACGTTGTTGGCAGCCAACACAAAACCATAGTAGTAGTTCCAGATAAACTGTCCGAAGATGTAGCCGTCTCCCTGATACTGATTCTGCAACCAATAGTTCCACTGGTTATAGCTGGTCGTATTTTTGGTAATGTCACTGGCAAAGATGTCACGAATGTGCATCATGGCACCATAGCCAAACGAATAGTGACGTTCATCGCTCCACAGGTGATTGAAGTAGGCAGGCTGTGCCATCACCAAAGCCTCGGTGGCTGATGAAGACTGCGAAATCTGCGTACTTGTGGCAACCGATGTTGGCTCTGTCTCCTCAATACAGCTGTTCAATGTCGTCAGACCGACAGCTGCCATACCGAGGGTGAATATTTTTTTATTCAATTTTTTCATATTGTTGTTATCTTAAACTATTGCGTAATGTTTAGAAAGTAATGTTAATGCCACCAGAGATGGTGCGGATAGAGCTATAGTATTGAGCACCAGATGCACCAGTGATGCTGCGACGTGGGTCAAGACCTTGGCGCTTCGACCAAAGCCAAACATTGTCAGCCACACCATAGAGACGAATCTTCTGCACACCAAATCTTGTGGTGACCGATTTCGGTAAGGTATAGCCTAATGTTATATTCTGCAATGACAGATAAGAGGCATTTGTAATAAATCGGTCAGAAGAACCATTTGAATAAGTATCCTGTGACTGATAGCGCGGAACATCGGTAGACTGATTCTCTGGTGTCCAAGAATTGAGAATGTCTACGTGCATACCGAAACCACGGGTGTTACCCATCAAGCTTGCATACTCACTGTCGTAAACCTTACCACCTAACTGATACTGGAAGTCAACAGACAAATCAAAGCCTTTCCAAGTTACAGATGTACCAAAGCCACCGTATGCGTCAGGCATCATATCTCCAATGATATAGTCGTCAGACTCCGTATAGTTGGTAGTCATCACCTCACCAACCTTCTTGCGACGCATTTCGCCAACATAGCTGTCTGGGTCGTCAATCTTCTTCCAGTTTTTGTCGTAGTATACTTCTTTACCGTTGTCGTCCTTCTCATATACGTTCTTCCACCACATAGACTTACCGCCCAATGCTGCATTATACTCGGTGTCGCCTGTTCCTGCGTATGTGTCTTTAGTATATACACCTGCATAACGACGTGTTATATAACTATAGATAGACTTTCCTTCCATATAGAAATATGAGCTTGAAGAGTAGCCTTTGCCTTGCAAGTTGTCCTGCCATGTCTTACGAGCCTCTGCCAGTGTGGTAAGTTCGTTATGGTTTGAAGTAAAGTTAGCATAAACATTCCACTTAAGGTCGCGGTTGTTGATAATGTCAGCATGCAAATCGATTTCAATACCACGGTTAATCACGTTACCAACGTTAGCATAGTAACCTGTGTAGCCAAATGATGCAGGGAGAGGATACCATGACAACATGTCGCTGGTCTTGTTTGAATAATATTCAATGCTACCATAAACGCGATTCTTCAGTACAGCAAAATCAACACCAACATTGAACTTTCCTGCCTTTTCCCATGTAATGTCTGGATTACCCAATGCTGCGGGAACAAGCGAAACAGAGTTGTTTGAGTTGTTGATATTGTAGTAGTTGATGTAGCGGTATGAACCAATAAGGTCGTTACCGTTCTCACCATACGAAGCCTTCAGTTTCAGTTCGTCAATCCAAGACACATTGAAGAACTTCTCCTTGGAAATCATCCAAGCGGCACCAAGCGACCAGAAGTTACCCCAGCGGTTCTCAGGAGCAAAGTGAGAAGAAGCCTCACGAGTGAACGAAGCGTGCACAAAATACTTATCGTCAAAGCTATACTGAGCGCGACCTACCCAACGCTCATCGTTGTAGTCACTCCTGCTGGAGCTACCACTACCCATAATGACAGCACCTGCCAATTCGTCGTTGAATACAGAGAACATATTCTGCTTCGTAGCATACAGGTCGTAGCCGTAGTTACGGGTATACTCATGAGCCGCCATAGCCTCAAGGTTGTGCTGACCGTAAGTTCCACGCCAATTTATGCGCTGCTGGTAGTTGTAGTTCCAGAAACGCTCATGCTCCTTCATCACAATACCGTTAGTGCTGGCATACTGACCGAAGAACGGATTGGTGACATTTGTATAGCGTCTTTCATGCAGATAGACACTGTTGATAGAAGTGAAAGTGAAACCCAATGGCAGACGAACTTCAATCGTTCCAGTTGCATTCACGGTATTACCTTCTGTCTGGTTGGTGTCAAGAGCATTCGAAGAAATTGGGTTCGATTGGCTCAGGTATGGTCGCCACTGACCATTGATAGAACGGTCACCATAGTCATACAGGTTCTGGCGAGACTTCTCGTCGTAAATGAGGTTGCCATTAGCATCGCGGATATACACAGGATAGATAGGTGCGATGTTAATCAACGAGAAGGCATTTCCAGACGATCCTGACTCACCATCATTGCCCAAATAGTTCTGTACATAGTGTGAATAGCTGCCATTGGCACCAACCTTCAACCATGATTTCAACTGGTAATCAGCCTTTAGACGACCAGTAAATCGTGAGTAGTCTGAAGCTGTGGTGATACCTTCATTATCCAGATAGTTGGCAGACAGATAGAAATTAGAACGCTCAGTAGCACCATTTGCACTAACAGTGTATTCCTGACGCAAACCATTCTTGTAAATCTCATCTTCCCAGCAGTCAGGAGTCAACAAATACTCTTTACCGCCATAAGATACAACACGACCCATAGTGGCATTTGGGTTGAGCTTTCCGTTCTGACCAATCAACTGCTGACCCTGAGGAACGTTATAAATATTATATCCCAAGGTAAAGTCGCCAGAATTAGCAATCATATTGGCATTTGCCCACTGCCAAGCTTGAGTAGATGAATAACCGAGCTGGTCCTGAGCATAGAGATACAGTCCGCTATAGTACTTTTCATAGTATTTTGCAGGACTGGTAATAGTATTGTAGTTAGGCGTAGCCTTCTGGTTAGAACCCCATTTAGCGTCAAAAGTAATGGTGGCATCTTGACCTTTCTTACCGCTTTTGGTTGTAATAAGGATAACACCATTACCACCACGTGCACCATAAAGTGACGTAGAAGCAGCATCCTTCAATACAGTCATTGACTCCACATCGGTAGGGTTGATATCATTCAGCGAACCGTCGTAAGGCGCACCGTCGAGCACAATCAGAGGGTCGCTATCGGCATTGATAGAGTTCACACCACGGATACGGATGGACGGCGTACTACCAGGCTGACCAGAAACAGTGTTAATCTGCACACCAGCAGCCTTACCTTTCAAGGCATCCACGGCATTAGTAACCTGCACCTTGCCGATTTCGTCAGACTTAACTACAGCAGCAGAACCTGTGAACGATGATTTCTTTGCTGTACCGTATGCTACCACGATTACCTCATCAAGAGCACTCTGGTCGCTGGTCAATACGATACGCATGTTTGAACGGGCACTTACTTCAATAGGCTCCATACCTACATAAGTGACGCGAAGAGTTTTCTTGCCTTCTGGAACAGTCAGCGAGAACTGACCATTTGCGTTGGTAACTGTACCGACATTAGTACCCACAACAAGAATTGACGCTCCAATAACGGGTTGGCCATCGTCCTGAGAAATCACGGTACCATTGACTTTAGTTTGGGCGAGCATAGTGCCAAGCGACAGCAGCATGCAGGCCAAAACCATCATGAGTCTTTTTTTCATAAATTCTCTCTTTTTAGTTTTTAAATGATTAATTAATTATTTCTTTTTACCTTTATCCTAACCTTTGTTGCCTTATACATTATTAT
>JAFLSE010000019.1:0-47328 GCA_022511075.1 Prevotella sp.
CGGGCAAAGGGTCAGGATTCCCGTCAGGGTAAGCATACACCAGCGTCCGGCAGAGGCAGACGGGAAACGGTTTGGAGACTTTGAGATGGATACCATTGTCGGCAACAACAACCAGGGAGCCATACTTACGGTCGTGGAGCGCAGCACCAATATGCTGTTCATGAAGAAACTCAGGTTTGGAAAGCAGGCTGAGGAACTTGCCAAGGAAGCCATACGGCTGCTTGAGCCATATAAGGGATACATAAAGACCATCACCACGGACAATGGCTGTGAGTTCTGTGCCCATCAGGCGATTGCCAGAGGACTCGATACCAACGTGTACTTCACGGATCCTTACTCATCATGGCAGAAAGGTGCGGTCGAGAACGCCAATGAACTCGCCAGGCAGTATATTCCCAAATCATCAAATATAAAACAACTAACGGACATGGATATTGAAAACATCAGAAACAAAATTAATGCAAGACCAAGAAAAAAACTCAATTTCTCAACACCACAAGAAGAGTTTCTCAGCTATTTGATGTAAATTTGCACTTGCTTGTTGAATTCGCAGTTCCTTAAAATTTTTGAAAAAACTATCGAAAATTTGGTACATTTATAAAAAAATCATTATCTTTGTAGTATAAAAAATAAAATATACAAGATTTTATGAACCATTTTAAAATTTGGGAATGTGGTTAAAAAGGTACAAAAGACATTTTGATAATATTCCACAGCATTTTTGTGATGATGCTTTAAGGTTTATGGATTTTATGTAAATTATAATATGGCAATTCAAGATAATACTTTTAGTTTGATAGCTGTACGTATGATGCCTGGCTGCAGCGAGGCATACCGTAAAGGTTTGCATGAACAGCAATTCTATTTCTTCAATGACAGATATGTCAGCGAAGGCGATCATATTCAACCTAATCCAGCCAGGTGTCAGATGCCAGACGATTTCTTTGGGCGTAATATCAATGTACAAGCTGTGTGTGGTACAAACGGAGCTGGCAAGAGTACACTTTTTGAAATTGTGTACCGCATCATTAATAACTTGTGTTGCCGTTTGGAGTGTGATTCATACCGTGGGGGTGGCGCTACTCAACTATGGTATATCCAAGGATTATATGCAGAATTGCACTATGAATTAAACAATAGCCTTTTTACCATTGCATGTTGCGGAGAAACTATGTATTTTGAAAAAGAAGGGGAGCCTCGAATTAATTTGAATAGCGGCAATCGCCCTCATGCAGAAGAATACAATACTATTTATCGTAACCTATTCTATACGCTGGTAACTAATTATTCTATGCAGTCATTAGTACCGATTGACTATGACTATGACTCTGAACCTGTCTGCGACTGGCGGAACGCTACATCAGAACGCAACTGGCTGGAAAGTATATACAACAAGAATGACGGGTATCGGGTAGCAATTGGTATTGAGCCATATAAAGGGGGAAACAAATACGATATGGAGCGCCAAGCAGATTTTGCAAACACCCGCACAGCACAACTTCTTCTTAGCAATCGTGACTTCATCAGCGGCCATCGTTTGGACCGTATTGAATTTGAATTTGATGAGCAGGTGTATGGCTCCAAGGTTGAGGGATTTGATTTTAGAAATCATATAGACAATATAGACTTTCTGGCATTGAACCAAAACGATTGTCTGGCTATTATGTTTGAGAAATTTGAAATAAACCGGAATTTAGCAGTACAGGAAAAACGTGAAGTGTTAGTTAGGGCTATGGCTTATATCTTTGACAAGATATTGGCGGTAGCAAACAACTACCCAACGTTTGAAGGATTTGCTCATACTCAGGACGAGCTACCAGATAATTACATATTAGCCGAAGAAGCGCAAAGGAATGCGTTTGCATCTTTGTGTGAAAAAATTTATACAGAACCCTCCCACATATCTACCAAAATAATACAGACTATCAACTTTATCAAAGCCTTTTTGTCTCATGACATTTCTCTTGATGACTGTGACTTGATGAATGTATTTAACTATGAGACATACCATAGGCTCTATCATGAAGGGAACAATTTTGAAAGTCTTGAAGAACAAGAACGGCATTTTATCCCACCATACTACAAAATGACCATTTGGTTACGAAACTTGACAACGGACGCTTGTGTGGAATATAGCCATTTGAGTTCCGGCGAGCGTCAGTTTATACAGCAGATGGGTAGCTGTATGTATCATATGCGTAACTTAATGTCGGTACAGGAATACCAAAATGAAGATCATTTTGACCGACCAAAGTACCATTACTATAATCTGATTCTTGACGAAATAGAAATCGGTTTTCACCCAGAATATCAGCGTACATTTCTATGCAAGTTGATTGAGGCCATTGAGAATTTGGGTATTAACCAGGAAAACCATGTAAACATTATTCTGTCAAGCCATTCACCCTTTCTTTTAAGTGACCTGCCCCAAGGAAGAGTTCTGCTGTTAGAGAATGGAGAAATGGTAAGAAATGATAGATTCAGTAATACATTTGGCGCAAATATAAGTACATTACTCAATGAAGATTTCTTTTTGAGCAATGGCTTTATTGGTGGATATGCTCAGAAAAAAATAACAAAGGCTATTGAGTTTCTGAAACAGGACAGGTCGGCAGATGAGGATCCGTTATGCCGTGATTCGGTACAACAACTTATTAGCTTGGTGGGCGATTCTCTGTTGCATGGTGTGTTGGTATCTCTTTTCCATGAGCATTATTATTCAACAAAAGATGAGCGCATCCGAGTCTTAGAAGCAGAAATTCAGCGATTGAAAGAACAACAGGTATGAGACAGATTCCTATCACTTCTTATATTAAAACTTTATCTGAACGGTATCAGGAGATGCTTACAGGAAAATCTCCATTGCCAAATGGAAATGCCCTAATAAATATACCTCAACGTGTGGAGGATTTGAAAGTATTATTTGCTGATTCAAAAAATTCAATCAAGGAACAATATAAAGTTGGGAAACGAAAAAAGAGGAAAAATTTGCTTAACAGAAAAAGATATGTTGTATATCTTGAAAAGCTAAAAGACAGGCTGGATAATGGGCTACTAATACTGCCTCCCTCAGAATTTGAAAACGAAATACAAACATTTTCTGCTCTTCTCACTCCAAAAGAAACGAGCAAAAAGATAAAAATAGGCATAAGAGCAAATGGGATATTTAAGACCTTTACAGAGATTATTCAGGAAACACTATGTTATAAGATCATACGCAATCAAGTGTTCCCACATTTTATTAGAGAACTGAACATCAAGGCTTGTGTTTATTGTAATTCCCAATATGCGGTGACAGACGAAGATAATCGTGGATACTACCAGTTGGATCACTGGAAGCCAGAGTCAAAATATCCATACCTTTGTGTTTGTTTTTTCAACCTACAGCCTTGCTGCGCATCATGCAATCTCAACAAACGAGATGACGATAGAGAATATCACAGTATCTGGAATGAATCAAATAATGATAATGAACTTTATAGATTTAAGATTACTTCAGCTTCTTTAGCTCATTACATCTTGACGCATCAGACTGGGGATTTAAAAATTCAACTTGATGCCGTCCGTCGGCCAGAGTTGTTGGCGCCTCTCATGGACAAGCTACACATTAACCATCTTTATGACGAGTTGAAAGATGTTGCAGAAGAAGTGGTATGGAAGCGGATGGCTTATGATAAAGGCTATTATAAAGCACTCGGACATATATTACGCCGAATCCCATTCGCTCAATCAGAAGTCAACCGTTTCATACTTGGTACATACGATAATCCCAATGATATTCATAAACGCCCTCTTACCAAACTGATACAGGATGTCGCTAAACAGTTGGGAGTAATTTAAAACTACTTTCATTCCGAATATCTACTTAAACGAATCCAACTACTTGAACTACGTTTTCATAAATAAATAGATGTCGTTGTACCAATTTCTGCAATAATTTGCAAATTCAATAGAAACAGGAGAAAGTTTCCACGCAGAAACTTCTTCTTTTTTCATTTGTGTTTTCCAATCCTGCTTATAGTATGATTTTTGCCGAAAAATCATACTATAAAAATAATTGATGTTAAGATTTGGGCTGCTGGCAGCAGTAAATTCGTCCAGTACCATACAAAAATAGTTTCTTTGCACTCGCATTTCGTAAAGCAGAATGACAAAGACTGCTTGTCCGGAGTGGAAAGAAACAAAAAATCATATTCAAACAAATAACAGTATGAGCCCATTTATGATATTCGCGGTCGTGCTGACCTTCGCCTACATCATCTATTTCTCCGTCACCATCATGCGTGACCTCTACGGAAAGAAGGACGGGCAGAAAGATGAACCTGAGACCATTGACGTCGGCGACATAACCGGCGAGGACGCCCCTGTCAGCGTCAGTGAGAACGAAGACGGCTTCCATATAGACGGTGACGACGGTGACGTGCCATACACCGAACAAATTCATGGTGACGGCGTGCGTGTCATAGAACCAGCTGGCTATGTTGCCTCACAAGAAGACGATATCCCACAGAGTGGCCGGGCAGCAATGATCAGCGAGCAGCTAAATGAAGAGTTTGCGGCAGAAGCCGACGAACTGACACCTGATCACGAGTTCGTGGCAACCCCTGAGGAGTACAATATCTTCCTTCAGGAGAAGCACAGTGCCCGCAGCAGACATGCCTCCACTGTAAGAACACCATTGATGAATTGTAAAGCTATCATATTTCTGAAGTCAGCCATGGCAGGTATGCTGCTTGTCCAGTCCTTGTCTGCTACCGCCAAGTGCGGCGGCGTGGACTACAGCTGGGGAGCGGATGCCCTTGCCACGGCTCACAATGATGTAGTGACGATGATATTCTACGTATTCTACCTCATCTATGCCGTCTCGTCCATCGTCGCTGTCATAGGTGTCATTCTGCGATTTTCACAATTTTTGTACTGTTTTCATAATGCGCGAAAATAGTACAAGACCACAAGGTTTCATACTGTCTCGCTACTAAAGATACGTGAGTTCGATATAAGAAAAGTGCTAAAAAAGTTGTAGGAATGAGATATTTTTAGTAACTTTACAGGTGAAAATCAAACAGTTACATAAAACATTCACTCCTATGACACCTGCAAATTTAATAAAAATTTTCTGTACTCTCGACGAATTCTGCAAATATCTTGCCCCCGAGCTGAAAAAACGTGCCGTGTGCATCCCCGGCAAACGCTCCCGGAACCGTCCGTGCCGTCTGTCCGACAGCGAGGTAATGACCATCCTGGTGCTGTCCCATACTTACCGTTTCCGTGACCTGAAGTCCTTCTATCTTGGCTACGTCTGCCAGCACATGCGCCTCGACTTTCCGCACACCGTGTCCTACAACCGCTTCGTCGAGCGGCAGGCACAGGTCGGGCTACAGCTGCTGCTCTTCCTGCAGACCTGTGCCCTGGGTAAGTGTACGGGCATTTCCATCATAGACTCCACGCCGCTGGAAGTATGCCACATCAAGCGGATGCACTCGCACAAGACCATGCGCGGATGGGCGGCAAAGGGCAAGTCCACGATGGGATGGTTCTACGGTCTGAAGCTGCACCTGGTCATCAACGACAAGGCCGAGATTATCTAGTGGACACTCTCTGCGGGCAATGAGGATGACAGGGGGCCACTGAAGGACAAACGGCTTACTGACAACCTGTTCGGCAAGCTCTTCGCCGACAGAGGATATATCAGCTAGGATCTCTTTGAACAACTATTTATGGATGATATACACCTGATAACCAAGATTAAGAAGAACATGAAGAACTCGCTGATGAGCCTGCATGACAAGATCATACTCAGGAAACGCTCGGTCATAGAGACGGTCAACGATGAGCTGAAGAATGTCTGCCAGATTGAGCATACAAGGCACCGCTCGGTCAATAACTTTACAACGAATCTCGTGGCGGGACTCATTGCATACAACTTGCTGCCTAAGAAGCCGGAAATGAACATTGAAATCATTGACAAAAGCAGATTCTTGGCATAAGGCTTATATCGAACTCACGTAAAGATAATAAATATCAGGGAGTTACAGCACCTTCCAGCCTACTTTTTGCATATTAGGCCTAAAGTATTATAAAAGAAAAACGGAACCTCTGGGGGGGTGAAAAGAAGAAAACCTGCTGATTTTTCAGCAGGTTTCATTTCGTTGAAGCGGAGAGAGAGGGATTCGAACCCCCGGTACCTCTCGGTACGGCGGTTTTCAAGACCGCTGTAATCGACCACTCTACCATCTCTCCAGGCTTTAGTGGGAAAGGTTTCCTAAAAGCGAGTGCAAAGGTACGGAGTTTTTTTGAAAGTGCCAAATATTTTGGAGACTTTTTTAGTTTTTCCTCGTGTTTTGATGTTTTTTTGGCAAAAAATCATTATCTTTGCAGCGTAAAGTTGCGTGTTGGTGCAACGGGAAAAATGAAGCGAAATGATTTATCCTGACAATTACGAACATAAAATAGGATTCGACGAGATAAGGCAGTTGCTGTATTCAAAATGCCTCAGCGCATTGGGAAAGGAACGTGTTGACGGCATAAAGGTGTCGACAGACGTGGATGTTATAAACCGAAGGCTGCAGGAGGTGCGTGAGTTTCGCCGCCTGCAAGCGGAGGACAGCGAGTTTCCGATGCACAACTTTTTTGATGTCAGACAACAGGTGGCGCGGCTGCGGCTTGAAGGCACATATCTTGAAGAAGAGGAGATGTGGGACTTGAACAGGTCGCTGCACACGATAATAGACATTGTGGCATATCTCAACAGAAACAGCGACGAGGACAGCACACCGCCTTATCCAGCCCTTCACGCACTGACGGAAGAGATAGTAACGTTTCCAAACATTACACAGGCGATAGAGCGAATACTCGACAAGTGGGGAAAAATTCGCGATGACGCGTCGCCTACGCTGCACGACATTCGCAGACAACTGGCAAGTACGGAGGGAACAATCTCGCGTACATTATATAATATACTGCGTGCGGCACAGAGCGAAGGACTTGTTGAGAAAGATGCTGCACCTACGTTGCGCGACGGACGACTGGTGATTCCCGTTGCTCCCGGAATGAAACGCAAGATAAAAGGCATTGTTCACGACGAGAGTGCCAGTGGAAAGACGGTGTTCATTGAGCCTGCCGAGGTGGTTGAGGCAAATAACCGCATACGCGAACTGGAAGCGGACGAGCGCAGGGAGATGATAAGGATTCTGAAAGACTTTGCAGCCTTGGTGCGCCCAAACATCATGGAGATAGTGAAGTCGTATCGCCTTCTTGCCGACATTGATATGATACGAGCCAAGGCATTGTTTGCCGAGATGACTGGCGCAACAGAGCCGAAGGTCACGGATAAGCCCCATATAGACTGGATACAGGCGCGTCACCCATTGTTGGCATTGCAGTTGGAGAAGCAGCAGAAAAAGGTTGTGCCGCTCGATATAATGCTGACAAAAGAGAAGCGCATTCTGATAATATCCGGCCCTAACGCCGGCGGAAAGTCGGTGTGCCTGAAAACCGTGGGACTGCTGCAATATATGTTGCAGTGCGGACTGCCGATACCGGTCGACGACCGCTCGAGGACGGGCGTTTTCAGGAACATAATGATAGACATAGGTGACGAGCAGAGCATTGCCGACGACTTGAGTACATACAGCGGACACCTTACGAACATGAAGCAGGTGATGCGCCACAGCGACGGGCATACACTGTTGCTGATAGACGAGTTTGGCACAGGCACAGAGCCGCAGATAGGCGGAGCGATAGCCGAGAGCGTGCTCAGGCAGTTTTGCAAGCGCGGGGCATACGGAGTGATAACCACCCACTACCAGAACCTGAAATACTTTGCCGACCAGAACGAGGGTGTCGTCAACGGCGCAATGCTCTACGACCGACATCAGATGCAGGCATTGTTTCAACTTGCCATCGGACAGCCGGGCTCGTCGTTTGCCATAGAGATAGCGCGAAAGACGGGAATACCCGAAGAGGTGATACGCGATGCAAGCGAGATTGTAGGCGCAGACTACATTCAAAGCGACAAATACTTGCAGGACATCGTGCGCGACAAGCGCTACTGGGAGACGAAACGACAGAACGTTCACCAACAGGAAAAACAACTGCAGCAGAAGATTGAACGCTACGAAAAGGAACTTGCCGAGGTGGAAAGGCAGCGCAAGGAAACACTGCAAAAGGCAAAGGAACAGGCGGAGGAACTTCTGCGAGAGAGCAACCGACGGATAGAAAACGCAATACGCGAGATAAAGGAGGCTCAGGCCCATAAGGAGGAGACTCGCCGCATACGCGAGCAGTTGAACGTGTTCAAGCAGGAGGTTGAAGATGCCTTCAACGCCAACGATGAACTGATAGAACGCAAGATGCGCCAGATTCAGGAGCGCAAGGAACGCCGCGAGAAGCGCAAGAACGAGAAGAAACTGCGTCAGGAACAGGAGAACTCCGCAATGGTAAAGCTTGTGCTGAAAAAAGACGCACCGCTGCAAAAGGGTGACACCGTGAGGATTAAGGGTCTGCAATCGGTGGGCGAGGTTGAGAGCATCGACGGCAAGATGGCTACGGTGATATTCGGCGACATGCGCACAAAGATGCGCTGCGACCGGTTGGAACGTGCCGATAAGCCCAAACAGCAGGAGTCGGCATCGTCGTACACGGCAGCGAGCCGTATGACACGCGACACGATAGACCGCCGAAAACTGAACTTCAAACAGGACATCGACGTGAGAGGTATGCGTGCCGACGAAGCCATACAAGCCGTGACATACTACATCGACGATGCAATACTCGTGGGCATGTCGCGCGTGCGAATATTACACGGCACTGGCACAGGCGCATTGAGGCAAGCCATAAGGGCGTATCTCTCAACAGTGCCCAACGTTACAGGATTCCGCGACGAGCACGTGCAATTTGGCGGTGCAGGCATAACGGTGGTAGATATAGGATAGGACAAGATACGAAATATGGCAGGCACGTTATCGATATTGAGGCAGGACATCAAGTATCTGCCAAACGTAGGACCTCGGAAGAAGCAAGTTCTTGCCGACGAGATAGGCGTGAACACCTACGGCGACCTGCTGGAATATTATCCATATAAGTATGTTGACAGAAGCCGCGTCTACACCGTAAGGGAAATGACCGAGGATATGCCATACGTTCAGGCGGTGGGCAGGATATTGAGTTGGGACGTTTATGAGATGGGGCCTCGCAAGCAGCGCTACGTGGCTCATTTCTCCGACGGCACTGGAGTCATGGACTTGGTGTGGTTCAATGGCGGCAAGTATGCCCGTCAGACTTACAAGGTGGGCGAGGAATATGTGGTATTCGGCAAGCCGAGCGTATATAACGGACGCATAAACATACAGCATCCCGAAATAGAGGACAACGAGGATTTGCAGTTGTCGGCAATGGGAATGCAGCCGCATTACAACACCACGGAGAAGATGAAGCGCATAGGTTTGACATCGCGCGGAATGGAACGGCTCACGAGGACACTGCTCGAAAAGATTGCGGAGGAAATACCCGAGACGCTTCCCGACTTCATCGTTAACCGCCTGTGCCTGATGGGGCGCGACACGGCGCTGCGCACAATACATTATCCCAAGGACGCACGAATGCTGGAGCACGCCCGTATGCGCCTGAAGTTTGAGGAACTTTTCTATGTGCAACTCAACATCCTGCGCTATGTGAGCGACCATCGGCGGAAGTTTCGCGGCAATGTGTTTGCAAGGATAGGCGACAGTTTCAACGGCTTTTATCATAATCATCTTCCCTTTGAACTTACCAATGCCCAGAAACGCGTGTTGCGCGAGATACGTGCCGATGTGGGCAGCGGCAGACAGATGAATCGCTTGCTTCAGGGCGATGTTGGCAGTGGCAAGACGCTCGTGGCGCTCATGGCAATGCTCATAGCCTTGGACAACGGTTTTCAGGCTTGCATCATGGCACCCACGGAAATACTTGCCGAGCAGCATCTTGCTACGATAAAGGAGTTTCTTGGCGATATGCCCATAAGGGTGGAATTGCTCACTGGAATGGTAAAGGGCAAGCGCAGGCAGGAGGCGCTCGACGGATTGGCTGCAGGCGAGATAAACATACTTGTGGGCACGCACGCAGTGATAGAAGACACGGTGCAGTTTGCCCGCCTCGGTTTGGTAGTGGTTGACGAGCAGCACCGCTTCGGCGTGGCGCAGCGAGCCAAGTTGTGGACAAAGAGCGAAAATCCGCCCCATGTGCTTGTGATGACGGCAACCCCCATACCTCGCACACTGGCTATGACACTTTACGGTGACCTCGATGTGAGCATTATTGACGAGCTGCCTCCGGGCAGGAAACCCATACACACGCAGCACGTCTTTGACAATCAGCTGAGTGCGCTCTATCAGAGCATACGCAACCAGGTGCGGCAAGGCAGGCAGGTGTATATCGTTTTCCCTTTGATAGAGGAAAGCGAGAAAATGGACCTTAAAAACCTGGAAGACGGCTATGAGTCGTTGCAACAGATATTCCCCGAGTTCAGAATGAGCAAGATACACGGCAAGATGAAGCCGAAGGACAAGGAAATGGAGATGCAGCGGTTCGTGAGCGGCGAGACGCAGATGCTTGTGGCAACCACGGTGATAGAGGTTGGCGTGAATGTTCCAAACGCCTCGGTGATGGTAATCCTCGAGGCGCAGCGATTCGGTTTGTCGCAGCTGCATCAGTTGCGCGGCAGGGTGGGGCGCGGTGCCGACCAGTCGTATTGCATACTCGTAACCAATCACAAGATGACGGAAGACACTCGCAAGCGCATCGACATAATGTGCGACACCAACGACGGTTTCCGCATTGCCGAGGCTGACTTGAAACTTCGTGGTCCGGGCGACCTCGAAGGAACGCAGCAGAGCGGCATGGCTTTCGACCTGAAGATTGCCAACATAACACGCGATGGTCAGCTCGTGCAGCTGGCACGCGACGAAGCACAGCGCATCATCGACGACGACCCTGCCTGCAACAGCGAAAGAAACAAACTGATGTGGGACCGCCTTCAGGAACTGCGCAAGACCAACATAAACTGGTCGGCGATATCTTAATACACCACAAGTTGTTGAAATATGTTATTTTAACACTGTTACCGGTCCGAGCAGTCCTGCCGGTATCGTGGTCTTTTCGGCACGGCGATATTTGGCGTTTGTCCATATACCCTCGTATGGCGGAGTGCCGAGGTCGCTGCCGAGCAAAGCGTTTGCCCAAGTGTTAACTACAAGAATCTTCAGCTCGTTCTTGCCTTTGTGCAACGCCTTTGTTATGTCGGTACGATATGGGGCTGTCCACAGCGTGCCGCAATCTATGCCGTTTACTGTCACAGTTGCAATATCGCGCACATCGCCAAGGTCTAAAACGATTTTTTCATTCTTTCCTGCCTTGAACGTTGTTGTGTAGGTGGCGTGTCCTGAATAGTATTTTATTCCGTTGTCATCGTTTGTACTCCAATCGAACAGGGTAGGGGATGTTACGGTCTTGCCGTTCTCCTCGAATGCTATAGTCCACTCTGTGGTGTTGAGCGGTGTGGTCTGAATATCCTTTTGCATAGGCGTGTCCGTTGTCGTTTCCGTGTCAGACAAAATGTAGAACAACGACTCACCTGCTGCCAATGACAATTTTCCATCTGTCATTATGTCTTCCGCCTTGTATATTTTTCCGCTTACGGCATCGGCAACATATTCGTATGCCCTGCTTTCACGGAATTTGGGTGCAAAAGCCAATGTCTTGTCGCTTTGGTTGCTCAACAGATATATGTCGGCTTCGTTGGCGTGACGGTGGGTGTAGTCTATTCCAAGTGGCAACTCCACATCGCGTGCTATGCCTATGCTTTCAAGCGTAGGTTCAGTCCACGGCTTGTCTATCACTTTCAGACCCTGCTTGCGCAGTTCATCAATCTTGCTTCCTGCCGTGTTTAGTCCTGCGGGATTCATAAGTCTTTTGCCCGGCAGTGTCAGTGCAGCATACGTCATACCGTCACGTGTAACGAGTTTACCATCAACCATTCTTGCTCCGTCGAGAGCATCGTGGTTGAAAGAGTCATATTTGTAGCCACGCATGGCGTTCACCCATGTTCCAGCCTTCGTCATATTACGCGTGTGCGTAACTCCGGCTGGACTTACCTCCAATGGCTGTCCTATGTTTGCCACACGCTCCTTTTCCCTTTGCAGGGCGTCTTTGTTGTAAAGACCGCCGAGGATATTCACGAGTCGTTCAGGCAATATTGAACGGCGAGGCACTTCATCGCCCGTATATACCGCAATGTCGATAACAGGGCTTCCGTATTGAAGCAACGACTGCGAACGTGCCACATAATCGGTGAATGCAGGGAACTCCCTCCACCAAGTGTTGTCGCGTTGGAAGAAAGTACCTATGCCGTCGAGCGTCATTCCTGGCTTCTTGTCGGTGAATGGATTGTGGGTCATAACGTGGAACACCAATGCATTTATGCCTAAGCAATAGTTTGCATCGAGCAAAGGACGCAACATTGCAGGGTGTTCGTCCCATACGCCGCGAAGTTCCGTGAATCCCTCTGCCTGTATTATGTTCTTGTTGTAAACGTGTGCTCCGCTTATTGCGTCGAGCATATCGTTTGGCTTGTCGTGTGTAGGACTCTTAATCCAGAACTCGCCCATAGGATAGTCGGTGCGCCTGTAATGCAGCATTCCGTCGCTTACCATTGTGGGTGCTACGCATTCTGCCGAAAGTTCAACGCCAAATCTGCGTGCAGCCTGCTGTATCTCGTCGAAGAAGATGCCGTCTATAAGTTCGGCTATTGTCAGTCGAACATCGCGAAGAACAGCATCCGATTTGTCTGACGACTCCATCGGTACACCTGCCAACAAAGGCAGCCACGGCATAAGGTCGTAACCACGGCGTGCCTTGAACTCGTCTGCAAAATTGCTGCTCCAGTTCTGGCTGCCGCACTCCCAACTGTCAACGTGCAAACGCTTCAATACCCTGTCGGCAACTCCTGCAGGGGCATTGCGGCGTATAGTGCCAAACCAGTTGTCAATCTGCTTTCTTATTGCTGCGCGAGAGAACTTGTCGCATTCAAGACCGCGACCGCCTCCGCCTGTAGCATTTGTGTGCAGTGTTGAAGTGTGACCCATTCTAATAACACGATAATATCCTTCTTTCAGCTTCTCACCGTCTTTCAATGGCAGTGCCTTCATCTCGGCAGGTGTCACGCAGTCAGCATCGGCAACGGCAAACGGCTCTGGCACTCGCCATACAAGTGCCGCCTTACCTTCATAGCCGTCGATGACAGCCTGATCAGACAGTTCTATTCCACCAACTCTTAGTGTTGGTTTCCATTTAGCTGCGTCCATATCCTCGCTGCCGGGGTCACTGCCTTCGGGAGTCCAATGGAACTTGAAATATTTTGCCCTTGTAGCAGGCACGGCGTATGTAGCCTGTGCGTCGGTATTTTGCCATCCCTGTCGTGCAGGTTGCAGTTGTCTCACAGGATGCCACAGCTTGCCATCGTCGGAAGCACTAATCATAAAACGGTGCGACTGCACGTTGTTGCCTCCCGTGATTATCCTTACCGACCGCAAAGTGAAATGCTCATCGTATGACATAATGATGTCAGAAGGATTCTCTGCCCTAAAAGGAAATTCCACCGAAGACTTCGGCTGACGCTTGTCTGCGTTACTCACGGGATAGATATATGTAGCGATGTCCTCATAATAGCCTTCTACAGGTACTCGCGGAGTTACTATATTGGGTGTACCCTTGCCACCTATATATATAATGGTGTCGCTCCACACAACTTTCTGCATACTTTCTTCTGGCTTTATCCACGGACCGCCAGCCAGTGCAAAACCGTCGCAGATGTGTATGCCCATATCTAAGTGTAGGCTGTCTGCCATTTGCCACACTGTATTCATGCGCTTCCACCATTCAGCGGATAATTGCTCCGACTTGCCGCCAAGTTCCTTGCCGTCGGCACTGCTTTTTATCGGCATGAGATAGAATCCTGCTATGTTGGCATGTTTCATGGCCTCCATATCGAGCCTTATGCCCTCGTCGCTCACGTTACCATACATCCAGTACCAAAATGTCCACGGACGTGCAGCCTTGTCGGGATTACGGAAACGTGCATCCCAGTTGTCAGCTTTTACTGCCATAGCCGTTGTTGCCAGCAGTACTGCCGATACAAAAAGTTTCTTTATCATTCTTGTAGTTGTTTTATAGTTTGTCAGTCAGTTTGTAATTGGTTGTATTCAGGTGCAAATATAATGATTTTTTCTTAAATGACAAAAGAATTTTGGGGTTTTCAAACAAAAATGTTGAAAACATAGAAATATAAAAATAGGCAATTAGGATTTCGTTGTGCCTAATTGCCTAAACTTTATTATCAATAGAACTTGAAATAATTCTTTGCGTTATTATAACTGATGTCCTCAACCATACGCGAAAGCACTTCCATGTCGTGTGGCAACAAGCCCTTTTCTACGTCATCTCCAAGAATGTTACAGAGCAGACGACGGAAATACTCGTGACGAGGATAGCTCAGGAACGAACGGCTGTCGGTAAGCATACCAACGAAGCGGCTCAAGAGACCGAGCACAGACAATGCGTCCATCTGGCGGCGCATACCGTCAAGCTGATCGTTGAACCACCAGCCAGAACCAAACTGAATCTTTCCTGGGCAACCGCCTTGGAAGTTACCAAGCATTGTAGCGATAACCTCATTTGCACATGGGTTCAATGTATATAATATGGTACGCGTGAGCTTGTCAGCTGTGTTCAGTTCATCAAGGAAGTGGCTCATAGCCTTTGCGGTAGTGAACTCACCGATAGAGTCGAAACCGCAGTCAACACCAAGCTGATGATACATCTTTGTGTTGTTGTCACGTATTGCACCGTAGTGGAACTGCTGTGTCCAGTCTGCCTCTGCATCCATAATAGCCATATCCTTCAAGAATGCGTGCTTATACTGACGTTGCTCCAATACAGACAGCTGCTGTCCGCGCATAGCCTTTGCAAATATCGTCTCAATCTGGCTGTCGGTATACTCCTCATCGTAGAATTCCTCAATACCGTGGTCAGACAAGCGGCAACCATTCTCGTGGAAGAATTCGTGACGCTTCTGCAAAGCATCAAGCAAGTCAGCGTATGTTGTTATTGTAACACCTGCCACCTCACCAAGTTGATTTATATATGCAGGGAATTCAGGCTTCTCAATGTTCATAGCCTTGTCAGGACGCCATGCAGGAATCATCTTAATCTCGAAACCATCCTCACGTGTCTGCTTGTGATAGCGAAGGTCGTCTACAGGATCGTCTGTTGTGCAGACACACTCCACATTGTAGTGGCGCATAAGTCCGCGTGCAGAGAACTCAGGTTGCTTCAGTTTCTCATTACACTCGTCAAAAATCTCACGTGCAGTCTTTGGGTTGAGTTGCTTTTCGATACCGAAGGCAGTCTTCAGCTCAAGGTGTGTCCAGTGATACAATGGGTTACGGAATGTATAAGGAACAGTCTCCGCCCACTTCTCAAACTTCTCCCAGTCGCTTGTGTCCTTACCTGTGCAGAAACGCTCGTCAACACCGTTGGTACGCATTGCACGCCACTTGTAGTGGTCGCCGCCGAGCCACAGCTCTGTTATGCTTCTGAACTTGTGGTCGTTTGCCACCATTGCAGGAATCAGATGACAGTGATAGTCGATAATAGGCTTCTTAGCCGCATGGTTGTGGAATAGTTCCTGTGCCACTTCGGTGTCAAGCAGGAAATTCGCATCATTAAATTGTTTCATTTTGTTTTGTTTTTATTTTGTTATTAGTTTTAAGTCCATAAGAACCGTGTGCAAATTTACTAATATTATTTTGATTTATCAAATTTTTTAGTTATTTTTGCACCAAATTTGAAGAAAATGACCCAATCGAAGCAAAAAGTACTCCTTATTTATACAGGTGGCACGATAGGAATGAACCGCAATCCTATCACCAATGCCCTTGAGCCTTTCAAATTTGAACATTTGCTTAACAACGTACCCGAACTGGCGCAATTCGACGTTGACATAGACACTTTCCAGTTTACGCCTCCTATAGACAGCAGCAACATGAACCCTGTCTTGTGGCAGAATCTTGCTCACATCATAGCCGACAACTATGATGATTTCGATGGCTTCGTAATTCTTCATGGCACAGACACTATGGCTTACACGGCATCTGCGTTGAGCTATATGTTCGAGAATCTTACAAAACCCGTAATTCTCACAGGCAGCCAGTTGCCAATTGGTCAGTTGCGCACCGACGGAAAGGAGAATATCATAACAAGCATAGAGATAGCATGCGCACTCAACAAAGACGGGCACGCGATGGTTCCAGAGGTATGTATCTATTTCAGTGGCAGCCTTTTGCGTGGCAACCGAACAACAAAGAAGAGCGCAGAAAACTTTAAGGCATTCGAGTCGTTCAACTATCTGCATCTTGCCAATGCAGGCGTGAACATTACTTACTACGAAGACCGCATATTGAAGCCTGACTGGAACAGTCCGATGATTCCTCACTACAATCTCGATGCAAATGTCATCGTATTCACCGTCTTTCCCGGAATACCCGAAGATATCGTGCGTCACGTGCTTGAGTCGCCAAGTCTTCGTTCAATAGTGATGCGCACATACGGCAGCGGAAATGCTCCTCAACTTCCCTGGCTTTCAGATGCATTGAAGCAAGCCGCCGACAACGGCAAGACAATAATCAATATCTCACAGTGCATGGCAGGTATGGTTGAAATGGGGCGTTATGATACTGGTTACCATCTAAAGACGGCTGGGGTCATCTCTGGCTATGATTCCACTGTTGAGAGTGCCGTTACCAAACTTATGCACCTGCAAGGCTTGTATAGCGACCACGAGAAGATACGTGAAATGATGCAGCGTAGCATTCGTGGAGAGATAAGTATAAACTAAACATTTTCAATAGTTTAGCCGTGGATATTGAAAGTCACCCTTTCACACCGTTTCTGCCTTCATCGGCAAAGTTGCTGATGCTTGGTACATTCCCTCCTGCGCAAAAGCGTTGGTGTATGGAGTTCTACTATCCAAACTTTACCAACGATATGTGGCGAATTTTCGGCATCTGTTTCTTTGGCGACAAGCAGCATTTTGTTCTTGCGGAACAAAAGCGTTATAATCTCGAAGAAATCGTTCCGTTTCTCAATCACTATGGAATAGCAATGTATGATACCTGTACAAAGATATGCCGCACAAAGAACACTGCTTCCGACAATGATTTGATGGTGGTTGAGCGCACCGACATCGATGATATGCTGAGAAAACTGCCAGAGTGCAAAGCCGTAATAACAGCAGGACAACTTGCTACTGCAATATTCTGCGAGCACTATAACATATCAGAGCCGAAAGTCGGAGAATATTCCGAGTTCACCCTCGACAACCGCACAATAAGGCTTTATCGTATGCCAAGTTCATCACGTGCCTACCCGATGAAAACGGAACAAAAAGCAGTGGCATACGATGTCGTATTCAACTGGCTTTGGGAAAAGAAAAGATATGTTTAACCAGAAAACGAAACGAGGTCAGGATGTTTCCCGACCTCGTTCTTTTTTATATAACTATTATTATTCTGCACCTTCAGGTTTCATGTTCGTGTAAACATTCTGAACATCATCAAAATCTTCGAGCTTTTCAACCATCTTGTCGATAGTGGCACGAGCCTCTGCGTCAACATCCTTCAGGTCGTTAGGCACGTATGTAAACTCACCTCCAACGTCTTCAAAGCCTTTTTCCTCAAGGAACTTGTGAATAGCACCGAAACTCTTCGGGTCGCCATAGATTGTGATTGTACCCTCTTCTTCGTCCTCGTCAAACTCATCCTCTACGTTGAAGTCGATTAATTCAAGGATAAGTTCGTCCATATCAACGTCATCCTTTTTCTTGAACGTAAACACGCACTTGTGGTCGAAAAGGAATGCGAGGCTACCCGTCGTTCCGAGGTTACCGTTGAACTTGTTGAACACCGAGCGAACATCACCCACGGTACGAGTGGTGTTGTCTGTCAATGTGTCCACGAATATAGCAATTCCGTGAGGACCATATCCCTCGTAGGTCACTTCCTTATAGTCGCTTGTGTCCTTGCCCATAGCGTTCTTTATGGCACGCTCGATGTTGTCCTTAGGCATATTCTCACGCTTGCAGGTAACGATCACCGAACGTAACGCTGGATTCATGTCTGGATCAGGACCTCCCTGCTTCACTGCTATTGCTATTTGTTTACCAAGTCGGGTGAACGTCTTTGCCATGTGTCCCCAACGCTTTAGTTTCGCTGCTTTGCGATATTCAAATGCTCTTCCCATTGTTTTGGAATTATTTTATTGTTATTATTTACCTTTTCCTAATAAGATGTTTAACGCAACTCGGCACCCGTCTGCTTCGTCACGTTTGCTATTATCTTCTGCATTATTGCATCTATCTGCTTGTCGTTAAGCGTCTTTGTCTCATCCTGCAAGATAAAGTTCACTGCATAGCTCTTCTTTCCTGTCGGCAGGTTTTTGCCTTCATACACATCGAAGAGTTCCACCTTTTTCAGCAATTTCTTCTCGCTCTGACGGGCAATCTGCTCTATCTGCGCAAACTCTACATTGTTGTCTACGAGCAACGCAAGGTCACGACTGACGGCAGGATATTTTGAAATCTCCGAATACAGTACAACATTCTTGCGCACAGCTTTCATCAGTGCGTTCCACGACAGCTCTGCATAATATACGGGCTGGTTGATGTCAAAGTCTTTCAGCAGTTTCTTGCTCACGATACCCATTTCAAGCAACACCTTGCCGCCACGGTTTTCAATCACAATGCCTGCCGAGAATATATCGTTTGTGCTCTTCTTGCGCACCTGCACACCTTGTGGCAGTCCTATGCGGCGCAAGATATTCTCCACATACGCCTCAAGTTCAAAGAAAGTGCTATCCTCGTTGGGGTGAGCCCAAGAGCCTTCCACGCGCTTACCCGTAAGCCACAAACCGAGATGATAGTCCTCTTTATATGCAGCCATTGGGTTTTCGTCGTTCTGCTTGTCGGGCGAGAAGTTGTATACGTTGCCAAACTCAAAGAAACGCAGGTTGCCCATCTTTCGCTTGCTGTTGTGCTCAATGCTCTCCAAGCCTCCGAAAACAAGCGACTGGCGCATTACGTTGAGGTCGCTGCTCAGCGGATTCATTATCTTAACGCTGTTCTGCTCCTGATATGCGTTGCGGTTTTCATAGTAAGCGCCCTTCGTAAGCGAGTTGCACAATATCTCATTGAATCCGCAACCCACGAGCTGCTCGCCTATGATGTTCTCCATCTTGTGCTTTTGGTCCTCATCGGCTTTCACCACAAGACTGCTTTTCAGCTGCGTGGGTATCTCCACATTGTTATATCCATATATGCGAAGAATGTCCTCAACAACATCGCAAGGACGCTGCACATCCACACGATATGCCGGCACTTCAAGTTCAATGGCATTGTCGCTTTCGCTGACAATCTTCATTTCAAGACTCTCGCAAATACTTTTTATAGTATCTTTACCTATATTCTTGCCAATCAGTCCGTTAACATAGTCATATTCAAGTGTAACTTTCGGACTTTCTATCATCGTCGGATACTCATCACGCACCTCCATTGATATCTTTCCGCCAGCAAGTTCCTTGCAAAGTATTGCAGCCTGTTTCAGTGCATATATCACTCCGTTGGGGTCTATACCGCGTTCAAAACGGAATGAAGCATCGGTGCTCAACTGATGGCGGCGTGCGCTTTTGCGAATCCATGTCGGATGGAAATACGCGCTTTCGAGCACTACATTGCGTGTCGTTTCGTATGTACCACTACCCTTACCTCCGAATATTCCGGCAATACACATCGGATTTTCGGCATTGCAGATGCTCAGGTCGTGCTCGCCCAATTTGTGCTCTTCACCGTCGAGAGTGACGAAAGGCGTGCCCTCTGGCTGTGTGCGTACAACAATCTTGTTACCCGTAACCATGTCTGCATCAAAGCAGTGCATAGGCTGTCCGTATGCCATCATCACATAGTTGGTTATGTCCACTATGTTGTTTATAGGGCGCAAGCCTATCACTTTCAGTTTGTTCTGCAACCATTCTGGGCTCTCCTTTACCTCGCAATCAGTTATCGACAGGCAGGCATAGCGTTTGCAAGCCTCCTTATTTTCAATCACCACATCAATTTCAAGGTCGTGGTTGTCAACAACAAACTTACTGCAATCAGGACGGTGCAAGTCTGTTTTGTAGCCATTTTGCTTGAGCCACGCATACAAGTCGCGTGCCACACCCCAATGGCTCAGCGCATCAGCCCTGTTAGCTGTTATGTCTACCTCAATGAGCCAGTCGCTTTCAAGCTTATAGTATTCTGCTGCGGGAGTTCCAACAACAGCATCTTCCGGCAACACTATTATGCCTGCATGGTCGTTGCCAATGCCAATTTCATCTTCGGCACAAATCATTCCGCAACTTTCCACGCCGCGCAGTTTCGATTTCTTTATCGTAAATTCCTGGTCTCCGTCGTAGAGTACGCATCCAAGGTCGGCAACAATAACTTTCTGTCCTGCTGCCACGTTTGGTGCGCCACATACAATCTGTCTTATATTTTCATTGCCGAGGTCTACGCTCGTCACGTGCAGGTGGTCAGAGTTTGGATGTGCCTCGCAAGTAAGCACCTTGCCAACAAACAAACCTTTCAAGCCACCTTTTATACTCTGCACTTCTTCCAGTGCACCGACTTCCAGTCCCGTAGACGTGAGTGCATCTGCCACCTCCTGCGGTGTCAGGTCGCAGTCTACATATTCTTTAAGCCATTTGTAAGAAATATTCATTTTCTTTTCGCCTTATTATTCTCAAATTCCCTGCAAAGTTAATATTTTTTCTTGACATGCCCAAATTTTTTTGCTAATTACATATCATGAAGTTTTAACCTCAAAATGCAACTACGCCTGCAAAAGTACGAAAAAAGTCTGTACCAACGCTTTTAATCCGAGTTTTTCTTGGCCTTGCATTGATTTTGTATTGTATCTGCTTAATCTGCTCCTCTGTGTAGTTGTCAAAGCTGACTCCTTTATATATGTATTGCCTGTAGAGCTTGTTGGTGTATTCTATGAGTCCTTTCTCTCGTGATGCATACGGTTGCGTGAAGTATATTTCTCAAAGCCTCTGCCAGCTGCTTATGCCTTGCAAACTCCGTTACGTTGTTCGTAGTGATGGACCTGTTATATCCCATATATGCCAGCAATTCTATGTATGCAGCAGCCGGATGTAAAGGTCGCCGCCCTCATTCTTATCTCTTGAGGACATATTGGTAGATGCGCACTTCAGGCGGCAATAGTCAACAATCTGCTTGGGAAACCACCGACACTTGCGCATATAGCGGTTGGTGCGGTTCTTAACATCGCACGTAAAAAGGGCGTTCACACCGAAGGCGGTCCCTGGTTAGCTGACTCATCTTATGTAACTTTTGGAATGAGCTGCAAAGATACCAATTTTTCCGTCACGGAGAAAGGGATTTTCCTCTTTCTTCTGAAAAATGTTTTCTTTTTAGCGCCTTTGTTATTTACGTCAAAAGTTGCATTTATTAATTGAACTTACGCCATCATACTCTATAAATCATACATTACAATTAGCAATTTCGCAAAGGTATGTTTGATACAATCAACATTTATAGAAAGACAATTCGTACAATTTGCCCTGAGTTATCAATAATAACAGTCTTTCATTAAAAAGTGTGATAAAAAGTATTTTTTTCACATCAAAACATACAAATTGTCAGCGGATGTAGATGGATTTTACAGATGGGTCTTAGTATATAGTTACTTATAGAAATGCTGTCCACAGCGAGTTGTCGGGCAACGGAGCTGAAAGGCTTATGTTTTCCTTGCTGACAGGGTGGACAAACTCAATATGGCGAGACATGAGAGAGATTGAGCCATCGGGATTACTGCGCTTAGCGCCATATTTGAGGTCGCCCTTTATAGGGCAACCCATAGCGGCAAGCTGGCAGCGTATCTGATGATGGCGACCTGTTAAGAGATGTACTTCGATGAGGGTATAGTTGTCGCTGTGTCCGATGACCTTATAGTCTAATATTGCCTTCTTGCTGTTTGGCGCTTCACGGTTGTAGACATAGCTTTTGTTTTGCTTCTCGTTGCGCACAATCCATTGTTCAAGACGACCTTCGGGGTGGGGTGGTGCGTCCTTTGTTATCGCCCAGTAGGTTTTGTGAATATCACTCGTGCGGAACATATCGCAGAGGCGCGACAATGCTTTTGATGTCTTGGCAAACACCACCAAACCTGCCACAGGGCGGTCGAGACGATGCACAACACCGAGAAAAACGTTTCCTGGCTTGTTGTGCTTCTCCTTGATATATGCTTTTACAATATCAGACAGCGGAGTGTCGCCAGTCTTGTCGCCCTGTACGATTTCTCCGCTGTCCTTATTAACCACAATAATATGATTGTCCTCGTAGACAACTGTCATAATTATCGCAAATATCTGTAAATTACATGTTCATTCCGCCGTCTACCTGAATAACTTGACCACTGACATAGCTTGACATGTCGCTTGCAAGGAAGGTGGCAACACTTGCGATGTCCTCAACCATACCGCCGCGGCGCAATGGAATCTTCTTCTTCCACTCTTCACGCACAGCATCTGGCAGTGCTGCCGTCATAGCTGTCTCTATGAAGCCCGGAGCAATGGCGTTGGCACGAATGCCCTTTGGTCCCATTTCCTGCGCAATACTCTTGGCAAGGGCAATAAGTCCTGCCTTTGATGCTGCATAGTTTGACTGACCTGCATTACCGTGAACACCCACAACAGAAGCCATGTTGATAATGCTTCCACCCTTTTGGCGCATCATGATAGGCACACAGGCGTGAATAAAGTTGAACGCACTCTTGAGGTTTACGGCTATCACGGCATCCCACTGCTGCTCGGTCATGCGGAGCATAAGTCCGTCCTTTGTTATGCCGGCGTTATTCACGAGAATATCAATGCTTCCAAACTCCTCTTTGACAGCCTTTACAACTTCTTCAGTCTGCGCAAAGTCTGCAGCGTTGCTTGCATATCCCTTTACCTTTACGCCCTTTGCTGCTATTTCAGCCTCTGTGGCTTGTCCGTTCTCATCAATTACAAGGTCGGTGAAGGCAATGTTTGCGCCTTCCTCGGCAAATTTAAGCGCGATAGCCTTTCCTATACCGCGCGCTGCACCTGTTACAAGGGCAGTCTTACCACTCAAAAGTCCCATTTTATTCTTTTTATTTTAAATGATTTAAATTCTTTCCTAACGCTCCATATACCACCTTGGCTACGAGCGGCTTGCTCGTTTCCTCAGTCATTCCGTGTCCCAAACGACCGTAGATGTAAGGCACTTCAAGTCCTTTTATACAATAGTGCGTGATGTCAGCTACAAGATCGATGTTTTCTATATCAAACTCGCCTTCAGCTTTTCCCTCGGTATAAACTTTGCGGAACAGTTCTATTTCGTCCTCGTCAAAGTTCTTACGAACTTTCTCCACCATCCATATATTACGGAAAAACTCCGCGCGCAGGTTACCGTTGCGCACCACAGTCTCCTTTATCATATTCAGGTGAGTATAGATGAGTTCTATAATCTTTTCTTGCGGACGTATGCGTTTTGCCGCCACTTCGTCGAGTTTGTCGGAGAGGCGTTCAAGTTCACCTTTTATAACGGCATAGTACACCTCTTCCTTATTTTTAAAATAGGTATATAGTGTACGGCGACCCTTGCCCGAAGCTACTGCGATGTCGTTCATCGTAGTGTTTTCGAGTCCGTTCTTGGCAAACAATTGCCTTGCTACGTCTACAAGTTTTTGTCTTGTCTTTGATATTGACATATTCGTTTTGTGACTATTTTGCACAATATGGTTATCTTGTGCAAAATTACATATTATAATTCAAATACACAAGAAAAAGGAATAAAAAAAGACTTAAATAGTCGAAAATGCTAAAAAAATACATAAATATTTGGTAGTTTCAAAAAATAGTAGTACCTTTGCACTCGCATTTGAAAATAACATCGCGGAGTGGAGCAGTTGGTAGCTCGCCAGGCTCATAACCTGGAGGTCGCATGTTCGAGTCCTGCCTCCGCAACAAGAAAACGACAAGTGAGAATCTCGCTTGTCGTTTTTATTTTGCTGATTTTAAAAATAAATATGCAATTTTTTTGTAGTATCATAGAAATTGACTACCTTTGCAATAAATTAAAATGATTTGCCTATGACATAAAAAAACAGAATAAAGACATATAGAAATTGAAGCGTTAGCTTATATTCTTGTTTCGGAAATTTCGCCAAAAATTAAAGAAGCATTCAAGAGTAAAAGTAAGACGCTCACGCCGATGGCGTGGGCTTTTGCTCGTATATGAATGCAATGGTGTTTGGCGATACCTCCGAAACGTAGACGAAGTAAAATAGTCCACGTTTTCTTTTTCTGTCTCCCTCCGACCTTTGGACTATACATCATAACAATATAAACAAATTAAATTAAAGAATTTATGAAAAAGATTTTAATGACACTTTGTGTTGCACTCGTAACTCTTGGCGCATCAGCACAAAAAGGAGAAAAAGCCGTAGGTGCAAACATCTCATACGGCTCAGAGTGGAAAAACATCGGTATCGGTGCAAAAGGACAGTATAGTTTTACAGATAACATTCGTGGAGAAGTCTCATTTGACTATTTTCTTAAAAAAGAAGGAATGTCAATGTGGGATATCAATGCAAACATACATTATATGTTCAATGTTGCAGAAAAGATAAAGGTATATCCATTAGCAGGTATCGGCTATGTACATTTTGGCGGTGGGTCATCTTATGACGATTATGATGACGATGACTATGGTTATGGCAACTATTCCCTAACCCGTGCAAGTGACGGATTGGGCTTAGACGATGTAGACTATGACGATTCTTCGTCTAATGGTAAGATAGCAATAAACATCGGTTGTGGTGTTCAATATGCACTTACGGAGAAAATTAACCTCAATGCAGAATTGAAATATCAAATTATCGACAGTTCTAACCAAATTGTACCCAGCATAGGTGTTGCATTTAAATTCTAATTCTAAATAAAATAATAAGGTATAAATATGAAAAAGATTTATTCAACATTGATGATGCTTGCAATGATGGTTGCAGCATTGGGTTTCACTGCTTGTAGTAGTGATGATGACGGTGATGCTGAAGGAGGTAATGATGATATTGCTTTAACTATCACTGTTGACGGACAAAAACATGAATTTAGTCGTGAGATTGTAGAAGGTATGGATGGATTTGCCACATGGGAAAGCCATAACGGGAAAAACTACTTAAGGATAGGTACATGGTCAATGCCTGCAGATTTACAATTTTACTATCCTTATGGAATTGTTCCTGCCACATTCTTTAGTGTAGGATATGATAACTTTGAGAATGATGCAACAGATATTAAATTGGTGTCCGCAGCATCTAATTATTGCGACTATGTATCTGGTTCTGCAACGGTTATTAAAAATGACGGTAAACGTATGGTAGTAAAATTTTCTAATTATAAATTTACATGGAACAATGGAACTCGTTCAATTATGTATGATGGAGCGCTTACCTTTGCCCTTGAGTATTAACTAATTTTACAGACTGCTTAATAAAAAGTATCAATGATTTCGTTTTAACGATTTCATTGATATTTTTTATCTTAGTTAGCACTTATAAACATACGTTTTTTGCTTTTAAATACTCTATAAGTTTGTGGAAAACAGGATTGAGAGACAGCAGAGAGGCATTGCCAACGAGAGTGAGGCTTTTTCTTGCACGGGTCATGGCTACATTGAGCTTGCGGTCGATAATGTTGCCGTTTTCCTCGAAAGTGTTTTCGGTGAGGAAATTGAGTTGATATTTCTTTTTTATCGTGAAGCCATAGATGATGTAATCGCGCTGACTGCCTTGATAGCGTTCTACGGTGTCTATGGTGATGTCGTGAAGAATTGGTATGTTGTAGTTGTCTATCGTGTTGCGTATGGCAGCAATCTGGTTGCGATAGGGCACGATAACGCCTATTGTTGAACTTGCATCGAACGTGTTTTTGTTGTCTTCGTATATACGCACAACCGCTGCGGCTATTATGTCTGCCTCGCTTTGATTTACTTTGTCAGAGTTGGAGGCTTGTAGGGGCTTGGTGTTGATAAACGATATGCGACTGGCAAGAAATTCCTGTTGGTGGGGTAGGGGTACTGCCTTGAGTTTTCCCTCATAAAAGGCTTGATTTGGAAAATCTGCTATTTCGGGGTGCATGCGCCCTTGACGGGTAAGCATATACGACACGGAAGGGTCGTTGCCGTATCGTTTTAGTAGTCGTTCAAAGAGAGATATTGCACAGTCGGTAAGCAAAATATCATTGAGTTGTGGGTCGCGCACTTTCGACTCCTCTGCTGTTTGCTGCACCACGGCAGGCAGTTGCTTATGGTCACCTATCATCACGATTTTTTTTATTGCATGATTGCCATAGTGTTGTGCACCCAATATTCCTGCCAAGTGTGGCTCAAGAATCTGCGATGCCTCGTCAATGATGGCAAGCGAGAACTGCTTGATGTTAAAAAGCGAAATATTGGCATTCAATTTTGCCGTTGTGCATACGAACACACGCGTTGATGAAATAACATCTTTCAGTGCCTGAACGTTTCTGCATTCTTCAACCTTGTTTTCTAACAAATAGGGATGATAGTCGTCGGCACAGGAGTCTTTGCTACCGATGCGAATAAAGTCGATGCCTTCCTCCACGAGCTTGCTGCATATCTCGTCAATGGCTCTGTTTGTATATGAAAGAAGGAGTACGGAGGTGTCTTGCTCCAAAAGCTCTTCCTTTAGGGTGTTTACAAGTCCGAACGATGTCTTGCCCGTGCCGGGAGGTCCTATTATGAGAAACATGTCGCATGCTTGTTTTACACGGAGTGCAAGGTCGTTAAAGCTGCCGTAGTTTCCCAGTAGCCGCTTCGATGTGTCTGTCCGCGGCTCACGCTGAAGCAAAAGCAAGTCTTTTCTTTCTTGCGGTGCTGACAAAAAGGCATGCAGTCCGCTATATAGAGCCTTGTCTGATGATTCAAAGAAATCGTCTTCCACAGCCCATTTCATATCGCTGTTTCTTGTGAACACGTTTGCGTCTGATTGTTGCGCCCTGAGCCTGAGCGTGATTGTCTCCACTTGAATGTCCACGATAGTGCAGCGGAACACCATGGTCTTTCGGGCATCGGGCATTTCCCCTGCTTCGTATGGGTACAGTATTACTATGTCGCCCTTTCTGAAACTTGTCGTGGCTGTCTCCTGCGTTGGGTCAAGCCTTAATATTATGCTGTCTACTTCGCCTTGATGACCTGCCTTCGGCGAAACGAGTGTCATTGCTGAATATATCTTTCCTGCCTGTATCTTGTCATCGAGAGTATCGAGCCACTTTGCAGCAAAACCAGAGCTCTCCTTTGTGCGGTTGCCGAGTTTCGATAAAAGGTGTTCCTTTTCCACGAATGTGAGAAAACGCAGATAATATGCCCGTTCCAAGTCGGAAGCATTGTGAATGGGCGCAATCAATTCTTCTATTTGCGGCTTTATGTATTTTACCCACAACGTTCCGTTTGTTTTGTTTGCGTTGATTTTCTCAGGTGTGAGACTGAGCAATATTGAAAGTCCTCCGTTAGCATATTCAATCTCATTACGCGCAATGCAATTTCGCATCTTCAATGCCTCAAACAGCAGTTTGGGAGCAAAACCCAAACCGAGCAGACTGTTCTTGTATTTTGAATACATCAGGAACGCATGCAGCTGCCTGTTGTTCTTTTCGTATTGCTCCCTGTAGTTATATCGCAGCAGAGCCATGTAAAGCAATAGCTGCACGTAGTGCTTTATTTTCCATGTGGGTGTGTTTGGGTCGATGGGCGGAAAGCCGCATTTGCCCGACTTGTGTTCTATCAGTACACGGTGGTCGAGCTGGAAAAAGTCCATACGCCCTTGCAATCCAAGCATTTCAGAAAAGAACGAAGGCTCTACAATCACTTCTTTCTTGTCGTATCTGCCAACAGCTTCAGGCAGCGACTTGCTTATTGCGTTGCGGATATTTGCCCTTTGTGCCATTGCGTTCTTATGAAGTTCCTGTGTGGATATTTCCGATGTTGCCAAGTCGAGTGCATGCTCTTTATAGAACTTCAAGGCTATGTCGCCATATGTCTGCGTTGGGTCTTTTAGTTCCTCGTCAAGAATCTTATCGGCAATGTTACCCAACAGAGTGTGCTCGGTAGCTTCGTTTGCCTTGATTTTGCTGAGCAGATTAATGTATGGAGTCGTAGCGTAATCCTCGAAACAGGCAGCTATGCTCGATATGTCCACAAGATAGTTTGGCTCAAATATTATCAGTTCAGGATAGATGATGCTGTTTTCAATGCGTGGGCGTATCAGGTTTATCTGCGCATTGGCATAAAGCAGGTCTTTTATATAGCTCCAGTCATAGTTGTATATCTCGTTGCCTCTGGCATAGCATACCATTACCTCTTCGGCAGACTCGGAATCAAGAACGCCATACACGAACGTATCGTCCCATCGGCTCACAATCATCCGCTTGTACTCGTCGTTTTTGTCAAGCAAGGTGCGGTTGCCGCTTTCAAGCATTCCTACGGGAAACAATTTGCGGCAATTATCAGGAGGGGGAACGTTTAGCGTGTTTGCTATGAGTAAACATATTGTTTGGTAGTCGTGTTTGACGTATTTACTCAAATCGTTTGACGATAGCCTGCCTTCCTTGAATTTCCTCAGCCTCACTCGTGTGTCGTTGACGGCGCGCACAAGTTCGTATGGAGCATCGTGCTCTTTCAGCAGATAGTCGGTCTTGGCAAATGTGCCTACAAGTTCAATACTGGTGAAAGATGTCTGTTGGTTTATAAATCGCGTGAACGTGCGATGAAAGTCGTTGTATGCAGTCCTGACATCATCGCATGCTACGGCTTCTGAAAGTTCATTGAAAAAATCGGTGGCAGAATCGGGAACAAACATATATTTATCCCTTATGCTTTTCGTAGAATAATGCTTGTTGCTCCGAGTGTAAACAGCGTTCCGTCGTCAATCACGCGACGCTCGCGGTCGCTAAGTATCTCGTTGTCCACAAATGTTCCCGTGAGACTTGGACCGTCGCGCAAGATGTATTTGAGATTTCCGTTCTTGTCACGACTTACATTTATAACGCAATGGTTGAGGTCGAGGCTCGGGTCACTGCTTTCTATCTGGCATGTTGCCTTGTTGCCCTTGTGATACTTGCCTATGTGGTTGTCGCCCATTTGCAGAGGGATTACCTGCTTGAAATGAAACATGTTTTCAATCACTACAATTGAACCGCATCCTTTCTCGTTGGCGTTTTCGTCTAATTGCTCCTCGTTCTGCTTTGCAGCTTTCAGTTTTGACACTCCGATGCGTATTCCAAATTGCTTTCCGCATTCCGCACACTGGAATACGAGTGCCTGACCATCGGAATATTTCGTTTCGTCGAAGGTTATGTAGGCATCGCATTTGGGGCATCGAACACGTTTCATAGTTATATATAATAATTATTGTATTATTCTTTTATTTTCAATACCCATGCCTCTGCAAAGTCGCTGTCGTCCCTGAGTTTTCTGAGGCTGTCGTATGCGAGGCTTTCGGAAGCAAAACTACCATATATCACCCTCGTCAGGTTGCCGTTGTCGTATATGGCTGCCTCGTCATATCCTTTTGCCTTGAGGTGACTCGTAAAGGCTTCGGCGTTCTTTTTGCTTATTGCGCTTGCCAATACAATTGCGTAGTAGTCGGCTTTTTTCGTCTCTTTTGTTTGCTCAACTTGTTTCACCTCTGCCTTCGGTGCTACCTTGCAGGTGTCGTTTTGCTGTATCTTTTCCTGCTTCTTTGCTACATGCATCGTGGGTTGTGGGGTTATTCTTATAGTCTCGCTGTTCGTGTCTTTCGGCATGAGCTTCTGAATAAGCTCGCTGCTCCAAGTGCTCATATAACTGTAATATCCGTTTATGCTGTCTCTTGGAACAATGAACATTATTGCTATGAACAACACGGCTGCCGCGGCAACAGCGTTTCTTATCCACGTCTTGCTTATGCGTATATAGCTGTCTTCGTCAAGCTCGTCATCCTCGTATATATCTTCCTCCTGTGCCGCCTCTGCCTCGTTTGTCTCTTCTGTGATGTTGGTTTCTTGGAGCATAGGCTTCACAGTCAACACATCTTCCTGCTTTTCTGCAACAGAATTATGTAACTTATTGAAATCAAACGAACTTAAAGCATAAAGCGATGGTGTTAGTACACCAGCCTCGCAAGGCTCGAAAGTATAGTGCCCATCCCTGTCACGATATAGGCTACCAATGCCTTTTATCTCATATTTTCCTTCCGTGTTGAGGATTTGTTTGAGTTCCTCCACTTCCGCCTCAATCATTCTTATTGCCTCTGGATATGAAATATCAAAAGCCTCCACGTATGACACTGCAAGCAGCGAATCGTTAATCTGCAGTTGCGGATTGAATCCAAGAGTTCTGAAAGGAGGTAGGAATATATAGTCATCGTCGTCGTAACGTGCATCTACATTGTGAGTTACGAAGCCACCAAGCCCCGGCACAATAACACAGTCGTTGCTTAGTAATAAGATTTCTATATGTTTTCCAATTTGTATCACGGCTGCAAAGTTAACAAAAAAATCTGAGCCCTCCAAAAAAAATATATAAAATTACAAATTTATTTTATTTCCCTTTTCTCTTTCAGAAAAAAGTTGTATATTTGCAATTATTTTAAATAATAAGTATATATAATGAATTATATTGAGACTTCAATAAAAGGAGTGTATATCATTGAACCAAAGGTGTTTAATGACTCCCGTGGCTATTTCTTTGAGTCGTTCCGACAGGCAGAATTCGATGAGAAAGTTGGCAAGACTATATTTGTTCAAGACAACGAGTCGAAATCGTCGAGAGGTGTGCTTCGCGGCTTACACTACCAACGTGGCGAATATTCGCAGGCAAAGTTGGTCAGGGTGATAAAAGGCAGGGTGCTTGATGTTGCCGTTGACATAAGAAAAGGAAGTCCTACTTATGGCAAATATGTAATGGTGGAACTTAGCGAAGACAACAAGCGACAGTTTTTCATTCCCCGCCATTTCGCACACGGTTTCCTTGTTCTTTCCGACGAGGCAATATTTACATATAAAGTAGATAATGTGTATGCTCCGCAGGCTGAAGCGTCAATAAGATACGACGACCCTGATTTGGGAATAGATTGGGGCTTCCCTGCCGACGAGATACTAACATCTCCAAAGGACGAGGCTGGCAAGGCTTTAAAAGACATAGAGCCTGAAGAGGTGGAAAACTATTAAATTATTAGGGTATAAAAGAAATAATAAGATATGAACATTGCTATTGTAGGAACAGGATATGTAGGTCTTGTCAGTGGCACTTGCTTTGCCGATACAGGTGCTAATGTAACATGTGTCGATGTAGATGCAGCAAAGGTTGAAAGGTTGAAAAACGGTGAGATTCCTATCTATGAGCCGGGTCTTGACGAACTCGTGATGAAGAACGTAAAGGCAGGCAGGTTGAAGTTCACTACCGATTTGGCTTCAGTACTCAACGAACAAGAAATTGTATTCTCTGCCGTTGGCACTCCTCCAGATGAAGACGGAAGTGCCGACTTGCGCTATGTGTTGCAGGTGGCAAAGACCATTGGCGAAAACCTGAACCACTATATGGTAGTGGTAACAAAGAGTACTGTGCCTGTAGGTACGGCAATGAAAGTAAGGAATACTATCCAGACTGAACTCGACAAGCGCGGAGTAAACATAGAGTTTGATGTGGCATCAAATCCAGAGTTTCTGAAAGAAGGTAATGCAATAAAAGACTTTATGAGTCCCGACCGTGTTGTAGTGGGAGTTGAGAGCGAGCGTGCAAAGAAAGTGCTTACAAAACTTTATAAGCCGTTCCTTATCAACAATTTCCGTGTGATATTCATGGATATTCCTTCTGCTGAAATGACAAAATACGCAGCAAATTCAATGCTTGCAACACGCATCTCGTTTATGAACGATATTGCTAACCTGTGTGAGCGTGTGGGTGCTGATGTAAATATGGTGCGTGCCGGAATAGGCTCTGATACTCGCATCGGCAGAAAGTTCCTCTATGCCGGTTGTGGATATGGCGGAAGCTGTTTCCCGAAGGATGTGAAGGCTTTGATAAAGACAGCCGACGAGAATGGATATTCTATGGAGGTGCTGAAAGCCGTTGAACGAGTAAACGAGGCGCAGAAGAGTGTACTTGTTGAAAAGTTGAAGAAGGCATACGCAGGAGAGAGTTTGCAAGGCAAGACTATTGCCATGTGGGGACTTTCGTTCAAGCCTGAGACCGACGACATGCGTGAGAGTACGGCGCTTGTTACGATAAAGCTCCTTCTCGAACTTGGCTGCAACATTCGTGCCTACGACCCGATAGCAATGGATGAGTGCAAGCGCAGGATTGGCGACAACATAACATACTGCAACGATATGTACGATGCTGTGCTTGATGCCGATGCAATGCTGCTACTCACGGAGTGGAAAGAGTTCAGACTGCCTACATGGAATGTCATCAAGCGCGAAATGAAACGTCCGTTGGTAATTGACGGCAGAAACATTTTCGACAGCGAAGACCTTGAAGAGGCTGGGTTTGAATATCACTGCATAGGAAAATAAAATATATTGTGATGATAAGGAATTTGTGTGTGTTTCTATCCCTGTTGGTGTGCTTTGTTGCCTGCAAACAAAAGTCGGAGCAGCAAGTAACCGAACAACAGGAGAACAAGGAGGCGAAGAAAATGCTTCAGGGCATTTGGCTTGACGAAAGCGAGAATGTGGCTTTCCGTGCCAAGGGCGACTCCATTTTCTATCCCGACTCTACCAGTATTACGGCGGCATTCAAGATTGTCGGCGATTCCGTAACTATTGGTAGTGCGAGCTATAAGGTGGTGAAGCAAGCTCCGCATCTCTTTTGGATAGAAAACCAAAACGGCGATGTCGTGAAATACACAAAGACCGATGATGAGAGTTATGATTTTGAACATCACAAGGTTGATATCGTCACCTACACTTCCGTTCACAAAACGGACACCGTAGTAATGTGGAACGGTGAACGCTATCACGCCTATATCGCAATAAATCCAACGAAATATCGTGTAGTGTGCAATGTACTCAACGACGACGGTGTGGAAGTGGGTAATGTATATTATGACAATATCATTCACGTTAGCGTTTATAAAGGTGCACAACAGATATTTTCCAGTGATATAAAGAAACAGCAATATGCAGGTTCAGTGCCTGAAGACATTCTCTCACACTCTATTCTCAATGATATGGAGTTGTCTCATGCTGATGCCAACGGATTGCATTTCTATACCTCCGTGTGTATGCCCGATGTCGCAAGTTGCTATATGCTTGACACACGCATCACCTACGACGGTAAGTTAAATATTGAAATAGTGGAGAAATCAAGGCAATAATAATTTGCTAAACTTTTTGTTAATAGACAGTTCATTTTACATCAATGGAGTTTTGCAAAGCCAATAATCCTCCATGTCCTTTCGCCTATACCTTTATAATATATATATACCTGATAGCTATTATCGGTTTCATAGAATGAACCTTCCAATGGAGCAACACTACCATCTGTGGTAGTATATATATAATTGTAATACCCCTGTTTCTGAAACTGTTGGGAGCGATATGTCTGCGACTCCTCGTCGTATTCCATCAGATAGTGATTCTTGTCAGAATCGGTAGTCCACATTCCGTCTATCATCATCTCGCCCACGAAAGGACTGTGTAGTTCGTAGTTCACATATACGTATTCGCTTATATAGTCAACCTCCACGTTGTCACTGTTACGTATGAGGAAAGCACCGTTGGCATCCTCGTCGTAAAGATAGTTACGGCGCGGCATACAAGCAAACGGATAAACCTGATAAGCCTCGCCGTCCCATACAATGTTATCTATTCCCATTGTCGGGTGAGAAACATCGAGCACCTCAAATTTGTGATATTCGTTGCCAGCAGAGAATATCAATGCTTTGTTGTGACTCCAAGTAAGTCCCTTGTTGCTTCGGTAGTTTGCCGAAAGTCCTTCACGGGCAGTCTCTTCCCTGTTGTTTTGGGTAACATACAAGGATATCTCCTCGTCTGGATTTGTTATGTTGATGCTTCCGTATTCGAGAGAAATGTTCACCTGCTGATGGCTCTTGTTCACATCAATATCGGTGTTCGTTGTCATCTCCATTCTTACCGCCATCAACGGCTCTACAACCCTGAATCTCACTTCCGCCACCATCTGGTCGCCATCGTTCTCATCGTATATCCCCATTCGGTAGTTGCCGCTCATTTTCACTCCGCACTGGCTGTTGGGAAACGTAAAGCCATAGTGAGTGTAGAGCACGTTAGTGTTTATGGAATTTTGGTAATCTTCTATC
Source organism: Prevotella sp. (assembly GCA_022511075.1). Lineage (GTDB taxonomy): Bacteria > Bacteroidota > Bacteroidia > Bacteroidales > Bacteroidaceae > Prevotella. Next base: position 34,512 of record JAFLSE010000019.1, read on the forward strand.
GGCAGTCCGTTGAAGCCCACAAGCCAGTCGCTGTCAAAAAGTTCTTCTGATGTGCTCCAGTCTTTTTCGCAATGCTCTATGCGATAGATGAAACGGTGGTAGTCGTGCGACATTTCGTCAAAACCTATCCGCATAACATCGCCCTTGCCCAGCACAAGCACGGGCGACGACTGCCAATCGTTGTTAACAACCGATGTCAACGACTTTATGTTTTCGCTGTATATTATGTTTTTTGCCTGCGTGCATGTCAGCCTTGCCACTATCAGCACGAACATTATGATGAACGTCCTCCACATATTCTTACACTTGTATGTGGCAAAGATAGAACTTTTTTGTTAATTGTACAAGTTTTACAAAAGATTTTTGTAACTTTGCAATGATTTTTAAAACCAATAGATGAAGAAGATAACGCCAAGGCAATATACAAGTCTTTTCTTTGCCGTTGTTGCCTTGCTTGCCATTGTAAGGTGGATGCTGTTGCGCCCCAGCGAGTCAGTAGCAGCAAATGGCTCACTGGAGATGCAAACAGACACCATTGCGGCAATAACGGCAACGATATATGACGGAAACAAGCACCCGATATACAGCGTGCCTGACTTCAAGAACACTTTCCCCGACGTGCAAGATGTGCAGATAGAGGCGGCACTGAAATACGGTGTAAAATCAGTGGCTAACAGGGAAGATGCCGAGAAACGCAAAAAGGAACTCGTGTATATCGGTGCAAATCCATACTTTCATGTTGACCGCCTTAACAACAGCATTCCGTATCTCGTGCCGCGTGCATCATTATTGGTGCAAGACATCGGCAGGGCGTTTTTCGACAGCCTCTATGCAAAGCATATACCAATGCACAAGATTATACTTACCAGTATTCTGCGCACTGAAGAGGATGTCAGGAAACTGCGCACCCGCAACGGTAACGCCACCGAGAACAGCTGCCATCTCTATGGCACTACCGTGGACATCTGCTACAACAGATATATGACCGTGGGCGACCCCGACGAGCCTGCACGCCGACAGGTGCAAAACGACACACTGAAATGGGTGTTGAGCGAAGTGTTGCGCGACTTCCGCAACCAGCAGCGTTGCTGGGTGAAGTATGAAGTGAAGCAGGGTTGCTTCCATATTACTGTAAACTGAAATAAACGACAACTTGACTATGATAACATTTCCAATAGCAAAGATAAATCTCGGGCTTAACGTAGTGTCCCGTCGTCCCGACGGATATCACAACCTTGAAACGGTGTTCTATCCCGTGCCGATATGCGATGCACTCGAAGTGAACGAGATGCACGAGGAGTTTCCATCGCACGTGCCCTGCGACATAAAAGTGAGCAACATTGCCATTGAAGGAGACGAGCAGCGCAATCTTGTGGTTAGGGCATACAATAAACTTGCGGCACTCTACCCTCTACCACGCATACACGTACATTTGTTTAAGTCCATTCCCACACAGGCTGGAATGGGTGGCGGCTCAAGCGATGGCGCGTATATGATACGCCTGCTTAACGAGATGTTTTCATTGGGTATGGGTGTGCAGGAGATGATTGACATTTCTGCAACACTGGGTGCCGACTGTCCCTTCTTCATTCAGTCTGTGCCGGCATACGCAGAGGGCATAGGGGAAAAACTGACTCCCGTAAATCTCGATTTGAGCAACTACTACATAGCCGTGGTGCGCCCCAATATTCCTGTAAGCACAAAGGAGGCTTTCTCGTTGATAACTCTCCAACCTGCAAAAGTATGCTGCAAGGATATCGTACAACGCCCTGTGGAAGAGTGGCGCGACCTGCTTGTAAACGATTTCGAGAAAAGTGTCTTCGCCATTCACCCAGAGATTGCGGAGATAAAGGAACGGCTCTATAGTCTCGGTGCAGTCTATGCAGCAATGTCGGGCAGCGGCAGCAGCGTGTTCGGACTATTCCATAAAAAAATAGATATCGCCGAACATTTCAGCGATATTTACACTTTTTGCGGAGAATTGCAATAGTTTTGGTTAAACTATTGCATATCGTAGACTACTTGCATAATCTTCTTTCCTAACGCATCGGCTGCTTCCATTGTCGATGCCTCGCTGTATACGCGAATTATCGGCTCGGTGTTACTCTTGCGCAGATGCACCCAGCTGTCGGCAAAGTCAATCTTCACACCGTCGATGTCGTTTACCTGCTCATTGCTATACATCTCTTTTACCTTTACGAGAATGGCATCAACATCGGTGCTCGGTGTCAGGTCGATGCGATTCTTGGCGATGAAATATTCGGGGAATGATGCACGCAATGCAGATGCCGTGCAACCCTTCTGCGCTAACGACGAAAGGAAAAGGGTTATGCCCACAAGGGCATCACGTCCGTAATGGCTTTCTGGATATATCACTCCACCGTTGCCCTCGCCGCCAATTACGGCGTTTACCTCTTTCATCTTAGTCGTAACGTTCACTTCGCCAACGGCAGCAGCAGAATATACACCGCCGTGTTTTGCAGTGACATCACGCAGGGCACGGGTAGAAGAAAGGTTGCTCACGGTGTTGCCGGGAGTATGTGCAAGCACATAATCGGCAACGCTCACAAGCGTATATTCCTCACCGAACATCGTGCCATCCTCGCATATAAATGCCAAACGGTCAACATCAGGGTCAACAACGATACCGAGGTCGTAACCACCGTGGCGCATCTCGTCCATAATATCCTGCAAGTTCTTTTCAAGGGGCTCGGGATTATGGGCAAAGTCGCCCGTGGGCTCTCCGTTGAGAATGGTATAGTCCACTCCGAGACGGTCGAGCAACTTTGGCAGGATAACACCTCCAACACTGTTTATGGCATCTACGCACACACGGAATTTCCTGTTACGAATAGCCTCCTCGTCAACAAGTTTCAGTGCCATAACACTTTTTATATGGCGCAAATCCATTGTGTCATCTTTTATATATTTGCCGAGAGTGTCAACGGCAGCATATTCAAAATCTTCTTCCTTTGCTATGCGCAACACCTCTGCGCCGTCTTCGGCGGTTAGAAACTCTCCGTTGGCATTGAGCAACTTCAGTGCGTTCCACTGACGAGGGTTGTGGCTTGCAGTTATTATTATACCGCCGTCGGCAGCATTCATCACCACAGCAAGTTCCGTTGTAGGTGTTGTAGCAAGTCCTATGTCAACAACGTCGTAGCCTACGCCCATAAGTGTGCCGCAGACAACGCTTCTCACCATCTCGCCCGATATTCGTGCATCGCGACCAACTACAATCTTGTTGCTGTTGCCCTTGCCGCTGCGGCGTATGAACGTGGCGTATGCCGTGGTAAACTTTACAATATCCAAAGGATTAAGCGTGTCACCTGTGCGTCCGCCTATGGTGCCACGTATTCCTGAAATAGATTTAATAAGTGTCATTATTTTATTGGCTTAATTCGTATGTTATTTCATAGTGATATGGCAGCACCGAAGAAGTAGCCGTTGCGTGACCTTGCGTGTGCGGAACAATAATGCGCACGTATGCAATCGTTTCTCCAGGCTTTGTGGGTCTGCCTACCTTTATATAATCAAGTGGTACGAGCCAGCCCGTTGGCACTGCTGCACCGTATGTACCATACATAGCTCCGCCTGTATTCGTAAAGGATGCGTTCATCTCGCTACCATTATGGTATACAGACATTTCATCATAATAATATGTCAGGACATCGCTGCGCAACGAAATCTCACCCTGCTCTATGTTATATTCTACACAACGGCATATTACTTTCATGCGTTGCATGTCTGGAAGAGATGCTAAAGTGATACCGCAACCTTCGTCGACAATCTGCATATAGATGCCACTCTTTTCGAGATACACATATTCGTTGTTGTCAACGTTGGTCTTATTGCCGTTTTCCTTGAAAGTTGCTTCGCTTATCACATGAATATTCTCGCTGCTGATAAACTGCGCTATCGCGTTGCGCTCCTTTTTCTTCCTGTCACCGTATGTTTCTCCGTTGTCGCACGACACCACAAACATTGCCGTCAGCAACACAAGGATAATGTATTTCGTTGTCCTAATCATCGTCTTTTCAGTATTTTTATCTGGCAAAATTAATAATTAATATTCATAACACGGCGCATAGGAGCAAATAATTATGAATTATTAATATTTTGCAAGCCTCATCTGAACTTGTCCTCAAAACTCTGTAGTGCCTGCACTGCCACCTTCTCTGCCTCTTCCATTGAGCCGGGCAACTTTCCGCCGGCAGCATAGTCATGCCCACCGCCGTTGAAGTATTTGACTGCAATGTCGTTGCATTTGTAAGGCTCTACTGAGCGCAGGCTCACGAGCACCCTGTCTTCTTCCGTGTCCTCTCGCAACGATATGCTCAACTTCACATTCTTTATCTGCAACGGCATATTGACAATACCCTCGGCATCGCCTTTTATAAAGTGGTAGTCGGCAAGGTCTTGGCGCGTTAGTGTGTGATATGCCGAATGTTTCATAACTACGAGGCGGTCTTTGAGCACATATCCCACAAGGCGCAGACGATTCTCGCTGAAGTTGTGGTAGACATTGCGATAAATCTTGTCCTTGTCTATACCCTTAGTCAGCAAAAGACTTATGAGGTAGAATATTTCGGGCGTGGAACTATTGTAGGTAAATCCTCCCGTGTCGGTCATCATTCCGCAATACACAGGTATTGCAAACTGTCTGTCGAGTTTGTCAAATCCGTCAAGTTGGCACACAATGCGCATCACAAGTTCGCACGTGCTGCTCATCTTTGGGAACGATATGGTAAGTTCGCAAGCCGGAATAGTTGGCTGTGGGTGATGGTCTATCACCACTCTCTTTGCGTGAGAATGTTCTATTACTGGTGCAAAGCGTCCGAGACGGTCAAGCCCGTTGAAGTCGAGACAGAAAATAAGGTCGGCATCGCCCACGTGTGCCTGTGCCTCACTCGAATACTTGTCATAGCGCAGTATGCTTTCCGCGCCCGGCAACCATTGCAGATAGTCGGGAAACATATCGGGCACTATTATCTGCGCCTTCTTACCCAACAGTCTGAGATACTCTTTCCAACCCAACATAGAGCCGAGGGCATCGCCGTCGGGATTTGTGTGACAGCACAGCACAATGTTTTCGGCTTCGTCTATAAGTTTGCGAAGCCGAAAGCACTGTGGTGCGGTCAGTATGTCTGTGTTCATTTAAAAAAGTTTATTCGGATAAGTACCGTCATCTACAAGGCTCTGTATTTTGTCCACCACGCCTTGACGGTCGGCAGCATAAGTCACTCCAAACCACTTGCTTGTGGTGTCGAGCACTTTCACTGTGGCAACGCCTTTGTTTATCAGTGTGTCAACCATGAGAGGAATAAAAAACTCTGCTTTCAGGTTTTCCATATTCTTTGGGTCGCTGAGGAACTCCTTGAAATAAGCCTCAGAATGTTCAAAATAGTCGGGAGTGAAGCCCCACATGTTCATCGACACGGGCACGTTCTCACCGCCCACGGGTTGCCATTCTCCCTGCTCGTCCTTGTACTTTATTTCGCCATCAACACGCATAATCTCCGTGCGCTCCACAACATCTGTAAGGTTTCCGCTTGCATCCTTTCCGCAAACACCGCGAGCCACACTGCCGTTCTCGCTCAGTGTGTTACCCACGCGGAAGCCCACCATTGCATAGTCGCCCTTCGAACCTTCGGGCAGCAAAGAAAGGAACTTGCCTATAGACATAAAAGCGTCGCGGTTATAGAAATCGTCGCAGTTTATCACGCAGAAAGGCTCTTTTATCACGTCCTTTGCCATCATCACCGCATGGTTTGTGCCCCACGGCTTCACGCGACCTTCAGGACAAGTGAATCCTTCGGGCAACTTGTCGAGTGCCTGAAAGCACAGTTCGGCAGGAATGTGCCCCTCATACTTTGAGAGTACCTTTTCATGAAACTCCTGCTCAAAGTCCTTGCGGATAACAAAAACTATCTTTCCAAAACCAGCCTGAATAGCATCATAAATGCTATAGTCCATAATTGTCTCACCGTTAGGTCCTAATCCGTCAAGTTGCTTCAGTCCCCCATAGCGGCTGCCCATGCCAGCAGCAAGCAATAACAATGTAGGTTTCATATTCGTATATTATTTATTTGTTTGTTAGTCTTTTATGCATAAATCGATACAAAATTAATAATAAAATACGAATTACCAGTATACTACACAGAATTTCTGCTTTACATTAACTTTTTTTGGCTATCACAACTCAACTGCACACAACTCGGCGTATGCCTTCGCGTATTCACGTTCTGCATCGAGGGCTTTGCTTACGGCATCATAGTAAAAACCTGTATCTACAAGATAGTCGATGACGGAAATCTCACCTGCATCGAGAGCCTTTTGCAGCAACGGACGGTTGTCTGCCAACTGCAATGCAGAGCGATAAGTATCGGCGGCAGCCTTGAGACCTGCCACACGATGATATAGATTTTCAAGGTTGCCGTAGAACTGAATTCGTGCATCCTCTCTGCGCACCTCTGCTGCTTCAATGGCTGCCTTTGCTTGGCGCACCCTGTTCTTATTTGACCACAAAGGCACAGAAATACCAAGGGTAATGCCCTGAAAATGCTCACCGGCAGCCTTTTCGCTCATATACCCTGCCGAAAACGAAGGAAGCGACATAGACTTGTTGAGCGACAACTGCTTTTTGCCAAGTTCTGCTTCCTGCCTGACATACGCCAACACAGGATTTTTAGCCTCCGCCACTTCATACCACGAAACAAAATCAGTGGGCAGTTGCACGCTTTCAAACTCAGTAGCCGTCAGTTTCACAGGCTTTCCACCGTTGAGCCTTGTCAGCTGCGACATCACTCCGTTGCGCTCTGCCTCAACACGGGCTATTTCTCCGTCAACAGAGGCAAGTCCGAGCCTCACGTTATTATATTCAAGGGCGTTGCCGTCGCCGCTGTCAAGCCTTTTCTTCTGCGCCTGCTCTATTGTCTGCGCCTGTGTGCGGCGTGCATAAAGTTCTTTCAGCAGGGCGTTGTAATATATGAGGTCTATACAGTGCTGCTTTGCCTCCAAGAGCAAGTTCATTCTGTCTGCCTTGTATTGCCAGTCTATCAACTCGTTCTTCTTATTGGCAACTTTGCTTTTCAGTCCTGAAACGGTGGCAATGTCGAAACTCTGGCTTACATTAATATCAGTGCGGTTGCCTATCGGCGACGGACTGCCCCACAGATAATTAAAACCTATCTCCGGGTCGGGCAGTGATATGTCGGTGCGGTTTTCCAACTTTTGCGCAGCGGCAGCCTCACGCAGTGCCTTCAGCGTGGTATTGTTTTCCTCTATCTCCTGCAATACTCCGCTAATCGTACCCTGGGCATGCAGCATTGTCTGCATTGCTACCGCCACAATAATTATAATAAGCCTTTTCATTCGTTTTCTCCTTTTTTAGCAATAAAACCACCTTTTGCCCTGCTCTCGCCAAGCAGATACATTATTGGTACAATGAATCCGTTGAGCAGCGTCGATGTGAACAGTCCTCCGAGTATCACCTTTGCCATAGGGCTTTGTATCTCGTTGCCGGGCAAGTCGCCGCCTACAGCCAACGGAATGAGTGCCAATGCCGATGTGAGTGCGGTCATCATTATGGGGTTGAGCCTGTCGGCAGAGCCTTGCATCACACACTCCAATGCACTCTTGCCCTCCGCCCTAAGGTCGTTGTAGCGCGCCACAAGCAGCATTCCGTTGCGTGTGGCTATACCAAACAGCGATATGAAGCCTATTATGGCAGGAATGCTCATCACACCGTTTGTGAGCCAAACGGCAAACACTCCGCCAATAAGAGCCAACGGCAGGTTGAGCAATATGACAACCGACTGCGTTACGCTACGGAACTGATTGAACAGCAGCAGGAAAATGACAAGCAGCGAGAACACTGATGCCACAAGCAGAATGCGTGATGCTGCCTGTTCGCTCTCAAACTGACCGCCATACTCTACCCGATAACCTTCGGGCAGACTAATGTTTTCTTCTATCTCCTGCCTTATGTCGTTCACCACGCCACGCAGGTCGCGCCCCTCCACGTTTGCCGACACAACAATCTTGCGTGCGGCGTTCTCGCGGTTTATGGTGTTAGCACCCATTGATGATTTTACTTCTGCAATATTGCCAAGTGGTATCTTCGTGCCGTTAGCATCAATCGTAAGGTTTCTTATCTTGTCGGCAGCAGAGCGATATTCGTCGCCAACTTTCAGTGTAAGGTCGAAAGACTTATCACCCTCTTGCACCGATGATACCACCTCGCCGGCAAGCATCACCTCCACTATCTCTGCAAACTGCGGCAGCGTAACGCCATAGCGTGCAAGCATCTCGCGCTTGGGCACGATGCGCAGTTGCGGACTCTCCACTTGTTGCTCCACATTAAGGTCGGCAACTCCCTCAACGTGTTCTATTGCCTCCTTTATCTCGTTGCCTATGGCATACATCTTACCGAGGTCGGTACCAAAGAGTTTTATGGCGATATTCGCCCTCGTGCCCGACAGCATTGCATCTATGCGGTGGGTTATGGGTGCGCCTACCTCAAGGTTTATGCCGGGTATTGAGCCGAGTTTCTCGCGTATCTCCTTTTGCAGTTCTGCCTTTGTGCGGTCTTTCAACACAAAAGGTGCTTCTATCTCCGACACGTTCACGCCCAAAGCATGTTCGTCGAGTTCTGCACGTCCTGTCTTTCTGCCCACAGTCTGTATCTCTGGAATGTCGAGCAAAAGTTTTTCCGCACGCGCGCCAATCTTGTCAGATTCCTCAAGTGATATTCCCGGCAGGGTGCTTATGTTTATCGTGAACGACCCTTCGTTGAACGGAGGCAGGAAACTGCGTCCCAATCCGGCAAACGCCACAACAGCAACGAGCAGCACGGCTGCGGTTGCCGACAACACTGCCTTGCGGTGTCCTAATGTCCACTCTAATGCTTTCAGGTAAACTTCTTTCAATTTGCGTGCCACGGCAGGCTCTCTCTCCTTGCCGTCATTGTCCTGTTCCCTGCCAAGCAGATAACTGCACAGCACGGGTGTGAGCGTAAGGGCTACGAGTGTTGAGGCAAGCAATGCCGTGATGAATGCAATGCCAAGCGGCGCAAGCATTCTGCCCTCCATGCCCATGAGGAAAAACAACGGCACGAAACTTGCTATTATTATTAATGTGGAGTTGAGTATAGGCATGCGCACCTCGCGCGAAGCCTCGAACACCACCGTCATCATTGGTCGGCGCATATTTTTGGGCATACTCCTGTTTTCTCGCAAACGCTTGAAAACGTTCTCCACGTCCACTATTGCATCGTCAACCAACGAGCCTATGGCAATAGCCATACCTCCGAGACTCATGGTGTTTATGGTGAGCCCCATAATGTGGAGCATCAGCAGCGACACGGCAAGCGACAATGGTATTGTTACGAGCGATATTATCGTGGTGCGCACATTCATAAGGAAAAGGAAAAGCACTATAACCACAAACAGACCGCCCTCGTAGAGCGACTTCTTCACGTTGTCTATAGAACTGTTTATGAATCGTTCCTGCCTGTATATGTCGGTGGATAGCTTCACGTCGGCAGGCACAGTCTTTTGCAGTTCCGCAAGGGCTGCATCGAGTTTGTCGGTAAGTTCAAGCGTGCCTGTGTTTGGCTGCTTCGTTACGGTGAGTATCACCGCCTGTCGTGCGTGGTGCGATGCCACTCCCATTTTTGGTGTTCGGTTGCCAGTCTTCACTTCCGCAATGTCGCGCAGCATCACTGCTCCGCTTCCACTGCCTTTCACTACCGCCTTGCCTATCTCTCCAACATCGGCGGTAGACAATACACCTCTTATTATATATTCGTTGCCATATTCATAGAGCGTGCCTCCTGCCGTGTTGCGGTTCATGTCTGCCACCGCTGCCTGCACCTCGTCAAGTCCCACGCCGTAGTGTTTCATCTTCGCAGGGTTGAGCAGTATCTGATATTCCTTTATCTCTCCGCCAATTACCGACACCTGTGCCACTCCGCCAACGGCGAGCAACCGCGGACGTATTGTCCAGTCGGCTATCGTGCGCAGTTGTTGCTGCGTTGTTGTGTCGGCAGTCAGTGCCACAAACATTGTCTCGCCCAATATCGACGACTGCGGACCAAGCACAGGACTGCCCACGTTGCGTGGCAATGCATCTTTTATCTCTGCTATCTTCTCTGACACAATCTGTCTGGCGCGATATATGTCAGTGCCCCATTCAAACTCCACCCAAACAATGGAAAAGCCCGTTGTAGACGAGGAACGCACGCGGCGTACATCGGTAGCACCGTTCACCGCCGTCTCCACAGGAAACGTTACGAGCCGCTCAACCTCTTCGGATGCCATTCCTTTTGCCTCGGTCATCACCACCACTGTGGGCGCATTGAGGTCGGGAAACACATCAACATCCATTGTCCTCGATGTGTATATGCCAGCCACCATAAGCAGTATGGCAACCACTAACACCACAAGGCGGTTGTTAAGCGAAAATCTTATCAGTTTAGTGTTCATGCGAATGTCCAGGTATTACTGCCGAAGTGGTAGCGAGTTTCAACTGGTATGCTCCTTCAGTCACCACCATGTCGCCGTCCTTCAGTCCTTTCACTATTTCCACGCGCCTGCCGTCGCTCTGTCCCGTCTGCACCTCCTGCTTCTTGTAGTCCTCACTGCCCACTTGCAGATAAACAAAAAAGAGTCCTTGTTCCTCCACTATCGCCGACAAGGGCACGGAGATAATATCCTTTCCTGCATCGGTTAGCAGATACACTTCTGCAAACGCTCCCGGCACAACATCGCCAACATTGTCAAACTCAAATGTCACAGGTATGTATGGCGCCCCTGCCGCCGTCTTGCCGTATGAAAGCAGGTTGCCGTTTATGCTGTCGAGACAATAAACCTTGTCGTCATACGACAACTTGAAATTGGCACTCTTTATATTGCGCAACTGTCTGAAACCACTCTCCGGCACATCTGCCCTTAACTGCAAACGACGATTCTGCGACACCACCATTATAGGTTGCCCAACAGTAACATATTCGCCTTGTCCCACAAGCCTACTCTTAACATATCCGTTCATAGACGACGAAACACTTACGCCCTTTGCCGTTACGTTCCGTGCCTGTCCTGCATACGCAGCCTTTGCCGTTTCGCGGCGCAGTCTTATTTCCTCAAAAGCCTTTTCGGATATTATCTTGTCAGCCACGAGCTTCTCCGCCCTTTCATATTCCTTTTCTGCTGCTTCATATTCTGCCCGCGCCTTGGCTATCGGGTCACCGTCCTGCAAGTCTTTTGCCGATATCGTCACTATCGCCTCTCCTTTCTTCACGGCAGTTCCCTCGGTTATCGAAGCATTCCTGAAATACACTATGCCGTCGGCAGTAGCCGCTATCGTCTGCTCGTCGCCCTGTACTGCCTGTATCTCTCCGCTCGTGCTTATCACACCGCAGAACGCCTGTCTCGTCACCTTCTCCGTTTTCAGTCCAGCCTCTTCTGCCTGTTTCTTAGTAAAGTGCGTTGCGTCAGCGTGTCCTGCCTCAGCCTCTTCTCCATGCTCATGTTTATCATCGTGGCTATGCCCATGTCCGCAACCTGCAAACATCAATGCAGTCGCCAACGCAACAGCTATTATCAGTGTTTTTTGTTTCATCAATCCTATTTGCTGTTAAAAACCTCTGCAAAATTACATCATCTCATTTGCAATTTGGTTGCATAACTGAAAAGAATGCACGAAAGATGTCGCGCAGGTATAAACAAATCAAACAAAAAGGGAACAGGCGTTTGCCTATTCCCTTTAATAATATAATGTGAGAGATATTTACTTAATAACAACCTTCTTGCCGTTGTGGATATAGATGCCACCCTTAACAGGCTTCTCTACACGCATACCGTTGAGGTTGTACCAAGCACCGTTGTCAGCATCAGCAGCGTTGATGTTCTCAATGCCTACGGTTGTGTTCTTGAATGTTGCGCTGACAACTACAGCACCTGCAGGCATGATGAACTTGCCATCAGTAACCTCAACAGGAGTCTCACCATTCATCACGGTGATAGCTTCAAGCTCGCAACCATCGGCAGGAGTTGCAGTCACAACAACCTCGTCACCCTCATAGGCAGTAGTACGGTTAACTTTCACTGTACCGTTCTCGATGCCTTCGGCAACCGTCACGTCATAAGCCGTTGCATCCTTGCCCTGCCAGATTGAAATCTTAGAGATAACCATGTTCTTCTTCACCTTGACTACGATGTAGCCTGTTCCCTGTACGGCTGGAGTAACCTTTGAAACCAGAATCTCTGCGCCAGAAGCAATAGCAGTCTCGCCAGATACGGCAGCTACATCACCGATGGTTGCAGCGGCACGCAGTGACAGACCTTCAGAAGAACCGTCACCAGTTACCCAGAGAATTGACTCACCGTCATTGGCTGCGGTGTACTCAATCACTACCTTAGAACCCGGAGTAAGACCGTCAATAGCATACTCACGGTCATTAGGACATGTCAGACCACCAGCGTTTGCCCAAGAAGCATCCTGGTCGAAACGGTCTGCGCGACGCCACAGGTGATTCTCTTCGGGAAGCTGGCTGCCCTCAGCCTTGCTATAACCCTTATAGTCGTTACGCTTGTTGTCGGTCTTATCTGCAGCCTCCCAACCATAGAAGCCCTGACCCTTGTCCTGGTTGCCATTCACACTGCCGGGCTTGTTAACAGTAGTGGCTGCTATCAATGCCTGCTCTGCAGCAAAGTCGTAGACGAAGTCAGCAGGAGCCTTGAATGTTGCGCTGACAACTACAGCACCTGCAGGCATGATGAACTTGCCATCAGTAACCTCAACAGGAGTCTCACCA
>JAFLSE010000019.1:47425-48205 GCA_022511075.1 Prevotella sp.
GTTGCCATTCACACTGCCGGGCTTGTTAACAGTAGTGGCTGCTATCAATGCCTGCTCTGCAGCAAAGTCGTAGACGAAATCAGCAGGAGCATCTACACTTGGCTCGTCGCCACCTTCATCTATTGTAAATTTGAATCCATAGATGCTTAACTTGCTACCATCAGCATAAACATAGTATGTGCCATTAGCCTTTACAGAAAATTTTGTAATATATCCTGTAAGTTTTGCAGATGGTTTTCTTTCTGTCAAAGTTGCCTCGTTGCCATTTTTATCGGCAAGAGTAAAATCAACATCTACAGCATCTCCGTCAATCACATATAATGCTTTGCCTGCACCAAGCACGATTGGAACTTCGAGCGTACCACTCTTTGTTGTTTCAAACTTATAGAAACAGCCCTTTGTAGGAATAGCTCCTTTTCCAGGGGTAGGATTGTCATTACCTTGTGTGTAATAACTATAACCGAGATCCTTCAAAGTACCCTCAGCCTGGGTTTCTTTATAGCCTGTTCCATAAGTCATTGTGATACCCGGAACAGATGTTACAATCTCATTGTCAGCTGGAGTATAGTTTTCTCCAACAGCATAGATTGTCCCCTCTGCTTCTCCAGCCTTTGCCACTTTCAGTGCCATCGTAGTTGCGAATGCCGCCACAGCTATGAAAGCAACCATCAATAATGATAATTTTTTTCTCATAAGCGTTAGTTTTTAAATTTAAAGTTAATAATTAAAGTGTTAATAATAAAGTCCATAATCTATGCTTGATAGTCGCCCGGCGGACTA
>JAFLSE010000002.1 GCA_022511075.1 Prevotella sp.
TTGAGCCTGCATTGCGTATTTGGATATTGTCAAGATGTATTCCGTTTATTCGTCCTACGGTGTCGATGGGAATAGGCGTTTCTGAACCGTCGGCGAAGCGATAGCCTCTTCCTCTATTGCCCAGACGAACGAAGATAGGCGACTCCGTGCCTTCCACGTTGATATCTGACACAGTGACATTCTCCATTATTCCGCCGTCGACTATTTCGAGAGATATTGCCGATGAACCAATCCACTGACCAAAGAATTTTTCTTTTTGGTCATAACTCGGTTTCACCACGATGCCGCCGATGCTGATGTTACGAAATCCGCCGTTGGTCTCCGTGCCAAGCTTTATTGCATTGCAGTGGCTTGATACCACGCAGTCGGATATGCGTATGTTCTCACAGAGGCGCGGCGAGGTGCTTTTAAGGGTTATGCCGTCATCGTCGGAGTCTGCTATCATATTTGTTACGATAACCTCGTGGCAACCGTCAAGATCGAGCGCATCATTGTTGTAGTTGTTGCGGTTGAACACCTTTATGCCGTCAATCCTCAATCGGTCGCAGGCAAGGTAGTGCTGCATCCAGCAGCCGCTGTTGCGCAGCGTGATATCCTTCACCACGATGTCCTCGCTCTGTATGAAGCGCAGCAGGTGAGGACGTGTTATGCCCTCGTCGTTCCACGACAGTTTCTTGAACGAACGTCCTCGTCCGTCGATTGTTCCGTATCCGCTGATAACCACGTTTTTCACCTTGTCAGCATAAACCAACTGGATTGTGGTGGTCTGCGTGCGCAGCGAAACATAGTCAGATTTCATCGGGCGATAGTCTTTAAGGTCGGTGCTGCCATATAGGGTAGCACCGTGTTCAAGATAGAGGTGAATATTGCTTTTCAACTCTATTGTACCTATCTTGTAATCGCCTGTTGGCACAATAACCCTTCCTCCGCCGGCACGTGAGCAGTCGTCGATGGCTTGTTGCACGGCGTTAGTGCTTAACACGGTGGTGTCAGACTTTGCACCATAATTAATAATGTTATAGTCTTTTGCCGTGGCAGCCATGCATAAGCCAAGTGCCGACAAGGAGAGAAAGAGTCTTCTGATAGTCATGAAATCGCAATTATTTTAATTTTGTTCCTGCAACTGCTGGTGCATGCTTGCTGCGGCACGCCTGCCGTCGCCCATGGCGAGTATCACGGTAGCACCACCGCGCACGATGTCGCCACCGGCATAGATATTGCTGCGGTTGCTCTGCATGTTTTCGTTGACAACGATGGTGTTCTTCCTGCCAAGCTCGAGACCTTTTATTGATTGTGGCACGAGTGGATTAGGGCTAACACCAACGGCAACTACAACCTGGTCAACATCGAGTGTCACAGTCTTGCCTTCAACGGGTACAGGGCTGCGGCGACCTGACTCGTCGGGCTCTCCAAGCTCCATAACCTGAAGCACAGCCTTGCATACAGCACCGTTTTCATCGGCAATGTATTCTATCGGGTTGTGCAGTGTGAGGAAATTTATGCCTTCTTCCTTGGCGTGCTTCACCTCTTCGAGACGTGCCGGCATTTCTGCCTCTGAACGGCGGTAAACAATCGTAACCTCTGCACCAAGGCGCTTTGCCGTGCGGCAAGAGTCCATTGCTGTGTTGCCGCCACCCACAACGAGTACGTTTTTTGCAGGATTAATCGGAGTATCGGTATGAGGACTTGCAGCATCCATAAGGTTTACGCGAGTGAGATACTCGTTTGATGACATTATGTTTATGCTGTTCTCGCCGGGAATATTCATGAAGTTTGGAAGTCCAGCGCCAGAGCCAACGAAGATGCCCTTGAAGCCTTCTTCCTCTAATTCCTCTATGCTTATTGTCTTGCCCACGATGCAGTCGGTGATGAACTTAACGCCCATTTTCTTCAGGTTCTCAATCTCCACATCAACGATGGCATTGGGCAGACGGAACTCTGGAATGCCGTATTTCAACACGCCTCCAATCTCGTGGAGAGCCTCAAACACATGCACATCATAGCCCAACTTTGCCATATCACCTGCAAAACTTAATCCTGCCGGACCAGAGCCGACAACAGCAACCTTTATGCCGTTGGCAGGAGCAACATCGGGCAGCGACATCATGCCGCTTTCGCGCTCGTAGTCGGCAGCGAAACGCTCCAAATAACCGATGGCTACGGCTGGCTCGTTCATCTTCAGGTGTATACACTTGCATTCGCACTGCTTTTCCTGCGGACAAACACGACCGCATACGGCAGGCAGGGCAGAAGTGGTCTTGAGCACTCTTGCAGCAGCAAGGAACTCACCACGCTCAATGTTCTTTATGAACGAAGGAATGTTTATGTTTACAGGGCAGCCTTCGACGCACGAAGGATTGGCGCAGTCGAGACAGCGGCGTGCCTCATTGACAGCCATCTCCTTTGTGAGTCCGGTGTTAACCTCCTCTTTGCGACTTGTTGAGCGGTATACTGGGTCGAGTTCCGGCATTACTACACGCTTTATGGCTGTGCGCTCCTTTGGTTTCATGGAACTGCGTAAAGCCTTGCGCCACTCTGCGTTACGGTCGAGAAGTTCTTCTATAGGAGTATTGCCTTGCGTATTCTCTGCAGCGGCAATCTTTGCTGCACGCTCGGCATTGTCGGCATCCACTTTCACAAGATGCTGCTCAAAATTCTCCATCTCTTCCTGCTCCACGCGCTTGAATGTTCCCATGCGCTTGAACATCTCGTCCCAGTCGACAAGCGAGCCGTCGAACTCAGGTCCGTCGATGCAAACAAACTTGGTCTTTCCACCTATCGTGAGTCGGCATGCACCGCACATTCCAGTACCGTCAACCATTATGGTATTGAGCGAAACATCCGTTGGAATGTTATATTTCTGCGTGAGCATACAGCTGAATTTCATCATTATTGGAGGACCAATGGCAAACACTTTGTCGATATGCTCCTGCTGTATGAATTTCTCGATGCCCACGGTCACTACACCTTTCTCGCCCTTTGAGCCGTCATCGGTCATGATGATAACCTCGTCGGAACTTTCGCGCACCTCGTCTTCCAATATAACAAGGTCGGAAGAGCGTCCTGCTATTACCGACAATACCCTGTTGCCGGCAGCCTTAAGTGCCCTCATTATTGGCAGCATGGGGGCAACGCCCACGCCACCGCCTGCACAAATCACCGTACCGAATTTCTCGATATGCGTAGGTTGTCCGAGTGGTCCTACAACGTCTGCCACATAGTCGCCTTCGTTGAGTTTACACAGCTTTATCGAAGAAAGTCCAACGGTCTGTACCACCAACGTTATTGTGCCTTTCTCAATATTGGAATCGGCGATGGTAAGCGGCATTCTCTCTCCGTTCTTGTCAACACGTACAATCACGAAATTGCCAGCCTTGCGGCTTTTTGCTATCAACGGGGCTTCAATCTCAAACTTATATACCTTGTCTGAAAATTGTACCTTTTTTACTATTTTGTTCATAGTGATTAAAAGTTTTTGTCATCGAGAATCTCAAATCCGCAGTAAGGCACGAGGCACTTTGGCACGCGCACGCCTTCGGGTGTTTGGTTGTTCTCTATTATGGAAGCCACGATGCGTGGGAATGCCAATGCAGAGCCGTTGAGTGTGTGGCAAAGTTCTATCTTCTTATTGTCAGCACGACGGTAGCGGCATTTCAGACGGTTTGCCTGATAGCTCTCGAAGTTGGAAGTTGAGCTTACCTCAAGCCAACGCTTCTGTGCGGCAGAGTAGACCTCGAAGTCGTAGCATATAGCAGAAGTGAAACTCATGTCGCCGCCGCAGAGACGCAGTATGCGATATGGAAGCTCGAGCTTAATCAGCAGTCCCTCAACGTGTTCGAGCATTTCCTTTAAACTCTCGTAAGAATGTTCGGGAGTGTCTATGCGTACAATCTCAACCTTGTCAAACTGATGCAGGCGGTTGAGTCCGCGCACATCCTTGCCATAGCTGCCAGCCTCGCGACGGAAGCATCCGCTATATGCCGTGCGCTTTATCGGAAGGTCTTTCTCGTCGAGTATCACATCGCGGAAAATGTTTGTAACGGGTACTTCCGCTGTTGGGATAAGATAAAGATTGTCGGCAGTGCAGTGATACATCTGTCCTTCCTTGTCGGGCAACTGTCCTGTGCCGTAGCCTGATGCCTCGTTGACAACGTAAGGTGGCTGCACTTCAAGATAGCCGCTCTTGCGTGCCTCATCCAGGAAGAACGCTTCGAGTGCGCGCTGCAAACGAGCCATCTTACCGATATAGAGTGGGAAACCAGCACCGGTAATCTTTACGCCGAGGTCAAAATCTATAAGATTGAATTTCTTGCAGATATCCCAGTGGCATTGTGCATCCTCTGGCAGTTCAGGAATGACTCCGCCTTGCTTTACCACCACGTTATCCTCTGCACCTGCACCCTCTGGCACTTCATCGCTCGGAATATTAGGTATTTGGCACAGCAATTTGGTCATTTCCGCCTCGGCAGCCTCCATTTCATCCTGCAACTGCTTATCTAATTGTTTCAGTTCGGCAACCTTTGCCTTTATCTCTTCCGCCTCGGCTTTCTTGCCCTCTTTCATGAGCGAGCCGATTTGTTTAGACATCTGGTTTGCCTCCATCTTTGTCTTGTCGAGTTTCTGCTGTGCGTCACGACGACGCTTGTCAACAGCAATCACGCCTTCTACAGCCTCTTTTGCACCCTTGAAGTGCTTCTTCTCCAAACCGCGTATTACGCGTTCTGTCTCTTCCGTTATCAGTTTGAGTGTAAGCATAATGATATTTTTTTTATTTTTGTTATTCCTTAAATTGGTGTATCTTTCTTAAACTTGTTCTTAGCCTCGTCCTTTGCCGCCATACTGCCGCAGGCATAGTAGAGCACAAAGAGTGGGAGCGAGGTTATGAATAATTTGAGCAATCCCGATATTGGGTATACTATGTTTGTGAGCCATACCATCGAAGATGTTGTGCCAACAGGGTCGCCATTGAGTATGCCTATCTGCGCATTAATGTTTGCAAGCAGCAGCACCACTGCGGGCAGCATAAACACGCACAGTGCCACTGCCACAACCATTAGCGATATAAAGAGTGCTCCAAATGTTGTTCCCAAATGATGAAAACACAGTTTTATGCCGCGTGCAAAAGTGTGCAATGGCTTGTCTTGTGGTACGAATATTCGCAAAAGACAAAGATATACGCAAAACTCAAGAATGCCGCCTATGACAATCAGTGCAAGTATGGCTAATGCCGATGTAAATAGCGACTTTTCATCGGTGGGCATTCCCACGTTGTGATAGTTGTTGAGCGGCAGATAATAGTTTGCAAAAATTATAAGCAATGCAGAAAACGCGACAGCGTGGAGGAGTGCCACATGCCAAGACTTGCGAATTATCGACATAAAACTCCTCAGATACATTGCCGTGCCTTTTGCAAAGCATTTTGCCACGTTGCGCACTTCCTTGATGCTTTCTTCTTTATTCGGTTCCATTGTTTATATATTACAAATTTAAGTGCAAAGTTACGAATAAAAAATGAGACCACCAAATTTCAGGCGCTGTTAAAAGCGAAAAACGATACCGCTTTGCACTTCAGAATGAATTTTGCTACATTGCTACAATGCTACATTGCTTGCGGCTTCATCTGCCAACAAAGCAAGCTTCGATGGGCATCGAAACGGCAAGCGATGTCCATCGAGACTATGTGCCGAATGGTGATTATGAATTAATAAACTCTCTTAATCTCCGCATTCGTGTAGTAGTGCAGCAGAATATCGTCGTATCCGTAGCCTTTTTCGCCCATGACGGCTGCACCTATCTGACAAAGCCCCACGCCGTGCCCCCATCCTGCACCAAAGAGGGTGAAACGCTGCGGAATGCCGTCGGCATCGGTGTTTTCTTTTTTTACTACGAAGGCACTGCTGTAGAGGTGGGTGTTGCTCAGCACGCGGCGAATCTCTAATTCCTTGCCGATGATGAGAGTCTTTTGCGTTCCTACGATTTTGAGGCGGCATATACGTCCGCTCTTTCCGCGCTCCAGCGGCACGAGGTCGGTAATAGCACCGAAGTCAGTGCCAGTCTTTTCGGTAAGCAGCGCCGAGATTTCATCCTGCGAGTATTCCACCTGCCAGCGGTAGAAGTTTGCAGTCTCACGGTCGTAGTCGTTGAGCACCTGTCGCAGTGTGGCGGCATCGCGTGTGTTGCAGAAACTTTCCGGCTTCGACATTATCCACCTCTCAGCTTCCTGCTCCACGGTGAGGTCGGGCATCGTGGAGGGCTTGATGCCTTTGCCCGTAGGCGCAGCATCGCGCACGGCTGCAAGATAACTCTTTGGTGTGTCCTCCCAGCAATACTGGAATTCCTCGCTCACTCCGCCGCAGCACTTGCTGAAACGCGCGTCGCATATCTCGCCGTCGCCCATTAGTATCTGCCCCCTCGTGGCGGCTATCGCTTTCTTCACTGCTGGGTTGCCAGCCTTGGTTATGCCCTGATAGCGTTGGCAGTGGTCGTCGGCGCAGACATCGAAGAGCGTATGGTCTTCGCGGTCGTACCAACGTATTATCTCATCGTCTTTCTTTATGAACGAGAAAAATCCGTTTGTCTCTCCTTCTTGTAGCCGCTTGCGCTTTTCCATTTGTGCGAGCAGCCAACTGCGCGAAATCACCGCGTGAGCCTTCAGCAGTTCGAGTGATGATGTTGCTGCCATTTCGCTCGAAATCACGCTTTCGAGATATTGCTCCACGGGCAACTCGTTGATTGCCACAATCTTGTCTGCCTCTACCACGAGGCGCAGCGTGCCCAAGAATGTCTGCCGCTCCTTGCGCTCCCAGTGGAAGTTTACGCCTATGGTTACGTCGTGAAGGCAGAACGATGCGTCGTCGTCTTGCGGACGGAAAGTGAGAGTGCTGTAGAGGTTGCCCTGCCACAGTATGCCGCCCTCGGAGAACTCCACTTCTTGCTCTCCCGTGATGTCTGCTCCTTTTGCCGTGTAGTGAGAGTTTAGGGTGAAGGCTATCTTCTGTGCGCTCACTATGCCCACCGTCACCTGCGGCTCTTCGTGCGCTGCCGCAATGTCATTGTCGGCTTCTTTTTCAGCAAACGAGGCTTTGAGTTTTTCCACAACGTTTGCCATATCTTTTTCGTCTAACGCCACTTCGCGTAGAATGTCGCAGGCTTTTTCGGCTGTAATCTTGTTGTAGTCCTCGCGTCTCGGAACAATGAATAGTCCTGCCATGTCGAGTGCCCCCGGACTTATTATCATCTGCTCCACTCCCTCGGCATAGTAGCAGTCGGGGCGGTGCTTCTTCCTCGGCAATACCACCGTTAGTTGTTCCTCTCCGCTGCGCCACGCCACGATGTTCATCATCGGCTCAGTGTCGTCGGGTTGCAGGGGCAGAGCCTTGTAGAGGCTTTCAAAGAGAGCAATGTCGCCCTCTGCCGAAATGCTTTTTATGAGGAACGCCGTGCAGGGATAGTCGGCAATTGTCCAGATGCCCTCGCCGTTTTCGCGCTCCACCACGGCAGTGAGGTTGCGGCATAGTCGCTGCCAAGACTTTTGCAACGGCACAATGCCACTCGTACCTGCCTGAAAATGAGCATGGTCGGGGGCTGACGCACCACATTTCGGTCCATTGTAGAACACCATTAGGTCGGGATATTCGTCGAGTATCTTGTGCATCTCGTCATAGTTGCCGAGTATCTGCTGCGGAGTGTGCGCAAGCGAGGGTATGGTGTAGTGTACTGGCAGAATAGGGTAGGGGTTAACGAGCAGTTCAAAGCGGCTGTCGAGTACTTTCTGTGCTTGCTCGGCAGGTCGGTTTTTCTCGCACAGGAAGCAGGGACGGCTCGTTATGTCGCTCTTTTTTATGCTTGCGCCCGTCGACACCATGCGTGCAGGGTTATGTTGTGCAATCATGGTGAGCGTCTCGGCTTCAAGTTCCTTTGTTTCAATGGCTTGCAGTTCGCGGTAGCGCACGCGGGCATCTTCCCACATTTGCAGTTGGCGGTTGAAGAAGCGCGTGAGCGAATTGTCGCTCATCGACTTTCCCTCGCCTTTCATCATCTGCTGGCGTGCAAGGATTTCGAGCGTGCGCAGACGGTCTTTATAAAGGTTGTTGGCGTTTACCTGCTCCACGGAGAGTGCAGCATCGCTGTTGCCTCCCCATCGACGGCAAAGATAAAGTTCGTCGTAAATCCTGCCTATGCGGTAGCGGCGCGAGAAAATCAGTCCGAGTGCATAGTCCTCACCGTAACTTGTGTTGGGGAATTGTATCTGTCGAAGCATCGGAGTGAAGAAGGCACGCGGCGCGCCAAGCCCGTTTATTCGCAGGGCGTTGTTTGCACCGTTCTCATCTGTCCACTCCCTGTGGTCTATTATTCCGGGGGGCAGTGTATTCAGGTCGAAGTCGCACATTCTGTAAGAGCCTATCACCATTGCCGCCTTCTGTTCGTAGAAGGCGTTTACTATTGCCTGTAGGGTGTTTTCGCTGCTGTATAGGTCGTCGCTGTCGAGTTGTACCGCAAACCGTCCGCAATGCTCGTCGTTCACTGCCACGTTCCAGCATCCGCCAATTCCGAGGTCGGTGCGCTCTGGTATTATGTGTACGAGTCGTTCGTCGTCTATTGAGCGCAGCAGCCTTGTGGTGTCGTCGGTGGAGTGATTGTCCACCACAATAACGTTGTACCTGAACTTTGTGGTCTGTTTCAACGCGCTGTTCACTGCATCGAGTATCGTCTTTTCGCGGTTTCTCACGGGTATCACCACCGAAGCCTCCGTCTCAAAGTCTTGTTCGCTGAAGTTCGGGGTTTCGTATTCGCTTGTGTTTATCCTTGCGCCAATCTCCGAAAGGTGGTGCGTGGCTGCCTTCTCCATCTCTATCTGCACCTCGCGGTTGGCAGGATTAACGTAGTCGAATTGCTTCTCGCCGCTCTTGCGCAGGTCGGTTTCCTCTTCGGTGTAAAGGTATTCGTTGATGTGGAAAATGCTGCCTTTCCTGCTCAAGAACAGCCGCAGGTCGTAGAGTGCAGCAAAGCGATAGTCTGCCGTTGTCTCTTGGGCATATTCCTTCAGCAGACGCGTGTCTATGAGCGTTGCGCTGCCATAGTCGAAGTCGTTGCGTATTGCCCCGAGTTGATGGTCTATCACGGGGTGCTTCTTGCGCTCTCCCTGTTCCATTGTGTAGTAGTCTGAATACACCATTGCCGCCCCAGCGTCTTTTGCCACTCGCAGCATTCTTTCGAGCATTCCCTGCCCCATTGTCAGCGGCGTTGTTTTTGTGTAGAGCAGCACATAGTCGGTATCGGCTTGCTCCGCCATAGCCTTCACGTCGGCGGTTGCCATAAGGCTGTTGTCCGCCTTGCAGGCATGTATGTGGTGTACGGTGTTGTTGGCGTGAAGCGTGGCTTTCAACGCATCGTCGTCGCTGCCACCCTGTGCCAGAAAACAGTCTATCTTGTGTATCATATCGGTCGTTTTCGGTGTGTTGTGTGTTTACTCGGTATAAAAGTTTATGAGCCTTGTCAGTGCCTGACGGCATACGGGACAGAACTCCGGTTCTTGGTTGGTGCGCATTCGGCAGTCCTCCGTTCCTCGCCACACTCCGTGCAGCAGATAGCCGCCGCCTTCGTACAAACCTGCCTTGCCCTCGTCAATCAGGTTCTGCCACTTTTGCGAAAAATCGTGCTTTGTTGTGATGTTAGGCTCCCACGGTTCGGTGTCGGCAAAATACATCGGGTCTGAATCGCCGTATGCATATTCGTCGGCAAGTCCTCCGAAACTGTGCCCGAACTCGTGTACTACCACGGGGCGGAAATGCTCTCCGCGAGTGTAACTAAGGTTATACGAGTTGTATATTCCTCCTCCGCCGTATGTGTCGGTGTTTACGAGTATTATTATGTGTTCGTAGGGCACTCCTGCCAACACGTCGTGCAGTTGTTTGAGGTGTAGCGTGGTAAGGTAGCGGTCGCTGTAAAAAGTATCAAAATGCGATGCAAGCGCCGTTGTCTTCCATTCGCCTTTGCGTGGCACGCTCGTGCCGCTGTCTTCCGATGCCGATTTTACGGCAATCACACTGAAGCGGTCTTTCATCGTCTTGAATGGCTCGTGCCCGAACATCGACTCGTTTGCCGTTGCCACATCCTGCATAAACAAGTCCATTTCGCTCTCTTTGTAGCCCTCCGCCACGTATGCTATCCTTATGCACCTGCTTTCGTCCTTTGGCTGCATCACCACCTCGTAGGGTGTCTGCCTTTCCTCCTGTCCTATCGTCCTTATCAGTATGTCGTCGGGGTCTACGCAGTGCGTCATTTCTGCCATCACCTTGTCGTGATAGTCCTTTATTCTCACCATTATGTTCACCTTGTGCTTGGGGAACGGCACGAGAAAAATGTTTTCAAACGAGCGTGGCGTGTGCTGTGATTCTTCCGTGGCGAGCCACTCTTGGAACAGCGTTGAGAACGAATGTCTATATATTACTTCGCCGCTCTCCGCCTCGCTCACCGTTATGTCTCCGTTTCCTGCCAATGGCAGTTCGTTGAGTCGCTGCCTCCTGCCATACCACCGTGCGCTCTTGCATAGTTGGTCAACGTATATCGCCTGCCTTTCCCTGTCGCCTGCAAAAACATAGTCGAGCCTCAATGTCGAGTCGCTGAAATGCTTTTCAAACTCCTGTGCCTGTGCTGCTATACAGCATACAAACGCCGCAAGTGCAAAAATATAACTTCTCCACTTCATGATGCAAAGATAATTGATTATTTTGATATTCACAAATTTTTATATTTGCAAAATATCAGATGTATATTTTTTATTTGAAGATTCAACTTCAAAATGCAACCTTATTTAGCTCCTTTGTTATTTACGCCAAAAGTTGCATTTATTAATTGAACTTACGATATCCTGGTAATTTTATAGTTGCACAGCTATATGCGAAGTTCTCTCATAACATCTGAAATTCTTTTCACTGTTTGCACACAAGTAGGCACAAGAGGCAAACGAAGCACATTCTCTATCATTCCCATTTCGTGAAGAAGACATTTCACACCAGCCGGATTACCATCTATAAACAATAATGAATATAACTCTGTAAACTTGTGATGTATCTTGCGTGCACTCTCATATTCACCTTTGAACTCCAATCGTATCATTTTCGAAAATTCACGAGGCAAGGCATTTCCGATGACACTTATTACCCCCACTGCACCACAAGCTATCATAGGAAACGTAAGCGCATCATCTCCACTTATCACATCGAAATGAGTTGGTTTGTTTTTTATAATCTCGTCAATTTGTTCAAAATTGCCACTTGCCTCCTTAATTCCAACAATATTAGGACAATCTTTAGCCAAACGCACTGTAGTTTCAGCCCGTAGGTTAATGCCTGTACGACCAGGTACGTTATAAAGAATAATAGGTAACTTTGTGGCTTGTGCTATAGCACGAAAATGCTGGTATAATCCTTCTTGGGAAGGTTTATTGTAATAGGGACAGACACTAAGAATACCATCAAATCCTTTGAAATCTCCAGTTTTCAGTTCTTCAACAATGGCAGTTGTATTATTACCTCCACAACCTATTAGTATAGGTACTCGTCCATTTACAACGTTACGTACCAAATCCTTAATTTTCTGTTTCTCTTCTGAGGTAAGGCAAGGAGTTTCGCCTGTCGTTGCAAGTATGCAGAGGAAGTCTGCCCCATTACCTAACTGATATTCTATCAGTTTTATCAGCGCCTTGTAGTCAACATCGCCATCAGCGGTAAAAGGCGTAATGAGAGCAATGCCAAGACCCTTGAATTTATTGCGTACCATATTATTTCTTTATGATTATCATTTTATCTTGCAAAGATAGGGAAAAACAAAGAGAAAACAAAAAGTTATACTCAAAATTAACAATATTTTTTATTTATAGACAACAGTAAAGTTAGTGATATTAATCATACCGTAAGTTCAATTAATAAATGCAACTTTTGGCGTAAATAACCAAGGATCTAAATAAGGTTGCATTTTGAGGTTGAAACTTCATACATCAAAAAAACATTAATTTGTTTGGTTGTGTGAAAGAAATTCAGTATATTTGCACACTAAATTAAGAGCATTGGATTTTTAGGCAGATTAAAGAAACAATATTCAAGATAATGGAGAATAACAGCATACTTGAAAAGCTCGAAGGATTGGTGAGCAGGTTTGAGGAGGTGGCAACACTGATAACAGACCCTGACGTGATAGCAGACCAAGAGCGATACGTGAAACTGACACGCGAATACAAGGACCTTTCCGACATTATGGACGCTCGCAAGAGATATGTGGCTTGCCTCAACGGAATAGACGAGGCAAAGGATATCCTTGCTAACGAGAGCGACCAAGAGATGAGGGAAATGGCACGCGAGGAACTGACAATGAACGAGGAGCAGCAGCCGAAGATTGAGGAGGAGATAAAAATGCTGCTCGTACCCAAAGACCCAGAAGATGCGAAGAACGTGCAAATGGAGATACGTGCAGGAACGGGCGGCGACGAGGCGGCACTCTTTGCCGGCGATATATTCCAGATGTACAAGAAATTCTGCGACTCAAAGGGATGGACATTGAGCATCACGAGCGTAAGCGAGGGTGCAGTGGGTGGCTTCAAGGAGATAGACTTTGCCGTGAGCGGTGACAACGTTTATGGCACACTGAAATATGAGAGCGGCGTACACCGCGTGCAACGCGTGCCGGCAACGGAGACACAGGGGCGTATGCACACAAGTGCAGCCACGGTGGCTGTATTGCCCGAAGCAGATAAGTTTGAGGTGACGATAAACGAGGGCGATATAAAGTGGGACACTTTCCGCAGTTCGGGTGCCGGCGGTCAGAACGTGAACAAGGTGGAGTCGGGAGTACGTCTGCGCTATCCGTGGAAAAATCCTATCACGGGCGAGACGGAAGAGATACTGATAGAGTGTACCGAAACACGCGACCAACCGAAGAACAAGGAGCGTGCCTTGTCGCGCCTGCGCACGTTCATATACGACAAGGAACATCAGAAATATATTGACGACATAGCAAGTCGCCGTAAGACACTCGTCTCTACCGGCGACCGCTCGGCAAAGATACGCACATACAACTATCCGCAAGGGCGCGTTACCGACCACCGCATTGGTTTTACCACCCACGACCTCAGCGGTTTCATGGCTGGCGACATACAGGAGATGATTGATGCGCTGACCGTGGCAGAGAACGCCGAGAGAATGAAGGAAAGCGAACTTTAAAAACACAAAGTAACAATATGGCACTGAAGTACACACTGAAAAAGAAGGACAATGAGAACGACGAGCGCACTGTGAATGCAAGCGAATTCATAGACCGACTGCTGTCGCTCAAACAAAGACAGACGGAGAAGGTGAAGGAAGTGCCAAAAACAGAAACTACGAAATAATGACAAGACAAGAATTAGTAAGAGAGATTTTCTCAAAGAGGTCGTTCCTCTGCGTGGGACTCGACACGGACACAAAGAAGATTCCGCAGCACCTGCTCGGCAACGACGACCCGATATTCGACTTCAACAAGGCGATAATAGATGCGACAGCACCGTACTGCGTGGCATACAAGCCCAACCTTGCTTTCTACGAGGCTTTCGGCGTGAAGGGAATGGTGTCGTTTGAGAAAACCGTGAAATATCTCAACGAAAACTATCCCGACCACTTTGTAATAGCCGATGCAAAGCGAGGCGACATAGGCAACACAAGTGCAATGTATGCACGCACGTTCTTCGAGGAGTATGGCATCGACTCGCTGACGGTTGCCCCGTATATGGGCGAGGACAGCGTGAGTCCGTTCCTGAAATACGAGGGCAAATGGGTGATACTGCTCGCACTTACAAGCAACAAAGGCAGCGAGGACTTCCAGCTTACGACATCGCCCGACGGCGAAAGGCTCTTTGAGAAAGTGATAAGGAAAAGTCAGGAGTGGGGCAACGAGGAGAATATGATGTATGTCGTAGGGGCAACACAGGGCAAGATGTTCGAGGATATCCGTCGCGTGGCACCGCGCCATTTCCTGCTCGTACCTGGCGTAGGCGCACAGGGCGGAAGCCTTGAAGAGGTGTGCAAGTATGGAATGACCGACGACTGCGGACTGCTCGTTAACAGCAGCCGTGGCATTATCTATGCTTCGCAAGGCGAGGATTTTGCCGAGGTGGCAGGACAAAAGGCAAAAGAGTTGCAGGAGCAGATGGACAAGATACTGCCACTGGCAAAATAACAGACAGCGTGAAGATAATAAACGACCCCGTACACGGGTTTATAAATATTCCGAGGGGAGTGTTGCTCGATATAGTGAAACACCCCCTTATGCAAAGGCTCACCCGAATAAACCAACTTGGCATGGCGTATGTGGTTTATCCGGGTGCGCGTCATTCTCGCTTCATGCACAGTCTCGGGGCATTCCACTTGATGAGCGAAGCCATAATGTCGCTGCAACAAAAGGGGCATTTCATATTTGACATGGAGGCTGAGGCGGTGGAGGCAGCAATACTGATGCACGACATCGGGCACGGTCCTTTCAGTCATGTGCTGGAGCATACGCTGATAAAGGGAATATCGCACGAGGAAATATCGCTGATGATGATGGAGCAGATAAACCGCGACCTCGACAACCAACTTGGACTTGCCATAAGCATATTCAAGGACGAGTGCCCCAAGCACTTCCTGCACCAACTGATAAGCAGCCAACTCGATATGGACAGGCTCGACTATCTGCGCCGCGATGCTTTCTTCACGGGAGTGAGCGAAGGCAACATTGGCAGTGCACGAATAATAAAGATGCTCAATATGGTGGACGACCGCCTTGTGGTGGACTACAAGGGTATAAACCCAATAGAAAACTATCTGATAAGCCGCCGCACGATGTACTGGCAGGTGTATCTGCACAAGACGGTGGTGGGCTGCGAGAAAATGCTCGTAAATATACTTACCCGTGCCAAGCATCTTGCAAAACAAGGAAAAGACATTTTCGCACCGCCGGCATTGGGATATTTCCTGCATAACGACGTTGATGCACAATGGTTTGCCACTCACGATGAGGCATTGCGAATGTATGAAACACTCGATGACAACGACATAATGAGTGCTATAAAGGTGTGGGCGGAAAGCGACGACAAGATTCTCTCAACCCTTGCCACGAACATACTGCGGCGCAACCTATTCAAGGTAGAGATTTACGACGAGCCTGTGCCGCAGGAACGCATAGACACACTGCAACAGGAAATAGCACACAAGATGGACATTGCCGAGAAAGACACTCACTATATGATGAGCGTTAACGCCATACAAAAAGACACCTACGACGTGGCTGACGACAGCATCGCCATACTATGCAAGGACGGCACAATAAAGGACATAGCAGAAGCATCTGAAATTCTCAACATACAGACACTTTCGAAGAAGATAAAGAAATATTTCCTCTGCTATCATCGTTAGACACATAATGCACATAACATTTGCGCCTCAAAGATATAGCTGCGGTTATGAGGCGATTTTATAACCATCTGATTATCAACACTTGCACCTCCTATATAGTACCTATTATAGTTCCTATATAGGAGGCATTTGTTTTGGATTTTTTGTACCTTTGCATCGCATACGGAAAGAAAGTACAAACAAGACAAAACAAAACGATTATGGAAAACAAACTGATGAACAAATTGAATGCTAAACCGACACACGCCTACCCCCTTCTGAAGCCTCTATCCCCTCTATGTCTATCCCCCTATAAAGGGGGATATAGACAGAGGGGTGAGGTTTCAGTCGCCCCCAAGACAATGAGTGTTATGGGGCGAATGGGATTAATGTTTAGCATCAAAAAACATGATTTAGAAACATTTAACCAACTCCTAATTTCCCCAATCTCATTACTATTGATGTCTGGCTTCTTCCCATTTTGTTGGCTATATATTTAATGCTTCTGCCTTCGTTATATAGTGTCATTAAAAAATTATCGGCGTTTTTTGTCCATTTCTTGTTGGCATTGGGGTGTTTCACATAACTTTGTTCCGTTACTTTTGTCGGATTCAGAAATTCATCGACAAACACAGAAGGGAAACGCTTGTCATATAAAACGATAGTCATAATCTTCGCCCTGGTTATGGCAACGTAAAATATTCTGCGCTCTTCTCCATAAGGAAATTTGTCGCTTTTTGTAAGAACATGGTCAAGTACAGGGTCATCACTTATTTGTGACGGGAATCCATAAATGTCTTTATTGCATTGCAATATTATCACATAATCGGCTTCCAAGCCTTTAGATTTATGTACGGTTAGAAATTCTATCTTCCTGTTATTGATAACGTAATAGAACTTATTGCCTTCTTTTACACTTTTATACATAAATGACAAATAGTAGTCGTCAAATGAATAGCGCCCTAAAAGGAATATGGATTTATCCGCAGGTATAGATGCAACCAATTTACTTATTGTATCACAATACTGATTTCGCTCGTATGCATAAAAACGGAGTTCTGTTTTCGTTTCTTTGCTATATGGTTGAATATTCTTGCCGACTTGTGCCTTGTTTGATTGTATAAACTTTGATGACATACTTACTAATGGCTCTCCAAACCTGTATGTCGTTTCGATTTTATTTATTTCCGTTGGTCCGAAATAGTCTGCAAAACGGCTGAACAAAACCATGTCGCTGCCAGAAAACCTGTATATTGATTGCCAATCGTCACCGACGCAATACATCTTGGCAGGAGGATTGTTTTCACGCAATGCTTTCAGAAAATTGTATCGGTCAACTGAAATGTCTTGAAATTCGTCAACAATGATATAGTCATATTCCACAGGGTGTTGGGTGCGGCATATTTGCGTGGCTTGCAATATTGCATCTGTAAAATCTATTTGTCCTTTGTGTTTTAATTCAGAAACATACATATTATACACAGGCAGAAAAATGTTTTTGATTATAAATGCGCTACGCTCATCATGCGCAGCAGCAACTTTATCCAACACTTCTTGTATATCCCTGCAACTGCATTTCAATAATGTTATGAATGTTGCAACAAGCCTGATGAAAGCCTTTTCCTGCTTGCTGTTTTGTGGCAACACCATTTCGTATAGTTCATCTTCTGTTTTCTCCTCGACAGGCACACCTGCATTGGATAATTGCACTTTCAGTTTTTCCCTGATGTTTAGATAGTGAAAATCAGCACTTGACGTTGTGATGAGTTTAGTTCCAAACTTTGAATGTAGTGCTTTTTTCCATGTTATTCCGTCGCCGTATTGCTTGTTTGCTTCTTCGTATGTGATATTCTTGTCTTTGGCAAACCATAAAGGAACGAGACCATGCTCGTCAATTCCGAAATGCTCTAAATATATGCGATGCAGCTTTCCGTCCTTTTCAAAATAAATGGAAAAATCTGGTTTATACTGTGAATGCATTTCATCTGAAACCTGATGTTCGTATGGTGCTTCATATCGGAATTTTACACCGAGCGACGACAGTACGAAACATATTTTCTGCTCCTGTTCGCTTTTCACATATATTGCGTTTCCGTCCATGTCGGGCAGCAATGCTTTCAGTAGTTTTTCTTTTTGCTCCGTCAGGTTTTGCTGTCGTTCATATTTATTTCTCTCCCATTCGCTTTCTTGTGTCTGAAAGTCTATGAGATATGATACAATAGACTTTTGAAAATTCTTGTCATCAAGCAGTTTGTGGTATATGTTTATAAATAGCACATCCGTGTTGTCACAAATTGACGGTTTTTGTCCTGTTGCCTTTCCAATTATATCTATAGCCAGTTTATGAAAGGTGTAGCCTCTCAATCCCTGCATACCCATTCTTGCTGTCAGTTCAGCGGCAGCTTTGTTGGTATAGCTTATTAACAGAATGCGTTGGGGAGCAATACCTTTCTTTTCAACAAGATATTTTACTTTGCCAACAATGGAAGAGGTTTTGCCACTGCCTGCACTACTTACCACCAGACAATTGTTTTCTTCTGATATTATAGACCGTCTTTGTTGTTGGTCTAATGGATAATTGAGACAATGGTCAAAGAAATCCTTGTTTTCTTCTAATCGCTTTTGTATTACATTCTCATTGTGCTTTCTTACAAATTTAGGAATAGCACCAAAATCATTTACAAGTTTTGTGATATTGTCAGTTGGTTCAATATGGAAGAAATTCAGTTTTTCAAGAAATGAATATGCTTCATTGAAGCAATCTTGAAAACGTGCTGTAAATGCTTCTTTTTCAGTGGCTGTAATGATGTGGTCGACAAAGTTATGGTCTATTAAATCCTCAATGTCTGCATACGATTTTTCATTTAAATGGCTTTCCTTGGTCTTGTCATAACTGTTTTTTGCTTCACCATAATATAGCAAAGAAATCTCATCATCAAGTCTTTTAGATTTCTTTTTCAGTTGATTTCTTATTATAATTATTGTGCATATTGCAATAATTATAATGCCGATTGCTATGTATGCAATTGGTGTCAACGCCATATAAAATATTAGTTACTTTCTCCAAATACAATTACTTATCCATAATTTCCACTATTGGAACTGTCTTGCCAAAATTATTCTTTGTTTCGTATTGGTATATCCCTATCTGTCTTACAACTTTTCCATCGGGAACTATAATAACTTCGTCATCATAATAATACTTTCCTGTACTATTAGTCAGCAAATACACCGCCCCATACCCTTTTTCTCCATGAGTCAACGCAGCATTTTCATCTAATACTTGGAAAACTTCAAAAGATTTTTCGTTCACAATCTCACCTGGCGCATCAAATAGAGTAACCCCATTACTTGAAGAGCATTGTGAAACAACAATAGCAAAGATGAAAGCTAAAACAAATCCTGTTATAACTCCACCACCAAAAACCAAATATTTTTTCATTGCTTTAAATTATTATATTAAACATTTATCATTAAATACAAAAAGGCGCAGACATTCGCCATACGCCTCACGGTTCACCACAAACCACTTCCAAATATGGGAAAGCTGCACCCTTGTGGGGCAGTCCCAATATCAGAAGTTTTGCTCATTTTCTCGTGGTGGTGATAGTGAGGCTATTGAGCAATATGTCTTGTACTCCTAAAAGTACTCTGCAAAAGTAATCAAAAAATTTTAAATCGGAAAGACTTTGTAGGATTTTTGTAGAATATATATTGATTTTTATTGGTATTAACGCATTAAAGAGCAGTACTAAAGAGGCTTTTATCACGCTCAAAATCGTCACTTCAATTAAAAAAATTGCAAGAAGTTACCGTATTATCATTTAAATTGAACAAAAGCAAAAAGAATAAGGATAATGCGATGAATGCCGTTTCGATTGCCATCGAAGCCAGCTTCGTTGGGCATCGCTTGCCGTCTCGATGCCCATCGAGACGGCAAGCGTTGGCAAGTGAAAGGGCAAGCGGGAATTATTTACAGATGTAAGAAATTTAAAATATAAATTGAAAAAAAGCAAGAAATATTTGGAACGTAACTAAAATTTAGTTACATTTGCATCCGAATAGAAGAAACAAATGAGCACAAAAGAGAAATTAAGAGAGCGATTTCTAAAGATGCCGTCGGATTTTACATTCGATGAGATGCAGCAGCTTTTATCAGGCTACGGCTATGAAAAAAGCAACAAAGGACGCACTTCTGGTTCTCGTGTCATATTCAAACAGGCGGATAAACGCCCTATTATGTTGCATAAACCGCATCCGGGCAATATCGTAAAAGGATATGCAATGCAACAGGTATATAACGAATTGAAAGAAGCAGGATTGATAAAATAGAGGCAACGACTATGAATACAATGACTTACAAAGGCTATTTAGGCTCTGTTGCCTATAGCGAGAAAGATAACGTTTTCTTTGGTAAGATTGAGGGCATCAATGGCTTGGTGAACTTTGAGGGAGAGAGTGTAAAGGAACTTACAGAGGCTTTCCACGAGGCTGTTGATGACTATCTTGCATATTGCGAAGATGAGGGCATAGAGCCGGATAAGAGCTATACAGGCGTACTGAACGTAAGACTGAAACCTGCCGTGCACAGGCAGATTGCGATGCTTGCAAAGCAGGCTGGTATGACTATCAACAGTTACATCAAAGAGGCATTGGAAGAAAAGGCTGCAATGGCATTGTGAATAGTCTAAAAGATTACCACATTCAAGAAATTAATTATGTATAAATTTTGGTAGTTACAAGTAAATGATGTAACTTTGCGGAAAAATAGAGAAAATGATGACAAATACACCAACAGTTCCGTTTGACACACTTACGCTGGAAGTTCCCAAAAGCGACAGGGCTTTTCTTAGAACGATAGCAAGGAAAATGGGATGGACGATGAAAAGCAACCGCCGCAAGATGTCTGCCTATGAACGTTCGCTCGAGGACGAACGCAACGGACGCATCAACCATTATGCCAGCAGTGAGGACTTTTTCAAGAAAATGGGAATTTGATGGCATACAAGATTTCCACTACCCACCAGTTTGAAAAGGATTTGAAGCGCTGTATCAAGCACGGTTATCCAATGGATAGATTCCGCACCGTTATCCAATTGCTTGAACGTGACGGGTGTCTGCCCGAACTCTACCGCCCCCATAAGCTGACAGGCGACCGCCAAGGGCAATGGGAATGCCACATTCAGCCCGATTGGTTGCTGATATGGAAGCAGAAAGGCAACGAATTGGAATTACTGATGCTCAACACCGGCACACACTCCGACCTATTTGGGAAGAAGAAAAGATGAAGCAGAGTTAGACACGCATCACGTTCTTTACTCCCTTCACCGTGCGCAGGCGCTTTATGAGCGATTGCAACCGTGATGTATCATCAACGGCAACGACAAGGTTGCCACGGAAAAGTCCGTCATGGCTGTCTATGCTGATGCTGCGCAGAGAGAGTTTCTCTTCCTTACTGATAATAGATGTGAGGTTGTTTACAATACCGATGTCGTCATTGCCAACCACACGCAAGGTGATGTTATATTGTGACTGTCCCTTGCCACTCCAACGAGCCTTCACCACACGATAGCCGAAACGCTTCCTCAATTCAGGAGCATTAGGACAGTCGGTACGATGAATCTTTATACCGCCACTCACGGTTACAAAGCCAAACACCTCGTCGCCATAGATAGGATTGCAGCAACGCGACAACTGGAAATCAACGCCTTTGAGATTGCGGTCTATCACGAGAACGTCATCGTTGCTTTTAGCAATCATCTCATCGGCACTCACATAGTTGTAGCCGTCGGCACTCTTTGCGGGCACGTTGTCTTGGTGGACATTCTCGTCGTGTCGCTTTATTTCCTGATAAGCCTCAACAATCTCGTTGATGTCTATCTGCTGCTCCACCACCTTGTGGTAGAACTCACGAGTCTCCTTGAAGCCCATCTTCTTTATGAGGCGCGCCATCACAGACTCCTCTATCTCCACCTTCCTGTTCTTAAACTTTCGTTCAAGAATCTCTTTGGCAAATATTGCCTCGCCTTGTTGAGTGGTGCGCAGGGCAAGCCTTATCTTCGACTTGGCACGCGATGTCTGTACAATGTTGAGCCACTCCTGCTTGGGTTTCTGCGTGCTCGATGTAATTATGTCGATGGTGTCGCCGCTGTGCAGCTGCTCACGGAATGTCACCACCTTATTATTTATGCGCGCGCCCGTACACGCATTACCTATATTGCTGTGTATGTGGTATGCGAAATCAAGCACCGTTGCACCCTTCGGAAACTTGAACAAGTCGCCCTTTGGAGTGAACACGAACACCTCGTCTTCGTAAAGGTCCATCTTGAACTGGTCCATCACCTGCAGGTCGTCGCTGTTTTCAAGAATGTTGCGTATGTTGCCAAGCCATTCATCAAGTCCAGTCTCACCCTTTACGCCCTTGTAGCGCCAGTGCGCTGCAACGCCTTTCTCTGCCACCTCGTCCATGCGCTCGGTGCGTATCTGCACTTCCACCCACTTGTTTTCAGGACCAAGCACAGTGATGTGCAGACTCTCGTAGCCGTTTGACTTCGGCACGCTCAACCAGTCGCGCAGTCGCTTGGGGTTGGGCTGGTACATATCGGTGATAATGCTGTACACCTGCCAGCACTGCATCTTCTCCTTCTCCAACGGCGAGTCGAGGATTATGCGTATCGCAAAGAGATCGTATATTCCTTCGAAGCCGCATTTCTGCTTCTTCATCTTCTGCCAGATGGAGTGTATGCTCTTGGTGCGCCCCTTTATGTGATAGGAAAGTCCGGCGGCGTGCAGTTTCTCGTCAATAGGCTTTATGAATGCATCTATATATCTGTCGCGCTCCTTTTTCGTTGCGTTCAGCTTGTCCTTTATCATATAGTAGGCATCGTGCTCAAGATATTTCAGCGACAAATCCTCAAGTTCGCTCTTCAACTTGTATAGACCCAATTTGTGGGCGAGCGGTGCATAGAGATATGCCGCCTCCTCTGATATCCTGCGCTTTGCCTCATCGTCCTCGCTGTCGCGAATGGAGCGCATCAGGTTCACCCTTTCGGCAATTATGATAAGAATCACGCGCATATCCTCGGCAAAGGACAGCAGCAGGTTACGGAAGTTCTCCGACTCCACCACGGGAGCCTTCACGTAGAGTTCCTTTATGCGTTGCAGTCCGTGGAGAATCTGCATCACGGGCTTTCCGTACTTCTCGCCTACCTCATCGAGCGTCAATGCCCCTTGTTCCACACTCTTGCGCAAAAGAATTGCTATTACGGCATCGCCTTTCAAACCAATTTCATTTTCGGCAAGTTCGGCAGTGAGATAATCTTCTTCCGAAGGCGTAACCGGTGCAACAAAGTCAATTCTTTCTTCCATAATTGTCCGTTTTTGTTAAATAATGATGCAAAGTTACA
This sequence comes from Prevotella sp., assembly GCA_022511075.1. Classification (GTDB taxonomy): domain Bacteria; phylum Bacteroidota; class Bacteroidia; order Bacteroidales; family Bacteroidaceae; genus Prevotella. Next base: position 22,811 of record JAFLSE010000002.1, read on the forward strand.
CTTTTTTGTTGATTTACTTGTCTTGTTTAATTATTTTTTGTACTTTTGTCATACAAATAACCAATTTGATTAACATTATGCTAACACAACAAGACCTAAAACAGATAGCCGAAAAGGGTATCAGTGAAGAAAAACTCAACTATCAGTTGGGGCAGTTCAAGACGGGATTTCCATTCCTCAAGTTGAAAGCGGCAGCAAGCATAGGGGCTGGCATTGTAAGTCCCGATGAGGCAGAGCGCAAGCAACTCGTGGACACTTGGAACGACTACAAGGCACAGGGCAAGCGCATCGTTAAGTTCGTACCTGCATCGGGAGCGGCAAGCCGTATGTTCAAGGATATGTTCGCATTTGTAGATGCCGACTACGACGTGCCAACAACCGACTTTGAGAAAAAGTATTTTGCAAACATCGAGAAGTTTGCCTTCTATGATGCACTCAACGAGACCTGCAAGAAAAACGAAGGCAAGACGGTGGCAGAACTCATTGCCGACGGCAACTATAAGGCAGTGGCTGCAAATATGCTGAAAGCCGAGGGACTAAACTACGGACAACTGCCAAAAGGTATGCTGCTGTTCCACAAGTACGACGAAGGCGCACGTACACCAATGGAGGAGCATCTCGTAGAGGGCGCACTCTATGCAGCCAGCGAGGGCAAGTCGATTGTTCACTTCACCGTGAGCCACGAGCATCTCGACTTTTTCAAGAACAAAGTGGCAGAGAAGGTGCAATACTTTGCTGACAAGTTCGGCGTTACATACGACATTTCGTTCTCTGAGCAAAAGCCGTCAACCGACACGGTTGCAGCAAATCCCGACGGTACTCCGTTCCGCAACAACGACGGCAGTTTGCTGTTCCGTCCAGGAGGTCACGGCGCACTCATCGAAAACCTAAATGAGATTGATGCCGACGTTATCTTTATAAAGAACATCGACAACGTTGTGCCAGACCGTCTGAAGCCAGAGACAGTGGAATACAAGCAGGTGATTGCCGGCATTCTAGTGAAGTTGCAACAAAAGGCATTCGAGTATCTCCGCCTGCTCGACAGCGGCTCATACAGCCACGAGCAGATTGAGGAGATTATACGCTTTGTTCAGCAAGACCTTTGCTGCCGCAAGGCTGACATAAAGGAACTTGAAGATGCCGAACTCGTGATTTACCTGCGCAAGAAACTCAACCGCCCGATGCGTGTATGCGGCGTGGTGAAGAACGTGGGTGAGCCTGGCGGTGGTCCGTTCCTTACATACAACCAAGACGGCACGGTGAGTCTGCAGATTCTCGAAAGCAGCCAGATTGACAAGAGCAACGAGGAGTATATGAAGATGTTCACGCAGGGCACTCACTTTAACCCCGTAGACCTTGTTTGCGCCGTTAAGGACTACAAGGGACAGGCATTCAACCTGCCAGAGTTTGTAGATCAGACAACAGGCTTCATCAGCCAGAAGAGCAAGAGCGGCAAGGAGTTGCAGGCATTAGAGTTGCCAGGACTCTGGAACGGTGCAATGAGCGACTGGAACACAATATTCGTTGAAGTACCTCTCGGCACGTTCAATCCTGTTAAGACTGTAAACGACCTGCTCCGTGAGCAGCACCAGTAATCACGAATAAACAAGCATAAGAAAAAGCGGTTACCTTCACAGGCAACCGCTTTTCTGTTTTAATAGGTATTAGTTCCTTTTTTCAAGGTAAAAAGATTGTTTATCAGGATAACAATGCAAAGGTAATCATTTTTCCTGAATTCCGCAAACGTTTTCGCAGCTTTTCCAATATATTTGCCCCATTACCGAAAAATTTAGGAATTGTTAACCTTGTATGCGACTAATAAACACAAGAGATTTGATATAAATAAGTTTTTTACTTCTTTATAAACACAATCTCCGAAGGAAGTTTCTGCCACTTGCCCTTGTTGGGAACTTTCAACGTGCTGCCCTTACCCTGTTTGAGCACATAAGTAGTGTCGTTCTTAATGGTAAGGGTGGCTGTTAGGTCGTCGCTGCCCGTGTCGTTTATCAGCACAAGTTCTGCGTGGCTGTCGCTCTTCATCTTGGCACTCGTAATGAGCCAGGAGTAACTGTTGTTTTTTTTCCCAAGAAAGCCAGGCAATTCACCATAAAGGTCGTGCCCCGGCACTTTTATGTTGTTGTCGTAAAGGTTAAGTTGCATATATATGTCATACACATTATTATATATATATGCCTTGAAAGGTTTTTCCGTTTTCTGCCCCCAAACACCTATGGAGCACACCAAACATAACAGCAATAATAGTTTATTTTTCATATAATTTCCATTAATCTTGTGCAAAGATACTAAATACATATCATTATTTTACTAATTTTTTTTATTTTATAAGGTTTTTTATTTGTTATATATAAAAATTATATTACCTTTGCGCCGCAATAAAAGTTTTTTATGGTAAAAAGAATGTTATTCCCCGACTACATATTTGAGTCAAGTTGGGAAGTTTGTAATAAAGTCGGTGGCATTTACACCGTTTTGTCTACGAGAGCGAAGACTTTGCAGGACGTTATGCCTGACAAGTTGATTTTCATTGGTCCTGATTTTTGGAAAGACACGGAGAGTCCCTATTTCAAGGAGGATAAGCGACTCTTTGCCGAATGGCGCGAGAAGGCTGTGGCTTCGGGTCTAAAGGTAAGGGTTGGAAGATGGACCATACCGAGCGAGCCGATAGCGATACTCGTTGATTTTACCCCGTATTTTGAGTTGAAGAACGACATATATAGTTGGATGTGGGAACACTACGGCGTTGACAGTCTTCACGCCTATGGCGACTATGACGAGGCATCAATGTTCTCCTATGCTGCTGCGCTGGTGGTAATGAGTTTCTACAAGCACTATCTCAGCAAAAAGGACAAGGTTGTGTATCACGCCAACGAGTGGATGACAGGTCTCGGCGCATTGTACATCAACAAGATGCTGCCAGAAGTTGCAACAATCTTCACCACACACGCCACAAGCATTGGTCGCTCAATAGCCGGCAATATGAAGCCGCTCTATGACTATATGTTTGCCTACAACGGCGACCAGATGGCATCGGAACTGAATATGCAGAGCAAGCACTCAATAGAGAAGCAGACGGCAATTTATGTTGACTGTTTCACGACCGTGAGTGATATTACTGCCAACGAGTGCAAGGAACTTATGGACAAGCCTGTGGATGTTGTTCTGCCAAATGGATTCGATAACAGTTTTGTCCCAAAACCATCCACATTCACAAAGAAGCGCAACGCGGCACGCCAACGCCTGTTGGCAGTGGCAAGTGCATTGCTCGGCGAACAATTCGACAATAACAACACGTTTATTGTAAGCACAAGCGGACGCTATGAGTTCCGTAATAAGGGTATCGACGTGTTCATAGAAACGATGAGCCGTCTGCGCAATGCCGACATAAACAAGAAGGTTGTGGCATTCATACAAGTTCCAGGATGGGTGGGTGAGCCACGCCGCGACCTACAAGAGCGACTCGCAAGCGGAGAGACATACGACACGCCGCTGCACACACCTATGATAACCCACTGGCTGCATAATATGCACAGCGACCAAGTGTTGGGTATGATGGGTCACTTGGGTATGCAAAACAGCAAGAACGACAACGTGAAGGTGATATTTATGCCCTGCTATCTCGACGGCAACGACGGCATAATGGATATGCCCTACTACGACGTGGTATTGGGTAACGACCTTTGCATATACCCATCCTACTACGAGCCGTGGGGATATACTCCGCTCGAGGCTATTGCCTTCAAGGTGCCTTGCATAACAACCGCCCTTGCAGGTTTCGGACTTTGGGTGAACAGCATCGTTGGCCACGAAGGCGAGATTGAGGACGGTGTAATGGTTGTGAAGCGCACCGACTACAACTATCACGAGGTTGTTGACAACATAACAAATGCCGTGGCAAGATACATCAACATGCCAAAGAAGGCTGTAGATGCCATTCGCAAGAATGCGGAAGCATTGTCGAAGAAAGCATTGTGGAGCGAATTCATCGCATACTACAAGGAGGCTTACGACATTGCGCTACAAAAGGCAGAGGCAAGAAAGGCAGCAACCAAGTAAGATTGAAAACAAAAGAAAATTAACGTAATAATTGCAATTAAGAAAAAATTATGAAAATCAAAGCAGACTATGTAAATGCTCCTGCATGGAAGGAGGTGACAGTAAAGTCAAGTCTTCCCGAAGAATTGAAGTGTCTCGATGAGATTGCACACAACCTTTGGTGGATTTGGAACTATCAGGCCCGCGACATGTTCCGCGCACTCGACCCGGAACTCTACACCGAGGTGAAGCACAACCCAGTGCTTTTGCTCGAGCGTCTCAGTTACGAGCGCAAGCAGGACATCGTTAAGGACTCTGCCCTTATGGAGACGATTAAGAGCGTCTATAAAGATTTCAAGGAATATATGTCGGTGAAGCCCGACAAGAAGCGTCCTTCAGTGGCTTACTTCTGTATGGAGTTCGGTATGACGCAGGTGCTCAAGATCTACTCTGGTGGTCTTGGAATGCTTGCCGGCGACTACATCAAAGAGGCTTCCGACTCTAACGTAGATATGTGCGCCATCGGCTTCCTCTATCGCTTCGGCTACTTCACACAGTCGCTGAGCATGGACGGTCAGCAGATTGCAAACTACGAAGCACAGAACTTCAACTCGCTCCCTATCGAGCGCGTGCTCGACGAGAACGGCAACCAGATGGTTGTGGAAGTGCCTTATAACAACTATAATGTATATGCACTCGTTTGGGTTGCCAACGTAGGTCGTGTAAAACTCTACCTGCTCGACACCGACAACGATATGAACTCCGAGTTTGACAAGCCTATAACCCACGCCCTCTACGGTGGTGACTGGGAAAACCGCATCAAGCAGGAAATCCTGCTCGGTATCGGTGGTGTGCTCACACTCAAGAAACTCGGCATAAAGAAAGACATCTATCACTGCAACGAGGGGCACGCAGCACTCTGCAACCTGCAGCGTCTCTGCGACTACATCGACGAGGGTATGAACTTCAACCAGGCACTCGAACTTGTTCGCGCAAGCGGTCTCTACACCGTTCACACACCTGTGCCTGCTGGTCACGACTATTTCGACAAGGACTTGTTCGGCAAGTATATGGGCGCATATCCTGCAAAACTCGGCATCTCTTGGGACGAGTTCATCGGTATGGGTCGCACCAATCCTGATGACCACGATGAGAAGTTCTGTATGTCTACATTCGCTTGCAACACTTGCCAGGAGGTTAACGGCGTAAGTATGCTCCACGGTTGGGTTAGCCAGAAGATGTTCGCAAACATCTGGAACGGTTACTACCCAGAGGAAAACCACGTTGGCTACGTTACCAACGGCGTACACTTCCCAACATGGTGTGCAACAGAGTGGCGCACGGTATATGCAAAGTATTTCGACAAGAAGCACCTCAGCGACCAGAGCAACCAGTCTATCTGGGAGGCTATCTACAACGTGCCCGATGAGGAGATTTGGTCTACTCGTATGGCTCTGAAGAAGAAACTTGTTGACTACATTAAGATACAGTTCCGTGAGACTTGGCTGAAGAACCAGGGCGACCCATCGCGCGTGGTTTCATTGCTCGACAAGATTAATCCTAACGCGCTGATGATTGGCTTCTGCCGTCGCTTCGCTACATACAAGCGCGCTCACCTGCTCTTCACCGACCTTGAGCGTCTCTCAAAGATTGTGAACGACCCAGAGCATCCAGTACAGTTCCTCTTTGCAGGAAAGGCTCACCCCGCAGACGGTGGCGGTCAGGGACTCATCAAGAAAATCTTCGAGATTAGCCAGCGTCCGGAGTTCCTCGGCAAGATTATCTTCCTCGAGGACTACGACTTCCAACTCGCACGCCGTCTCGTATCGGGCGTAGACATTTGGATGAACACTCCTACACGTCCTCTCGAGGCATCTGGTACATCTGGCGAGAAGGCAGAGATGAACGGTGTCGTAAACCTCTCCGTAAAAGACGGTTGGTGGCTTGAAGGCTACCGCGAGGGTGCAGGTTGGGCACTCACCGAGAAGCGCACATATCAGAACCAGGGCTTCCAAGACCAACTCGACGCGGCAACCATCTACAACCTGCTTGAGAACGAGATTATACCTCTCTACTACAGCAAGAACAAGAAGGGTTACAGCGAGGGATGGATTAAGGTTATCAAGAACTCTATTGCACAGATTGCGCCTCACTACACGATGAAGCGCCAACTCGACGACTACTACAACAAGTTCTACATCAAGGAGGCTGCACGCTTCAAGAAACTCTCTGCCGACGACAACAAACTTGCCAAGGAGATTGCACAGTGGAAAGAGACCGTTGCAGAGCGTTGGGACGACATCGAGATTGTAAGCAAGGAGTGGAATGTTCCTGCATCTGGTGCCGAGAGCGGCAAGGCATACAACTTTAAGTTCGTTGTAAACGAGAAGGGTCTCGACAATGCCATCGGCTTGGAGGTTGTGACCGTCTTCACCAACAGCGAAGGCGAGGAGCGCATCAAGAGCATCGTGCCGTTGGAAGTTACCGGTCGCGATGGCAACAACTTCATCTTCGAGGGCAAGATTTCATCAAACATCGCAGGCACATACAAGAGCGCAGTCCGTATGTATCCAAAGAACGAACAACTGCCACACCGTATGGACTTCTGCTATGTAAGGTGGATTGAGTTGCCAAACTTTGTGATGTAATATTAATACGAAACAAATATTATAAAATGTAGGGGTGAATAAATCACCCCTATATTTTTATTATATAAGAATATTTACCTAAATTTTATGTAAATAAATGATTATTTCTTTGTCTTTATTGAGATATGAACAGCAAAAATATAGAATTTTTGTAACATATAGGAATAAAAAATGAGAGTGTGCACACCCTCATTTCTCTTCTTTATATTAAATTTTTATTTATCCAATTCAGCTTGTTTTGTTTCTGAGGCATCCTCACCATAAAGGTTATAATATGCTTGATATCGGTTGTAACCCCAATTAACCTGATCTTTATTTGGGTCTATTTCTTTAGCCTTATCAAAAGCTTTTACCGCTTCTTGGAAGAATGACTTACGCTGTGTCGCATCATCTGCTTCAGCACCTTGAGCATTCAAGCATACACCTAAATAAAATTGAATAACAGCATTTTCCGGGTTTGCTTCAGTTGCCTTTTTGAGCCATTTTGCGCCCTCAGCCGCATCATTGTTGTTTATTGCCATCATACCTTTATTGGCAAGTGCAATAGAATTGGTAGGATATTTTTGCAAGTGGTTGTCAAGCAATGCCGTTTGAGCAGCCTTGTCGTTCATACCACCATAGGTAGTAAACAACTTGTCAAGTATTATATCATTTTCAGGATGTTCAGCATAAAGTGTTTTCAATTGCTCCACATATTGAAGCGAATCGGCCTTGCTTTTCAAATCACTGCCTGCTGCAAATATTTTGTAGTTCAGTGCCTCATCCTTCTGTTCTGGATCTTTCATAGCAATATCAAGATATTTATTTGCACGTTCCATATCTTTTGCTTCAAAAGCATAGCGACCTGCAAAATAAGCTACCTGTCCAAAAAATGCTTTCTCAGCCTCGTGATTCTGTTCTGCAAACAAAGGATCAACAGACGAATCTACGAAAGCTCCCCAATATTTCAGAACGTTATCATTATTACCTTTGCTGGCTTCATCTTGACCAATGTTTATCAAATTAGAACGTACTACCCAGATGCGGTCAGCATTCTTCTTTGCAAATCGAGGAGCCACCTTGCCTTTTGCATTTGGAAGTTGATCGTATTTGTTGCACTCTACGGCTGCATTTATAGCATCGCATATAGCGTCTGCAAGTCCAAGTGTGTCGTAAGCCTCTACAGTACCAGTGCCAAGCTGGGCAACAGCCACATTTTTGGCAATAGTTCCTGTTTCCTTGCTTACTTTATCCATAGCAAGATCAACAAGTTTGTTGTATGCGTCGGCTTTCTCCTGATCATTAGCAAGCTGGGCATTTTTAATCAACTGAGCTGCTTCTGCATAATTTTTTGCTTTCTTGATAGCTTTCAAAGCATCACTGTCAGCGGCAAAAGTTGTAGCACTTGCTACAAACATCATTGCCATAATCATCATTTTCTTCATTTTAGTTTTCTTTTATTGGTTGATTAATATTTATTGTTCCTCATTGTTTGCGGGCTACTCCGTTGCGCCTTCGGGTGCTTTTGGTGCATTGTCCTGGTCTGTCTCTGTTGCCGGGTCTACGGTTTCTTCCTCTTCCTCCTGACTCGACATAACCTTGCATACGCTTGCTATGATGTCGTTCTTCTTAGTGAGGTTTATGAGCCTTACACCCTGTGCCCCGCGTCCCATCGTGCGCACCTCGGCAACCTTCATTCTGATGAGTATTCCGCTCTTGTTGATAATCATGAGGTCGTTTTCGTCGGTAACAATCTTTATTGCCACCACGCGGCCTGTCTTGTCGGTTATGCCCAAATTGCGCACACCCTTGCCGCCGCGACCTGTCTTGCGGTAGTCGTCGACGATGCTGCGCTTGCCGTAGCCCTTTTCCGACACAACCATGATGGTTTCGTTCATGGCATCGTTCACACATACCATACCCACTATCTCGTCGTCGCCCTCGTCAAGACGCATACCCCTTACACCGGTGGAAACACGTCCCATCTCGCGCACATCGTTCTCGTCGAAACGTATCGCCCTGCCGTTCTTGTTGGCAAGTACAATCTCGTTCTTGCCATTTGTCAGTTCAACGCCCACCACGCGGTCGCCCTCAACTATATTGATTGCGTTCACACCGTTTGCCCTCGGACGGCTGTATGCTTCGAGGCAGGTTTTCTTCACCGTACCATTCTTAGTGGCAAACACCACATAGTGGCTCTTCAGGAACTCCTCGTCGGTGAACTTCCTTATGCAGAGTACTGCGTTTATTGCATCGTCGCTCTCGATGTTGAGCATGTTTTGTATTGCCCTGCCTTTCGATGCGCGGTTGCCTTCAGGCAGTTCGTAGCATCGCATCCAATAGCAGCGTCCTTTCTGGGTGAAGAACAGCATCATGTTGTGCATCGTCGCTGGATAGATGTACTCGGTGAAGTCGCCGTCGCGGTGGTTTGCACCCTTGTTGCCCACTCCGCCGCGACTCTGCTCGCGGAACTCCGTCAGTGCCGTGCGCTTTATGTAACCGAGGTGACTGATTGTTACCACCACTGGGTCGTCCGGATAGAAATCCTCGGCGTTGAATTCCTCGCTCGAATAGCGTATCTCGGTGCGGCGCTCGTCGCCATATTTCTCCTTCACCTCCTGCAACTCGTCCTTCATCACCTTCTTGCATAGTTCGGGGTCGGTGAGTATCTGGTTGAGGTATGCGATGAGCTGCTGCAGGTCGTCATACTCCTTGTGAAGCTGCTCCATACGCAAGCCTGTGAGCTGGCTTAAGCGCATATCTACGATAGCCTGTGCCTGCACCTCGTCAAAATCGAAGCGCTTCATAAGGTTTTCCACAGCCTCGCGCGGACTCTTCGAGCCACGGATTATGTGTACCACCTCGTCGATGTTGTCGCAAGCCACTATGAGTGCCTGCAATATGTGAGCGCGGTCCTCTGCTTTCTTCAAGTCGAACTTTGTGCGGCGTATTGTCACATCGTGGCGGTGCTCCACGAAATGGTGTATGCACTCGCGCAGTGACAAGAGTTTCGGACGACCGTGTACAAGTGCGATGTTGTTCACAGAGAACGAACTTTGCAGCGCCGTCATCTTAAACAGTTTGTTGAGTACCACGTTGGCATTGGCATCGCGCCTTACATCAACAACCACGCGCATGCCCTGACGGCCCGACTCATCATTAACGTAGGTTATTCCCTCTATCTTCTTCTCGTTGGCAAGGTCGGCGATGTATTTCACAAGGTCAGCCTTGTTCACGCCGTAGGGCAGCTCGGTTATCACGATTTTGTCGTGTGTCTCGCCGGCTTCAATTTCCGCCCTTGCACGCAGCACAACCCTGCCGCGACCAGTCTCGTATGCATCCTGCACACCCTGAATACCATATATAATAGCACCCGTTGGGAAGTCGGGAGCCTTGATGTACTGCATCAGTCCAGCTGTGTCTATGTCGGGATTGTCGATGTATGCGCAGCATCCGTCTATCACCTCTCCGAGGTTGTGCGTAGGCATATTCGTTGCCATACCCACGGCAATACCGTTACCTCCGTTTACCAGCAGGTTTGGAATCTTCGTAGGCATCACGGTGGGCTCTTCGAGCGACTCGTCGAAGTTTTTCATCATGTCTACGGTGTCCTTCTCGAGGTCGTCCATTATGTGTTCGCCCATCTTCGACAGGCGGCACTCGGTGTAACGCATGGCAGCAGGTGAGTCGCCGTCCATAGAACCGAAGTTACCCTGTCCGTCAACGAGCGTGTAGCGCATATTCCAGTCCTGCGCCATACGAGCAAGTGCCCCGTATACAGATGAATCGCCGTGTGGGTGATACTTTCCGAGCACCTCGCCTACCACGCGCGCACATTTCTTATATGGCTGGTTGCTAACGTTGTTTATGCCGAGCATACCATATAGTATACGGCGGTGTACGGGCTTGAATCCATCGCGGACATCGGGCAGCGCACGTGCCACGATTACCGACATGGAGTAGTCGATATAAGAGGATTTCATTTCCTCTTCGATGTTAATCTTGATAATCCTGTCTTGGTCTAATGTTTGATCCATTGTCTGTTTTTGCTTTTATTTTTATGTATGTTTCTTTTGTTTTTTCCTAATGTTTTTGCTCTCTTTTTTTGCCTCTTCGACAAGGCTTCCGTTGAGCTCGTCTTTTTTGCTCCAAATTCGATTTAACGCCGTTTTTAGAGCTTCTGACGCATTTTCGCCTTATATTCAAGGTACAAAAGTACACAAAAAAAACGATACCGCAAAATGTTTTTGCGTTTTTTAAAAGGAAATAGAATTTTAGTTAGTATCTTTTATTGCATTTATGGGATTATAGCATTTAATAATACATATTACATTATAAGTCCCCAAAATCCATTCCTGCCTGTTCCAACCCTGCGTATGTATTTGTTGCGCATTACCTCAAGATTGTTGGTTATTACTGCAACATTGCTGCCAATAGCTTGCGCCAGTCCCATTTTCGTAATTTGAGGGTTGGCTATTATCAAACGCAGTATGGCAATCCTATTTTCAGTCAGCCTATCCCCGTTTGCCGAGGCCTTTTCTATCAGTTTCTCTATCAATTGCCTGCGATTTTCGTCTATTGTGGCTTGGTCATCTTCCTGTGGCAAAAATTTGTGCATGTTTTTAACAAAATTTTATCTATATTTTTCACCTATTTATCTCGATATCCCTCCTAACGTTGTTTCTTATCTTCGTAAGGTAGCCTTTCATTCTATCCGCATCCTTGTGCTCTATAATATCAAGGAGTTCTTTAAGTTCCTCGCGAATTTGCAGCACCTGTTCGCCTGTGTAGGGATTGAAAAGTATTTCCTGCAACAGATAGTCGTCTTCGTTGAGCACTCCTTTTGCGATGCCCATGTGGCGCTTGAAGGTCGTGCCCGGAGCATCTTGGTGTTTCATCACAGCTGCAAAAGTGAAAGTGCTTACGAAAGGAATACTCAATGAATAAGCCACGGTCTTGTCGTGCTCCTCAAAAGTGTATTCGTAGATGTTGAGCCCCAACCTGCCATAGAGGTCTTTGAAGAAAATCTTGCCCATATAGTCGCCTTCCTCTATTATTATGGCGTTCTCCTCGCTCAACTGGTTGAGGTTGGCAAAGGTAGGACCAAACATCGGGTGCGTACTTACATAGCGGCGACCTGTAGACTCGTAAAACTCCTTCAGTCCTGTCTTCACGCTCGATATATCACTTATTATGCAGTCGTTAGGCAGACAAGGCATAACCTCTTCGAATGCCAGAATGGTGTATTTCACCGTCACTGCATTTATAACAAGCTCAGGCTGAAACTCTTTTATCTCGTCGAGCGATGTGAAACGCTGGCAGTTGTAAGTGAAACGCATTCGCTTCGGGTCTTTTTCATACACCGCCGTCTCGTGGTCAAAACTGAGCAGGTCAAGAAAGAAACTACCCATCTTGCCTGCTCCAAGTATCAATATCTTCACTCTCCTGCCCTCTCTTTTCCTTGTTGATAAATCTCTACCTGCTGGCGCACGCTCTCCTCGTGTATCAACTCGAACACCTGACGTGCAAACTTCGACGACATACCGCAAAGTGTTCCCTGCGCACTGCGCTTGTCGAGAATCTCGTTATAGCGATTTGCCTGCAACACCGTCATATTGTGTTCCTTCTTATACTGTCCTATCTCGCGACATACACGCATACGTTTTGAGAGCAATTCCATCAGTTGGTTGTCAAGTTCGTCAATCTGCGAGCGCAGCTGTCCTATGCCTTCTGTTGTCACAGCACCGTCTCTTATCACGAGAAGCGACAAAATATAGTCGAGCACCTCTGGAGTAACCTGCTGCTTTGCATCGCTCCAAGCCTTGTCGGGATTGCAATGGCTCTCTACAATAAGACCTTCGAAGCCTAAGTCCATTGCCTGCTGACAGAGTGGCGCAATAAGTTCACGACAGCCGCCGATATGACTCGGGTCGCATACTATCGGAAGATTGCGGTAGCGACGCTTCAACTCTATGGGAATCTGCCACATAGGCAGGTTGCGATAAATCTTTTTGTCATAGCTTGAAAAGCCGCGATGAATGGCTGCAAGACGTTTAATTCCAGCACCGTTCAGGCGTTCCAAAGCACCTATCCACAATTCAAGGTCGGGATTTACTGGGTTCTTTACAAACACAGGAATGTCTACACCTTTCAGCGAGTCGGCAATTGCCTGCATAGCAAATGGATTTGCTGTTGTGCGTGCTCCAATCCAAAGAATGTCGATGCCATATTTCAGTGCTATCTCAACGTGTTCCGGCGTTGCCACCTCGGTGGAGATAAGCATACCCGTTTCCTGCTTTACTGCCTGCATCCACGGCATTGCTATTTCGCCATGTCCTTCAAAGCCACCTGGTTTGGTACGAGGCTTCCATATTCCTGCGCGGAAGTTGTGGCATCCTTTCGCCGCAAGTTCCTTTGCCGTTGTCATTACCTGCTCCTCGCTCTCCGCACTGCACGGACCTGCTATCACAAAGGGGCGTTCGTTGTCACTCGGTAGATTCAATGGTTGTAAATCAAGTTCCATATATTTTTCTTTTTATTTTGTTCTTTGTTGTTCTTTAGTTCATCATTTTCTTTATGCGTTCCAATGCTTCCTGCATTGCTTCTTCCTTGGCGCACAGTGATATGCGGATATATCGCTCGCCGTTGCTGCCGAAGATGAAGCCAGGGGTTATGAACACCCTTGCCTCGTGGAGCACACGCTCCGTGAGTTCCTCCACATTATTGTATTCAGCAGGAATCTTTCCCCAAAGGAACATTCCCACCTGCGCCTTGTCATATTTGCAGCCGAGCGTTTGCATTATTTGCTCCGCGTATTTGCGTCGTTCACTATAACGAATCACGTTAGCCTCTCTGTGCCACTCCTGCGTGTTCTCCGTCAGTGCTTCGGCAGCCGCAAGTTGCAGTCCGCGGAACGTTCCGCTGTCTATGTTGCTCTTTACCTTCAATATCCATGAAATGAATGTCGGGTTTGCTATGCACATTCCCACGCGCCAGCCTGGCATATTGTGGCTTTTCGACATAGAGTTGAACTCTATGCAACAGTCCTTTGCACCCTGCACTTGAAGCAGCGACAGCGGCTTTTCGTTGAGAATAAACGAATAGGGATTGTCGTTCACCACCACGATGTTGTTTTTCCTTGCAAACTCCACAAGTCGCTCGTAGGTTTCCATTCGTGCGTTGCCACCCGTGGGCATATTGGGATAGTTTGTCCACATCAGTTTTACGCGAGACAAGTCCATCTGTTCCAATTGTTTCCAATCGGGCTGCCAACCGTTGTTTTCGTCAAGGTTATAGTTCACCACCTTTGCACCGAGCAATTTGCTGAGCGATGTGTATGTAGGATAGCCAGGATTTGGCACGAGCACTTCCTCGCCGGGATTGACGAATGCAAGCGTTGTGTGCAATATACCTTCCTTGCTGCCTATGAGTGGCAACACCTCCGTGGCAGGGGCTACTTTCACGCCATACCAACGCTTGTAGAACGTTGCCATGGCATTGCGCAGTTCGGGTGTTCCCATTGTGGGCTGATAGCCGTGGGCATCGTCACGGTGTGCCACCTCGCAGAGTTTCTTTACGGTGTGTTCCGACGGCGGCATGTCAGGACTACCAATAGCAAGACTTATTATGTTCTTGCCTTCGGCATTGAGCCTTGCCACCTCTTTCAGTTTGCGACTGAAATAGTATTCCTGCACCAAGCCGAGCCTGTCGGCTGGTTGTATGTTACATTGATTGTTTTCCATCTTTGTAGTCTCCTAATATTTGAAGTTCCTTTGTCAGCGGTGTTATCGCGTCGATGCTCTGCCTATAGCGTGTTATGTCCGTATAGCATACGTCTACATAAAACATATATTCCCACTCGTGTCCGATTATTGGCAACGACTGAATCTTGGTCAGACTAATCTTGTAGAACGACAATATACTAAGCACCATTGACAGCGAGCCCTCTTCGTGAGGCAGTGAAAACACAAGACTCGACTTGTTTGTTTCGTTTATCGAGCGTAGGAAATCTGCCTTGTGCGGATTGCAGGTTACAAGGAAGCGAGTGAAATTGTGCTTGTTATCCTCAATATTGTTTTCCAACACTTTCAGTCCGTACATCTTTGCAGCATCGGCATGGCAAATGGCAGCCCAACCATGACACTGATTCTCGGCAATATACTTTGCAGAGCCGGCAGTGTCTTCATCTTCCACAGCTTTCATGTTAGGGCGTTTTGAAAGAAACTCCCTGCACTGCATAAGTGCCACGGGGTGTGAATGCACTTCCGTTATCGTATTCCAGTCGTCATCAGGCAGACAGCAGATGCAGTGCGAAATGTGCAACTTATGTTCTCCTACCACCGTCGTGCCACTCTCGCGCAACAACTGATAGTTGTGCAGCAGACTGCCGGCAATGGTGTTCTCTATAGCCATCATTCCTATCACTGTAGGGTCGTTGTTTATGTGCTCAAACACTTCCTCAAACGTAGAGCAACATATCAGCTGTATCTGCTCACCCTCAAAATACTGGTGGGCGGCTATGTCGTGAAACGACCCCAAAAGTCCCTGTATCGCAATTCTTTTCATCTTTACTTTATCTTCTTACAAAAAACGCCCTGCCTTTTTCTATAAGCAGGACGCATTGTCTTTTTCGTTGTCACAAGTTGAATATTAAACGCAACTTCCTGCTTCGCAACCATTTGCAAAGTAAAAGTAATAATAGAAAAAGTATGCGTTCAAATTCTTCATTGTTTATCTCTGTTTTGTCTTATTGTTCTTTTATTTCATAAATTCGCTGCAAAATTACAACTTTTCAATGAGACAGCCAAATAAATTGCAGTTTTTTTAATAATTGCATCATTATTATCTTCACAGCCTTATTTTTATTCCTGCATTGGCAACGAAACCATCTAACGGTGCATATATATCGCGCCATTCAGGATTGGTGTGCGAGCCCGTATAAATAGTGTCGAAACGTGTCTGTCGGCGGTCGGTGAAGTTCTCCAAGTTAAGGTATATAGATATATTTTCCCATATCTTTTCCACCATAAGACCGCAGAGCCAGTAAGACTTGCCCATTGCGCCGTCGCCGAGTTTTTGAGGACTATAATAGTATGCCTCAAGTCCCACTTTCCACTTGTCCTCCATCTCATACATAAGTATGTTGTTAAGGCGGTGGCGAGGCGTGAGGACATTCTCGTAGGATATGCCGTTCTCGTTCGTGCGCGTATAAGTATATGTGTAGCCAAGATAATAATGGAAATCGTTCCAACCCAACTTTATATTTGTCTCCCATCCCTTGCTGTCGGTATAGCCGTCAATATTTTGCATATAATACTCTGCAATGTTTTCTGCAGGCTTCATAAGCAGGGTGTTGTTCAGTCGGGTATAGAAAAACATATGGTTGATGCCAAGCGACACGTTATCGTCGAACAATCCCGTAACGAAGTTAATGTCCCAGTTAGCACCCCAACTGCGTTCAAGTTTGTTAAAATCCTTGTCTATTGGCAGTACCCACTGGTAAGCAATGCGCTCACTCTCCTCCGTAAATATTGTTGGAGCCTTGTAGCCCAATCCACCGCCGAGGCGTGAAGTGAGTTTATCAGTAGGCTTGAACAACAATGACAATCGGGGCAAGAGAGCCACTCCGTAGTCTATAACATAATCGGCACGCATACCTGCCTCCACAGAAAACCATCGGCAAATATCCGTGTTGTTTTGCACGAATGCGCCAAGTGTGGTCTGCGTATAATCTCTCAAATATGGGTTTGTGCGCTTCGCCTCACTGAACTTGTCCGTCCAAAGGTTCACGCCGCCTACCCATTCGGTGTTCTCGGCAGTATGCGAATATGAAAGTTCGCTGAACGACGACCATTGCGTGCCCTCAAACTCATAGTCGGGCAACTCTATTATGCGGTTGTAGTAAGTGAGGCTTGATTTCAGGTTAAGCCTGCTGTCGTCGTTTATCCAGTGCATAGCACTCAATTGCAGCGAATGGCGTTGTGTCTTGTTGCGTTCAAAATATGGGTGTTCATCGCTGCCGTGCCCTTTTATATATTCCATATCTCCGCCAAGCCTGTTCTCAAACATTGTGTTTAGGGCAATGTTCGCGCTCGTCTTGGGTGAGAAATAGAGGAACAATTTGGGATTGAACGTAAAGCGGTCGTATTTTGGCAGTGCCGAAAATCCAGTGTCCGACGGGTCATAGCCCCTGCTTGTGTTGTACGAGGCAAACATCGTCGTACCAATCTTGCCATAGCGCTGCGAGTAAAAGCCATTGAGGTCAAGTCCGCGTGCAGATGTGCCGTTAAGTTGGAAAGTCAGTTCCCGTTCTTCCTTTGGAGTTTTAGATATAAGGTTTATAAGTCCTGCTATAGCACCGCCACCATAAAGCGTTGACGAAGAACCTTTTATCACCTCCACTTGTCGCAGGTCGAGCGGCGGAGTCTGCAATAGTCCAAGTCCGCTGGCAGCACCTGCAAACACTGGGAAACCGTCTTTCAGCACCTGCGTATATCGTCCGTCGAGTCCTTGTATTCTTATCAGTGCATTTCCCGATGTTGCCGATGTCTGCTGTGTTATGATACCTGTTGTTTCGTTCAGCATCATTCTTATGTCGCCAGGCTTCATAGAACTCTTCTCGTCAATCTCCTCTGCCGAAAGCATCTCCACCCTCGTAGGCAGATTCTTTATTGTGCGCGTTCCTCTCGTAGTCACAACAACGGCATTGAGTTCTTTGCCTTCCAAATCATCATCGTCGTCGTCAACTTCCTGTGCAAACGTTCCTAAGGGCAGGAACATCAGCAGGAATAATAGTTTTTCAAATTTCATAAAATCCTTGTGTTATATTAATATTTTATTTGTATCATACTGTTATGCCTGCAAAGATACAATATATATGTATAACTTACAAGTCTTTTACAAAAAAAAACATTTATTAACAAAGCGTTATTTACTTATATGCAAACCTATATATACAGCCACAATACCCACAAACACGCTTGCACTTACATACAAGGCTGCTATAAGCACATCGCCTGCCTTGTGCATAGCAAACGATTCGTTTGCAAAGGTGCTGAAAGTGGTAAAACCACCGCAGAAACCAGTTATGAGCAGCAAACGCATCTCGGTTGAGAGCGTTCCTTTGGCAACCAATCCTGTAAGAAGCCCTATCAGCAGCGAGCCGATGATGTTGACGGCAAACGTACCCCACGGAAATGCCCCCATAGCAAACCGTGACACAAGATAGCGGGCAACAGAGCCAAAACCGCCTCCCACGGCAACTAAGACCACATTACGCAATGTTTCCATACTGTGTTGTTGCTGTTAAAGTTTTGCTTCCCTTATATCCCGAAAGGATTGGCAGCACTATATGCCTGTCGCACCTTCTGCTCTATGCCTTCCGCAGAATAAGAGCCGTTAACATCCGACATATCCTCGGGGGCTATCTCCATTGCCTGCCTTACGTCCTCTTCCGCGCCCACGGTGTCGCCCTCGCTGTATTTCACTCCTCCGCGCTCTTTGTATGCTTCTGCGGAGAAGGGGTTGACCTCTATCACCTTGGTATAATATTCTATGGCTTGCTTGGCATTGCCGCGCACCACTTCAATATGCGCCTTGAGCATCAGCACGTCCTCGTGTTCCCCACAATGGTCGAGCAGCCACTGAGCATCGTTGTCGGCACTGTTTGCATCTCCCATTCCAAGCAGCACCTTGGCACGCAGCAGGTATGCATCGGCATAGTTCTCGTCGAGCATTATGCTCTTGGTAAGCATAGCAATGCCGTTTATCATATCCCTCTTTCCGCAATACGCCTGTGCACTGAGGTAGTATGCCAACGGATTGCTGTCGTCTATTGCTATTGCCTTTTCACAAGCATCGTGCATTGCGTCATAATCTTCCGTCATATATGCCACACGTGCCATACGAATGCGAATGGCGGCGTTGTCTGGCTCGGCATCGGCAAGAATACGCAACTGCTCCATTGCAGCCGGCAGCCTGTCACTGTTTATGAATGCCTGCGAAAGATAGTCGTGCACTTCGAGGTCATCTTTCAAGTCGAGAGCCTTCTCGAAACATTGCACAGCAAACTCCGTCTGCCCCATCTTCAGCGCCTTAACGCCGTCGTACTTAAACATATCAAAACTGCGCTCGGCATCCGATGCCTTCTTTTCCTCCGCAGTCTCTACCTTACCACCAAAAAGTGCCTTGAATATATTCATTATAAAAATTTTTCTGCAAAAATAGCATATTTTCTCCGATACTCCAAAAATATGGCAGGGAAATTGCATATCGTCACATATAAACATAGGTGTCTGCCGCCTTAAACCACCCATCATTGATTGACGATAGTAAATGCATTCACCGTCCAACGCCCCTTAGACGGTCATCGAAGCCTGCTTCGAAGGCAAAGTCACATATATGCAACAACCGTCCAGCGGACGGCTGGACGGTTGTGCAGCATTGTTGCAATTGCCATACAAGGCAGTGAAACTGAGTTTTTACCTATTTAAACCTTGTAACAGTATGAAGTATATTACCTTGCTTGTCAATCATATTAAGACTTATTGAATCTTTTGATGCGCTAAGGTATGAAATGCCCGACTCGCCGCTACAGAACAGCGTTCCGTCAGTTTCCTTAACCGGTCGAGACAGAGAGCCTGAAGTATTGACAATATAATCAATGTTCGACTTCGGCATGCGAATATGCTGAAAGTTATGTATATGACCGCATATATACATATCTACCTTGTGTCTACGGAGAATGGCATCGACACGTTTCTGCATATCAGCACGCTCTGCATCTTCCTTATCCGTATAGGCATATATAGGGTGATGTCCTACTACAATTGTCCAGTTCTCTTTTGCCTCAGCCAATTCCTTATCTAACCATCGGAGCTGTGCGTCAATGTCCTGCTGCTCCGCATCAGGATAGTCGCCTGCCTTATGATACTTGTCTATCAGGGCAGGAGTGTCCAGAAAGATTACTCTCAATGTCGCGTCGCCACCCTTGAAAGTTTTGCTGTAGTAACGGGCAGGCATTTCCCACCGACGGCTCTTGCCCGAATAGTCCAACACTGCCTGAGTGCTACCTCTGTATTCGTGGTTACCGAGCAGCGGATACCATTTCACCTGTAGTTCGGGGTGGGAGTATATAAGTTCATAGTTGGTCAGCCAAAGTGGGTCGTCTACACTTTGCACACCCATGTAGTGATGGGTGTCGCCAAGTGCAAGGACGGCATCGGGGCTTGCCTGCTCGGCGATGCTTCCCATCAGACTGGCAATCGGTTTCTGGTCGTAATATCCGTTTCTTCCAATGTCGGAAACCACCATTAGATCGATTTCACCTTTAAGTTGCTTGAAGTCCAACCTGTCTTGAGCCGATGCCATCAGCGTGGCAATGACAGTCAGTAAAAATACAATTTTTCGTATCATATATAATTATTTAGTTTGATTGTCAGAAACTGAGTTTAATGCCTGCGTTGAACTTCACTCCGTAGTATTCGGCTTGCATCGTGTAGTTTTTTGAGCCTTGATAGTAGCGGAGAGGTTGATTGAGTAGGTTTGTGCAGTCAGCATAAATTGTGAACTTCGTTTTCTGCCCGAAAGTATAGCCGAAGTTGAGGTCTAAATAGTTTACTGCGTCATAGTAGCGGTCATAGAAACTGCTTGCACCCATTTCGTCGATGAATGCCGATACATAGTTGTATGACAGTCGTGCGCTCAATCCCCATTTCTCAAAGAACAGTGAGGCATTGGCTGTATGGGTAGGCGAGCCCGGCAGTCTGAGCCCTTTTTCATCTTCTCGTCCCTCGAAGTTGAAGTCGGTCACACGTGAGTGCGTGAAGGTGTATGTACCATAGAAGCCTATGCATTTCAATGAAGGGGCGATGAAACTGAAGTCACGCTGATATGCAACCTCGACACCCATGATGTTGGCATTGCCGGCATTCTTGGGCTGTGTGAGCTTGGTCCATACGTTTCCGTCGTATTCTTTGTTGTACGCTACCTCATCTACGATGAATCCATCTATCCGCTTGTAGAAGACACTTGCACTTACCAATCCGATAGTCTTCCAGTAGTATTCCGCATTCAGGTCTATGTTGTGCGATGTCGTAGCCTTCAGGTTCGAGTTTCCCACAACAATCTCGTTGTCTCCGCGCTTGATACTCATACCAGGCACAAGGGCAGAGTATTTAGGGCGTGAAAGCGATTGATTATACCCAAGTCGCACTATGAAGTCTTTTTTCAGCTCCCACTTTACGAGCAGTGAAGGCAGAAAGTTAATGTAGTTTGAATGCTGCGGCTCGGTCTTTGAGACGGTCTCGGTCTCATCGTCATAAATTCTTCCCGTATAGCGCAGGGCAGTGTTTTCAATGCGCAGACCGCCGGTAAAATCAAGATTGTTTGCGATACGGGTGTCAATTCTGGCATAAGCAGATGTAACGGCTTCGCGGGCAGAATAGTTTGAGGCGAGTTCCTCGGCGACCTGCTCCTTTGAGAAGCGTGCGGCATCATTGAGGTCAAGATTGCCTACATACTCTTTGCTGACAAATGTACCTGCCTGATATTTTGACGAAGGCATAAATCGTGATGTTGACATATCCACGGTGTTGCCCAACGCATCAGCCATAAACGCTTCCTTGTCAATCGGGGAATACTCGTAGAAGTCCGTCTCTCTCTTCTTTGTCTTGGTAACGTGCTTGAAGCCAAACTTCAACTTTGAGTGCTCGGTGAGGTCTGTCTTGAAATCAATCTGGGCTTTTATGTCCTGCTCTGTAATGTCTCCGAACTGCTCTGTGAGTTCCTTGAGCGAGAAGGAAGGGTCAAGTGTCATAATAGAGCCTTCCAAAGGATATGCCAACGGTTCACGGGGATTGCTCAAGTCGAATCCGAATTGCTGCTTTGACAGTTGGAAGTCTATGTATCTTTCATTTGGTCGGGCTTCGGAAGCTCTCGCATATCCTAATTTCCAGTCTATGTCGAATATGCCAGCCTTGTTATCGCCTCCCAAGGCAAGGTCGAGTGTCTGCTGGCGTTCAAGACGGGTATTTCGTTGGTTGGGCGTTCCTGCCTTCGTCTGTATGCGGACGGTCGCTACTCCTTCCGGTGATATACCCTTAAGCGTAGTCCTATAGCGGTTTTCCCAGTCATTGCGGTTGTTGAATATACCCTTAATCCATATTTTATTATAGTCGTTGAACTTGTAGTCGAGCGCAAGCGAGTAGTTCTGCCGTTCGCGTGTCACAAAATATTGGCGTATCTGATAGTCGTTCAGATATGTCTTGCCATCATCGGTTTTCTCCCAGACAAATTCCGTATTGTACGACCCGGCAGGGGCATTCTGATATGAGACAGATGCCATGAATCCTAATCGGTCGTTGAGGAAGCGGTTTCCAATGGTCAGTCCGAGGTTAAGCTGTGCTTTCTCACTTATCCAGTTGTAGCCGCTGCCGGCAGTTGCGTTGAGCGTGAAGCGGTTGGGTGCGCTTTTTGTTATAAGGTTTATTGAGCCTCCGATGGCATCGCCGTCTTGGTCGGGCAGCAGCGTCTTGTTTACTTCTATGGTCTGCACCATGTCAGCAGGTATAAGGTCGAGTTGCACGTTTCTGATATCGCCTTCCGCCGACGGAATGCGCGAGCCATTGATGGTGACGGAACTGAACTCAGCAGGAGTACCACGGACCTGTCCAAACCGTGCCTCTCCTTGGTCGTACTGCACGTTGATGCCGCTGATGCGCTTCAGTGCGTCTCCGATGTTTGAATCGGGGAACTTTCCAATCTGGTCTGCCGATACTATATTAGTAATGTTCACATTGCCCTTTTGTGCGTTGAGGGCTTTCTGCTGATTGGAGAACACGCCAGTTACTACTACTTCGTGAAGTTCATCGACATTCTCAATCATTACCACCTCTACGTTTGTTCCTGTCTGCACTACGGTAATAGCCATATTGACAGGAATGAAACCTAAATAGGTAATGTTCAACGTGTGGTTGCCTGCCGACACCTTGCTGAACATAAACTCTCCTTCTGCGTTTGTTACTGTGCCGAGCCTGCTGTCCTCTATTTTCACCGAGGCTCCCGGCAGCGGATTACGCTGGTTATCAAGCACCCGACCTTTAAGAATACCATAGGAAGCAGCCACAGGCTCTTCCGCCGCATACATAGCCACACTGGACATCAGAATGACCATGAGCATCACTGTTGTCCGTTTCAATAAATTCATACTTCTTTTTAATAAATCCATAATTCGTTTTTTGATATGTTTAAAATACGTTGTGTTCTTTTTGCACTGCAAAGGTCTGAAAACTTTATTTCATAATTATTGCATTTGCATTAAGAAATCGTTAAGTTTTAACTTTGCCGTTTTTTAAACAATACGAATAATGGAAGGGGTTACATCTTTTTAATGTAACAGCCGAAATATATCATAAAAGCTGTTATACGATAAACAAAAAATATAGAGTCAACCAGAAAGATAATTGCCTTTGCTGATTGACTCTATATTAAACTGAACAACTCCTGCTTACCAGCGCTGATAGTGTACATTGTCAGGATTCCATTTGTCTTTCGGTTGTACTTCTGCTGCAGGATAGCCCATTGTTATGATATTCAGTGGGATTATGTTTTCCGGCAAGCCGAGAACCTGTGTTACGCCCGGAATACGTTCCGGATTGGGATATACACCGCACCATACCGCCCCTATGCCCAAGGAGTGTGCTGCAAGCAAGATGTTCTCTGTGGCAGCGGAGCAGTCCTGCACCCAATACTCGCGTGCTGCATCCTTTGCAGCCTTTTCCATATCGCCACACACGATTATGGCAGCAGTAGCCGTTGCAAGGTTGGAATATGGATGCACACTTCTCAGGCTGTCAAGCACCTCACGTTCCGTAACAACTACAAACGCCCATGGCTGCAGGTTCATTGCAGAAGGTGCAGCCATACCTGCACGGACAATTGTTTCGAGCGTGTCGCTGCTTATAGGACGGTCAGTAAACTGGCGCACACTTGCGCGTGTCATTATGTTCTCAATAACACCCTGTGCTGATTCCTCCTTAGGTGCGGTCGGCTGTGAAGAGCATGATGCTGTTAAAACTACTGTAGCCATAATAAAAGCCTTTGCAATAAGATTTTTCTTTTTCATAGTGTAATTAATTTAATATTTTCTGCAAAAATAGCACAATTTTTTTGATATTCCAAAAATATAGCTAAAAAATGTATGTTGAAGCATATTGCCTCGATTTCCATCGCTTTTATGTGTGTTGAAAATAGTTCCTCCTATCTATATATATAATATTTACCTCCATCGCTTTGACAGTATTTCCTTAACAGGGTTTGTATGTATTCTGCATTTTCTCTTACGCGCTGCTCGTTGCCGTCATAGCCATTTATGAGTACCATCAAGTTATGGGTGTCGTCGGTAATTTTGGTACGCTCGTTATCAGTAGTTGGTGTTCCTACGCCTCCTTTTGCGTCACGATACACAGGTAGTCCTTGAATGTTTATTGTTCCGCGACCTATTCCTTCATATGGTTCCCCTTTACGTCCTATACCTAATGTAAGTGTATTTCCCTCGAATTTGTCGGCATCAAAACCGCCAATACTGTAGCTGTATACTATAGATGCTAAATTTACCAAGTCCACCAAAGTGTTAATATGGTAGAGTTCTTTTTTTTGCAGTACACGACGTATGAGTGCCTCCGAGGCAGGGCGATATCTTGAAGGATCTTTTCCACAAACTTTGTATATGCGTCTGGTTGCTGCAATACTGGAAATTTCTTTCAGAGATTCTGTTGTCAGTTCATCGCGAAACTTATTGCATGTCATTTCAATCTCTTTCCACAGTTCATCGCAATAGGGAGTGTTTGTAACTGTTGCTTCCAAGCAAGCCCCTACAAATTCAGGGCATATCTGTTCTATTACTTGTGATACTATTACTTTCATTTATTGATTAAATTAAAATATGACCACAAAATTACAAAAAACAACTTTGTTATGCAAATTTATAAATATCTTTTCTTTTTTTTTACGATTACTTGAAATATATAAAAGAAAGAAAAGATAAAGTTAGGTATCTGGCACACTTTTTGCAATGCTTCTTGCGGCATCATAATTATTATGTGGTGCCGCAAGTAATAGTAAGTATAATAACAATTAAAAAATAAAAAGACTATGCAGAAAGGTAATATCGGGGTTACGACAGAGAACATTTTCCCCGTAATCAAAAAGTTCTTGTATTCAGACCACGAGATATTCTTACGTGAAATGGTGTCTAATGCCGTTGACGCTTCGCAGAAGATGAAAACACTGGCAGAGCGCGGCGACTTCAAGGGTGAGTTGGGCGACCTCACGGTGCATGTGGCCCTCGACACGGAGGCAGGCACGATAACCATCACCGACCGCGGTATCGGTATGACGGAAGAGGAGATTGACAAGTACATCAATCAGATTGCATTCTCTGGCGTGAGCGACTTCCTTGAGAAATACAAGGACAACGCAAACAACATTATAGGACACTTCGGACTTGGCTTCTATTCTTCGTTTATGGTGGCAAAGAAGGTGGAGATAATAACACGCAGCTACAAGGACGGTGCAAAGGCTGTGAAATGGAGTTGCGACGGCAGCCCTGCCTACGAAATAGACGATGTGGAGAAGGATGACCGCGGTAGTTCTGTGATACTTTACATCGACGACGACTGCAAGGAGTTCCTCGACAAGCAGAAGATTGAAGGCTTGCTCAACAAGTACTGCAAGTTTATGATGGTGCCAGTGGCATTCGGCAAGAAAACCGAGTGGAAAGACGGCAAGCAGGTGGATACCGAGGAGGACAACGTGATAAACAGCGTTGAACCATTGTGGACAAAAACACCGAGCGGACTGAAAGACGAGGACTACAAGAGCTTCTACCGCACGCTCTATCCAATGCAGGACGAGCCTATGTTCTGGATTCACCTCAACGTTGACTATCCTTTCAACCTCACGGGTATTCTCTACTTCCCACGCATAAAGCAGAACATCGACTTGCAGCGCAACAAGATACAGCTCTATTGCAATCAGGTGTTCGTTACCGACCAGGTGGAAGGCATCGTGCCAGAGTTCCTTACGCTGCTCCACGGTGTAATCGACTCGCCGGATATTCCGCTGAACGTAAGCCGTTCTTACTTGCAGAGCGACCGCGACGTGAAGAAGATAAGCACTTACATCACGAAGAAGGTGAGCGACCGCCTGAACGGAATTTTTAAAGACGACCGCAAGGCATACGAGGATAAGTGGGAGAGTCTGAAATTGTTCATCAACTATGGAATGCTTTCGGAGGAAAGTTTCTACGACAGGGCAAAGGATTTTGCATTGCTGAAGGACACCGAGGGCAAGTTGTACACATACGAGGAATATCAGACGGAGATAAAGGAGAAGCAGACCGACAAGGACGGCAACCTCGTTTATCTCTACACCACCGACAGCGAGGAGCAATACAGTTACATTGAGGCTGCAAGGCAGAAGGGCTATAGCGTGCTTGTGTTCGACGGACAACTTGACGTGCCGATGACGGGAATGCTTGAGCAGAAACTTGAAAAGAGCCGCTTTGTACGCGTGGACAGCGATGTGGTTGACCGCCTGATACAAAAGGAGGACGAGAAAAAAGAGGAACTGCCACAGGAAGATACTGACAAATTGTCAGCAGTGTTCCAGAGTATGCTGCCTAAAATGGAGAAGGCAAACTTCTACGTTGAGGTGCAGGCTCTCGGCGAAAGCACACAGCCGGTAGTGGTGACACAAAGCGAGTATATGCGCCGCATGAAGGAGATGAGCCGCTTCCAGCCTGGAATGAGTTTCTATGGCGAGATGCCCGACTCCTACTCGATGGTGCTCAACAGCGATCACCCACTCGTGAAGCGCGTGCTCGACGACTGCAATGCCAACACGGCAGAGGCGCTTGCGCCTGTGATCAGCGAGATTAAGGGCAAGGAGGCAAGGCTTGCGGCACTGCGTGCATCGGAGAAAGACGTGAAGCCAGAGGATATCACTCAGGAGCACAAGGACGACGTGAGCAACACCGAGAAAGGTTTGCAGGAGGAAAAGGACAAGAAGCAGACAATCTTGAGCGACTATGCAAAGGGCAACTCCATCGTGAGCCAACTTATCGACCTCGCATTGTTGCAGAACGGAATGCTGAAGGGTGCTGCACTCGACAAGTTCCTGAAGCGCTCCATTGAATTGATTGGATAATGCATTCAATCAAGAAAGAATAGATAATATACCCCTGCCGATTCTACAAAGATAGTCGGCAGGGGTTTTGTGCAATAATAGGGCTGCACTAAAAAAAGGAATGACACTGAAAGATTTTCTTGCTGAATGGCACGACGATAGCACAACGTTGGAAATCAAGACAAGCGGAAGCACGGGCGAGCCAAAGCCTATCAGGGTGGAGAAAAGGCGAATGCTCGCTTCGGCACGCATCACCTGCGATTTTCTCGGACTGAAAAAGGGCGACACCGCCTTGCTTTGTCTGCCGCTCGACTATATTGCAGGTAAGATGATTGTGGTGAGAGCCATTGAGCGAGTACTGCAATTAACTGCCACCGAGCCTTGCGGCAACCCGATGCGTGATGTGCCTGAAGGCGGCTTCGACCTCGTGGCAATGGTGCCTATGCAGGTTTACAACACGTTGCAGGTAGAGGCAGAACGCAAGCGACTGATGCAGGTGCGACACCTGCTTATTGGCGGTGGGGCGGTGGATGCTGCATTGGAAAAGGCTCTGCGTAATTTTCCCAACGCCGTGTGGAGCACATACGGAATGACGGAAACATTGAGCCACATTGCGCTGCGACGGCTTAACGGACCAGAGGCAAGCGAATGGTACACGCCATTCGACACCGTAGGCATATCGCAGAATGCCGACGGTTGTCTTGTGATAAATGCCCCGGAGATATGCGACTGCGAGATTGTTACCAATGACATTGTGGAAATGGACTCGTCGGGCAGGCGTTTCAAGGTCATTGGCAGGCTTGACAACGTGATATGCTGCGGAGGCGTGAAGATACAGATAGAGGAGGTTGAGAAACGCCTGAAAGACAGGTTAGGTGTGCCCTTCGTGATAACCAAGCGCAAGGATGAGAAATTCGGCGAGGTGGTTGTCATGCTATACGAAAAAGAAAACGACGCAGACCCTGAAAGCCTGCGTCGTGTGGTTGAAGATGCGTTGCCTCGCTATTGGCAACCTAAAAACTATTTTGCCGTGGAGCGTCTGCCTGTTACGGGTAGCGGCAAGCCAGCCCGAAAGGAGGCAGAGCGCTTGGCTGCTTTATTTGGGTTCGATTTCTGCAAAGATACCGCTGCGTATTGACTTTCCGTTGTCAATCACTTTCACGCTTTCATCTGTACCGTCGCCGCTGCGTGTCCTGCTATACCACCTGTCGCTGTAATAGTCGAAACCGTCGTCATAATACAAATCGAATTGTATCTCGCGGTTTGTGCCGTCGTCCATATAGCCATAGAAACGATTGCCGCTTATGCGATAGTCGTAGATGTAAATGGGGTGATACCAATCATCATCATAAGTAATGATTATCGTTGGTTTGTGATATGAATAATAGTCATCGTCTACATACCACGAGAATGTGCTGCGGTAGTAGTTGGCATAGCGGTCGTTTACGTTGTACCCCATTTCTATTCCGCGCCCCGATGTAGAGCTGTCGTAGTCGTATTTGCTGCCGCTGTTGCGAATGAACGTGAAAGTAACCCTGTATTCGCTGCCGCTTACTCCCCAACGGTCATATATGTATGTGTCAATATATCCTGTCCACGAACCTTCTAAAGTGTGAGCCACCATTTGTGCATCGTCCTCGCAAGAGGTGAGTGTGAACATACTTGATATGCATATTATTGTCGTCGTGATGATTGAGTATAACTTTTTCATAGTCGTCATGTTTTTGTGGTTCAACATATAGTTTCCTGTTCTCTGATGCTGCAAAGGTATATATTATTTCCCACCTCTGCAAGATATGTTCCCTAAACGCATGTAGGGAAATCCCTATTGTTCTTTTTTTCCAAATTCAGGCTCTATTTTTAGTCGCGATGTCACTATGTATGTGAGCGAGCATGTTGCCACTACTATTATAAAGAATTGTCGGTAACTAACAGCCTCCTGCAATGCTCCTGCAAACAGCCCCGGTATCATCATCGACAGAGCCATGAACGCCGTGCACAGCGCATAGTGGCTTGTCTTGTGCTCACCGCGACTGTAATATATGAGGTATAGCATATATGCCGAGAAACCGAATCCGTAACCGAATTGCTCTATGAACACGCAGACATTGATGACAAACAAACCTGAATCGAGCGCGTAACTGAGATACACATAAACAAGGTCGGGCAGCGTTATCGCCATCACCATGGGCCACAGCCAGCGTTTCAGTCCGTCGCTACTTGCAACGACTCCGCCGAGAATGCCGCCGAGTGTCAGTCCTATCATTCCAACCGTGCCCTGCACCAGTCCAAACTCCGCCGGCGACAATCCAAGTCCTCCGTTATGTGGCGCGTCAATGAGAAACAGCGATGAAACTTTCGACAGCAGTCCTTCGGGCATTCTATAGAACAGCATAAAGCAGATGCCCACTATCCATTGTGGTTTCTGGAAGAATGTCACAATGGTGTATCGCAGTTCCGATAGTATCTGCGATGCGCTGGTGTCCTTATGTTCGCCGTCTTCCTTCGGGCGTGGCAACACCCAGTTGTGATAGAGCCACAGGGCTATGAAAATGCCTGCTATGAGGTAGAACATCAGGCTCCACGAATAGCGTATGCTGCGCGTCACCACCTCCAGGTTGCCGGCAAGCATTACGAGAAGCCCTTGTCCTACTATTGTTGCAATGCGGTAGAAAAGTGTGCGTATGCCCACGAAAAAAGTCTGCTGATACAGGTTCAGTCCCATCATATAGAATCCGTCGGCAGCAATATCGTGCGTGGCACTCGAAAAAGCCATCAGCCAGAAGAAGCACAGCGTGCCCTGCACCCACCAGTCGGCGTGTATCGTGAACGCCACGCCTCCGAGTGCCGCCCCTATCAGCAGTTGCATCGTCACAATCCACCATCGCTTTGTCCTTATTATGTCGATGAACGGACTCCACAGCGGCTTTATCACCCACGGCAGATAGAGCCACGAAGTGTATAGTGTTATGTCGGCATTCGACATACCCAACCGCTTGTACATTATCAGCGATATTGTCATCACCGTAACGTATGGTATGCCCTCTGCGAAATACAGCGACGGCACCCACGCCCACGGCGACTTTTTTATTTCTTTCCTCATAGTTGGTTTTTGTTGCTTATTATGGCTTTTAGGGAGGCAAAGTTACGCAAAATCCATTAAAACAGGAAATGTTTTAATGAAAAACATTATTTGAATAATAATTTTGTAAAATAAAGTAAATTAGGATGGTTGATTACATTCTATGTTCATATACTTATTTAATGTATTGAGTAATGCCGGCATATACGCAGGGTATGTATGTGTCACAGGAAGGAGACAGATTGTTTCGTGTTGCAGGCAAGTCTGATTTTTCTGGAACTATTGCAGAAGCTACAGCGTGGCATGATACAGTAAAATTTTTGCATGTGGCAATAATAGCGATGGAGGAGGGTCGCCTCTACATAATAGAGGCGACAGGTAGAAAGTGAGTAATATGTACGGACAGGAAGAAGTTTTTATTTTGTATATCACTGTTTCATGAATGGCGGCAGTCATGTTTGCCATTATTGCCACATCGTCGTTTTTGCCTAAAATGAGTGTCTTTACCTACTTTAGCAGTAGATCGTATTTACCAGTTTTCTTGTAGTCGTGCATAAGATTACAAACCTAAAAACTTTGTTATCCAAAGGTTTGCCATCAGTTGGTGACCGGCGGCTGTTGGGTGAATGCCGTCCCATAT
The DNA here is from genome assembly GCA_022511075.1 of Prevotella sp. Lineage (GTDB taxonomy): Bacteria > Bacteroidota > Bacteroidia > Bacteroidales > Bacteroidaceae > Prevotella. The sequence goes on from JAFLSE010000002.1 coordinate 53,397, forward strand.
CCAGTGGCTGGCTGGCACTGAGGGGTGTTCTTGTGCTTGAACAGCAAACAAGATGTCGTAGCGCAGCAGTATGGCATCATAATCGTTAGCTATGCGGCAGATAACCTCCGTTACTTCTCCCAATAATCGTTGGCGTTCGGCATAGTCACTTGCCTTACCAACCTTACCAACTTGGGCAGCAAAGGGTGTTCCGAGTATAATGCGGACATTGGAATTTGCCTCACGCACTTGGTCGAGTAGATGGCGGTAGCGTTGTTCCCATGTTTTTATGTCGAATGTCGCGTCTGTGTGTTTCTCCAAGTGATATGAAACGTCGTTGGTGCCAATAAGCAACGAAAGCACATCGGGCTTTATGTCTATGGCATCTTCCTGCCAGCGAATCTCCAGACGTGTAAGATCGTCACCACTGATGCCGCGATTAATAAATTCCAGTCCCTCCTCGGGGTAAAAGCTCTCGAAATGTGCGGCGCAAAGCATCATGTAACTATGCCCGTAAATGTGATTAAGGTCTTTTAAATTGCGTTCCACCGTGGGCATCATCAGTCCTCCCGAACGTCCCCAGCCTCCATCTGTTACGCTGTCGCCAATAAATAGCACCCGTCGTCCTGCAACAGCTGTTGACGATAATATTAGCAGCATTGCTGTAACCAAAAGGAATACAGACTTTCTAAAATTTATTCTAAACATTCTTCTGTTATTTGACTATATGAGACTGTTTTTTACTTCCTCGTAGGTGTCGAGAGTACCGATATCGTATCTCTTACCCGGCATCTCATAGGCATGGAGGATGGTGACGGTACTGAGGTAGCGGGCAAGGTTGCCTGGGGCATCGAATCCGCAGCCGTGGTTCATGCTATCATTAATGAAAGGGAGGTCCTTTCTTTCTGCCTGTTTCCCAAGCGGTAACTCCTTGTTGTACTCGGTGATACTCGCCGTAGAAATATTGTCTTTGATGATAAATTCAACATATTATTTAGTGTGTTTTGATGAAATATTTATTGTTATTATTTTATTCCTTTCTCATTCAATGCCTTGCTGTATTTTGCAGCATTGCGAAGATGTTCCTGATATGTTACGGCAAAATTGTGAGTACCTGAGAAATCTTCTTTTGCACACATATAAAGATAGTCGTGCTTAACTTGGTTGAGAACGGCATCAATGCCGGCTATTGATGCTATCTTTATAGGTCCTGGCGGCAAGCCTTCGTTTACATAAGTGTTATATGGACTGTCCACGGTAAGGAGTTTCTTGTATATGCGGCGCAAGGCAAAATCCTTTAATGCAAACTTTATAGTGGGGTCTGCCTGAAGAGGCATTCCTATGCGTAGACGGTTACAATACATTCCTGCAATCATTGGCTTCTCGGCATTGTTGGCAGTTTCTTCGTCTATGATACTGGCAATGGTGGCAACCTCTGTTTCAGTAAGTCCTAACTCCTGTACCTTGGCTATGCGCCCGTCATTCTCCCAAAAACGGTCGTGCTCCTTCTGCATACGTTCCATAAACTTATCAAGCGATGTGTTCCAGTATATGTCGTATGTATTGGGAATGAACATTGCCGCTATTGTGCAGGTATCATAACCGTAGCGTGCGCAGAAAAGAGAATCACGCAAACTGTTGGCAACGGTCGCACTGTCGAGCATCATTTTCTTAGACAAGAAACCGGCAAGCCGTTCCATCGTACGCACCTCTGGGATTGTAAGGCTTACGGACGACTGCAAGCCATTCTTGAGATGTCGCCATACCGTGAGAGTGCTTTCCCCTTGCTTCACAGCATAACGACCTGTGCGAATATTTGATGAATATCCATAAAGCGAAGACAAGATTTTGAACTCAATCATTGATAGGGATGAAGATATTGAATCCAACTGTGAACATACAGTATCAAAATTGTCGCCCTCGCTTATATAAATGTAACGTGTTTCTTCCTTTGACGAAAATGATGCCATACACAAATGAACTGACATCAGTGCCCCGGCAACAAGCAATACTCCTACCGCAATAAATATCCTTTTGTGAAAAAGTTTCATTTTAACATACAAAAATTAATACGCGTGTTCGTCGTGAATGATAATCTGCTTCGCTGTCTTGAAGATAATTGAGATATCGAGCCAGAAAGTCCAATGTTCGATATACCAGATATCTTTACGCACACGTCCTTCCATTTGCCTAAGTTCCTTTGTTTCGCCACGAAATCCCGTAACTTGCGCCCAACCCGTAATACCTGGTTTTACGAAATGGCGTACCATATATTTATCTATCAAAGCTGAATACATTTCGGTATGTGCCAACATATGAGGACGCGGACCGACAATACTCATATCGCCTTTCAAGACGCAGAAGAACTGTGGAAGTTCGTCAATATTGCTCTTACGCATAAAGTTACCGAAAGCAAACTTGCGAGGATCGTGTTCAGTAGCCTGCAATTTATCTGCTTCCTTATTTACGTGCATAGAGCGAAATTTATAACATATAAAGTCCTTGCCTCCAAGACCAGTGCGCTTTTGACGGAAGAATATCGGTCCTGGACTCTGCAGTTTAATAATGATGGCAATTATTGGAGTTATTACCAACACAATCAGGCATATTATAGATGATACAAAGATATCGAAGGTGCGTTTCAATATACGAGCAGAGACCGAAGTCAACGGAGTGTCATAGTTTGTAAATACAACAGTGTCACCCACATTTCCTGCTTTAAGATTAAAGCCGAATGTGTTTGTAAAAGCCGGGATAAAATAGAAATGGACAATGTTATTATCGCAATAATGCATAATGGAACGAATGATATCTTCATTGTCATCGCGCAACGAACAATATATTTCGTCTACCTTAAGACGCTGATCATTCTCATTAATGAGACGAGCTAAATCATCCAAATTACCTATATGCACAAATCCCTCGTCTGCATATTCTTTTCTTATCTTTTCATCCGAATAATATCCCAAGACATTGTATCCCAAGGACATATCACTCATAAGTTGACTGTAAATAGGCATCAAAGCAAAGTCGCTTCCCACGAAAAGTGCAGTACTTGTATTTCGTTTAAATGAACGGATTTTTTTAATCGAATATCTCTCAATAATCCTTATTATTATAAGTCCAAAATACAAAATGACTGCAAAACAAGGTATGAACGTCGCCATAGGAGACGGTATACCATACCACGCAAGCACAGCCTTTTGCACAAGATATGAAGAAATCGTAAAGGTTATGGTAAGCATCGTAACCTGGCGTATAATAATACCAGAATGTATTATGCGCTTATGAACAATATTTGAATAGAAATATTGTCCCGTCATCATTCCAACGTTGACAAAGAAATATAATAGTCTCGTATCAACGCCATTGCTGTAATGCATAACACTCCAGTCGTAACGTAGATATATTGCAAACAAGATGTTAAGAATCAAAAAATCTGCAGCAACTATTATCTTATTTAAAAATTCTGTAGTCTTTGTACTTTGCCCCATAAGTTATTCTCAATATTCAAACGTTTTATGCTTGAAAAGGTTAACAAATATCAAGGTTTAATTTCCACAAAAGTACAAATAATATATATATACCCAAAGCAAATTTGTTATTTTTTTTTTTTTTTTTTGATTATTAACAAATATAACAGCTTTTAACTACGGCATACATCAAAATAAACATAAAAACTGATATTACCACGTCAACTTCCAACCACCCATATCCCGTAGAAGTATAGTGGTGAGAGATGAATTGCACACCACCACGAGTCTTGCCTCCAATAATGCGGAATAACACATAATAGACCACAGATGCTACAATTCCACCCCACAAAAGTCCGCACATAATATCACCGGGAAAGTGTACCCCAAGATACATACGAGTCCAGCAATTTACGAGAGACCAAGAGATAAGGGAAATAGTCAATAAACGACTGCGCACCAACAACGAAAAAAATACTGCTATGCTGAACGTATTTGCTGCATGTGACGAGAAAAAGCCGTAGTTTCCACTACGATAGCCATTGACCGTATCAACAAGCATACCTATCTCAGGGTCGTGCGAAGGCCGCCAGCGCTCCACCATAGGTTTCACGAACATATCATTCAATGAACCACTAATGAATACGCACAAACCTACGGCACAAATAATCATAAACACCTGCCGCATATTGTCGTTGCACTTTATAACCATATATAAAAGTGCGACATACAGCGGAATCCAGGTTGTTGCCGTAGTAAGTATATGCGCCATATTGTCGAGCCACAGTGAGTGGCTGCCATTGAGTGCAAGCAACAAATGCTTGTCGAAGTCTATGATTGGCGTAAAATCCATATCCTTTATATTCTTTCTACGTCCTTTACTGCTATCCAGCCCTCTTTACCATCGGCAAGTTTCACCTTAAACCATTCCTGCATAGTGGAGTCGGTTATGTCAACCCTCGTTCCTTCGTGGATAACAAAAAGGTCAGTTCCATTACCTGCCGGCGTACTTTTCACGGGTGCTGCTCCACTAATGACTATTGCTCCCGTGCGCTCTGCCAATACCTTTTTCTGCTGATGGGCAAAGACATTTGACAATACGAACACAAGCATAAGCAAAAATGCTCCGAAAAATCCAACCTTGCGCTGCCATACGAGCGACGCAAAGAGATAGACAAGGAAAAGCACAATGGAAAGTGCCAAACACACAAGTGCGCAAGTAGCCCAACCGTCTACACTCATAACATTTACAAGTGAGCGATACCAAGTGAAGAAGAACATCTCGCTCTCTGGCACAATCTTATCTATAGTCTTCGAACGAGCCAATTGCAGGTTGAAACGTATGTCTTTGTCACCTGGCTGCAAGAGCAAGGCACGTTCATAGTTAAGTATGGCACGTGTTATATTGTCAGTGCGATAATAGGCGTTTCCAAGATTATAGTAAACATCGGCACTGACACCCTCTTTCAGCAATTGTTCATAGTCGTTTATCGCTTGCTGATATTGCTGACGCACGTATGCACTGTCGGCATCAGCCTTGGTGACAGCCGACATTGTGGCAGAAACAGCCAACAGCAACATCGAAAGAATAGTCTTTATAATAGTAGTATGTCCAGTCTTCATAGTCATTTCCGCTTCATTGTGTCCTCAATACTCATAATCGCCGTCATAGCAGCCTCGAAAGTCTTGTTCATATTACCCTTGCTGTCGCCTGGGGCATAGCGCTCAAACTCGCATTCATCCAAAGCACCTATAAACTTTGTTATCGTGCCTTCCTCAACGCCGCGCTGCTGCAACTTCTCACAGATATTGTCCCTTGACAACTGTTCCACAGCCATATTCAACTTGTCGCCGACATATCCCCAAAGGGCACGCAGCACCTCATCATAGAACAGACCGTCCTTGCCGTCGAGCATAAGGCTCTTTGCTTTCTTAAGTCTCTTCGTAGCAACCTTATTGGCTTTCTTTCCACGCATCTTACCAATATTAGCATTGTCGATGGCACGCTTGCGGAACACTACAAACAAAGTTACGAATACAAGAACAAGCACTATAAGTGATGTCCAGTAGGCAGGACTTTCAAAGAAGAACTCATCAACATCGCGCAACTCACCGCTGTCTGTCTTTATGAAACGAATATCATTGTTGAGCATCTTCAAGTCTTCCTGACTATAGTCGCTCACCTTTGCCGTTCCACTACCTTTTGCAACAGATAGTGTGAAGCCTTCGGTTTTCAATTCCTTGTAGCCATTGGTAGCAACATCGTAGTAAGTGAACTTTACTGGCGATATTTCATATTTTCCCTGATGTCTCGGCACAATGAGGAAATCGTAAATCATACTGCCTTCAACACCATTACTTGTGAGTTTCGACTTGTCCGTAACCTTTGCATCATATTTGTCAAAGTCCTTGGGGAAGTCCACCTCCGGCTGTTTAAGCAGTTTCATATTACCCACACCACTCACAACTACACGCAGAGTGACTGGGTCGTTTGCCTTTACTTCCGTCTTGTCGAGTTGGGCTGTGATGCTGAACTTACCCACACCACCAGAAAAGTTGGCAGGACGCTGTGGCAGCGGATCTACTTGTATCGTAATTCCGGGTGCTTGTATCTTCTTCTTTACCTCAACATATCCTGAGCCACCATTGAAGAATGCCTCAAAGGGGTCTACATTGCGGTTTTGCTGCACCACAACACCGTCAAACGTTATACTCGGAATTTCAAGTTTGCCCGTCATCTGTGGGAACATCACGTACTGACTCCACGTAACAGTGCGATAAGGACGACCATTTACGTTCTCTATCTTGAAATTCTTTTGCTGTGGCAATTGTATTTCCTGCGTATGGAAACCTTTCAGTTCCGGCATCTTACCGGCAAGTTGAGTAAGGTCTACAAGTGTATATACTTTATATGTGAGCAGTATCGGCTCTTGTTCGTGCACACGAGTCTTGTTTGCACTCACTTTTATGAAAAGGTCTTTCGAAGATATTGCCGAGCCTACCTCTCTCATCGAGCCTTGTTGCGAACGGTTTCCACCGCCGTTACCGCTATTGCCCCCGCCCGACTGTGCCGATGCGCTTCCACTCGCCTTTATGGTAACATCGTTGGCAGCAATAGCCTTGCCACCCACAATTACCTTTGCACCTTGTATGGTAAAACTACCTGCCTTCGTGGCACAGCATATATATGTGTATGTGATGGCAGACGAAGAACTCGTATGACCGTTCACCATCTGGAAACTTGATTGCTGCGACACAGAAGGTCCCATAAGCACCTCTATGTCGCCAGGAAAACTCGGCTGTTGGAAACGGTCCACATCCTTAGTCTCCACAGTAAAGGTCAGTCTGAACTGGTCGCCCACCTGCACCTGCGACGGAGCCTTTGCCGTAAACCGCTGGGCATTGACGGCAAGCACCGCTATCAGCAATAATGATATTACCGTAAGTCTTTTCATCTTCTTTTCGTCAGTTTACCAATTCTTGTCAAGTTGTCTGCGATTAGGTTGCTGCATTGCCTTCTGCATCTTCTCCTGCGTAGCCTTCTCGCGCTGCATAGCAGCATTGAGCAACTGTTCTGCATTCTCCTTGCTCATATTCTGCTGTTGTTGCTGCTGATTATCCTTGTTCTGGTCTTGGTTCTTTTCCTTGTTTTCGTCCTTTTGTTTCTCCTGCTTGTCTTTGTCGCCATTGCCCTTGTCATCCTTGTTTTGGTTTTGACCACCTTGGTTCTTCAACTGGCGCTTGCAGAGTTCAAGGTTGTAGCGTGTCTGGTCGTCTTTCGGATTAAGTCGCAGTGCGCTCTTATATGCCTCTATCGCTTCTTGGAACATCTGGTGCTTCTGACATATCACACCTATATTGTGATAAGACATCGACTTGCGCAGGGGGGCGGTCTCCATCTTTGCAGCGTTCTCAAACTGCACTATGGCAAGCGAGTCCTTGTTTTGCGCCATAAGGGCATTGCCTAAGTTAAACTGCGCCTGCGCATTGCGTGCATTGCTTTGTATAGCCTTGCGGTACGATGTTTCTGCCTCGGTATAGTTGTTACCGTGGAATTGTCGGTTACCCTGCCTTATATGCTTTCTTGCAGATTGGTTATCATTCTGCGCAGTTGCAGGCATTGCCAACATAGTTGCGGCAAACAATATCATCACAGATTTCAAGGCATTACCAGTTTTCTTTGTACCAAAGAGTGAGAATTTCCTGAGCATTCTGTTCTCCCTTTCGAGTATGCAAACCTCTATTATTATCAGCAGCAGCGCAATGATTCCAAAGGCTTGGAACTGTTCGTCATAGTCGCTGTATACAGTGCTTGATGTTTCTTTTTTAGACAGTTTATCGAGTTCATCGTTAAGTTGCTCCTTTGCAGCACTGTTGTTCTCCACGTGAATGTATGCGCCTCCACCTGCCTGTGCCACTTGGCGACACATATCCTCGTTGAGTGCCGACATCACAGTCTGCCCCATACGGTCTTTCATATAGTCGCCCGTGGAAGGCACAGGAATTGGTGCACCTCCGGTAGAGCCTACGCCTAACACGTACACACGCATACCTTTTTCCTTTGCTTCCTTTGCAGCCTCTAATGCACCACCCTCGTGGTCTTCACCGTCTGTAATCACTATTATAGCCTTGCCAATACCTTCCTCCTGCGTGAAACTGGTCGAAGCCATACTTATTGCCCTTGCAATGTCGGTGCCTTGCGTTGGCATCATCGAGGGGTCGATGCTTTGCAGGAACATCTTGGCACTAACATAGTCGGCTGTGATTGGCAACTGCACGAAAGCATCGCCGGCAAACACGATAAGTCCAATCTTGTCGTTGGTGAAGTTATCCACAAGATTCTCAATCATCATCTTTGAACGGTCGAGACGGCTCGGCTCAACATCCTGCGCACGCATAGAGTTACTTATGTCCATTGCTATTATCGTCTCTATGCCCACTCGTTTCTCGTTGCTTATGCGCATACCCATCTGCGGACGGGCAAGCATCAGTGTGAGTATGGCAAGTGCCGATATTATGAGCCAGAACTTCAACTGTGGTCTCCACTTGCTTACATCCGGCATCAGTCCCATGATCAGGCCTATGTCGCCAGCCTTGCGCAACTTGCGCCTCTGCCTCATTACGAGCAGATAGCGCAGCAACACAATGACGGGCAGTATTGCTAACAAATATAGATATATAGGGTCTTCAAATCTAAACATCTCTCAAAACGGTTTAAGGTAATTTTCTGAACACGGTAACACGCAACAGCAATTCGAGCAGCAAAGCCAACAAAGCACCGAGCGCAAATGTCTGGTAAGCCTCATAACGCTTACTGAACTTGGTTACGTTGAACTTGGTCTTTTCGAGTTTGTCAATCTCTTGGTAGATATTATGCAACTCGCTCGTATTCGTAGCGCGATAGAACTCACCATTGGTGGTGGCTGCTATCTGTCCAAGTGTCTTTGTGTCTATTTCAACGGGAATATTGACATACTGCACTCCACCAGCCACAGGCATAGGATAAGGTGCTACCTTGTTCGTGCCCACGCCAATGGTGTATACACGTATTCCCATACTTTTCGCTATCTCAGCGGCAGTCATCGGTGATATGTCGCCCATATTGTTACTACCGTCGGTAAGCAGTATTACAACCTTGCTCTTAGCCTTCGAGCCTTTCAGTCGGCTAACGGCGTTTGCAAGTCCCATACCTATTGCCGTACCGTCTTCTATAAGTCCGCGTGCTGCAATATCAGTACGCACGCTACGCAGCATATTGAGCAACGATGCGTGATCGGTGGTCATAGGGCACTGCGTGAACGATTCACCTGCAAATATTGTCAATCCTATATTATCGTTTGCACGCCCTGCTATAAACTCTGCCGCCACTTGCTTTGCAGCCTCGATGCGGTTTGGCTTCAAGTCTTCGGCAAGCATACTTGTTGAAACGTCGATAGCAAGCATAATGTCGATACCCTCAACGGTCTTGTTCTTCCAAGAGTTGCTTGTCTGCGGACGCGCCATTGCAACAACCAGCAGTACGAAAGCCAATATACGGAGTATCGGCAGCACAGGCATAAGCATCACACGCCACGAACGCGGCATAAAATGCAGATGATAGGTGTCGCTCATTCGCATCGTAGGCTCAGTGCGCTTGCGGTACATCATATACCACACTACGTATGGTATTACGAGCAACAACAGCAACAAATATTCCTTATTGGCAAATTCCATATACATTATATATTATATATGCCGTAAGGATAACAGCCACAGCCGTCATACTCCAAATGGCAATCTTCATTATCTTGCGTTCCTTCACCTTGCGTTCGTCTTCTGCCGTCAGTTCAGGCTTTATAACCTGCTCGGTAGGCATATTCTCAATCTTGGTGCGATTGATGAACTCGATGGCATTAACAAGGTTCATATCGTTCTCGTTGATAAGCGTAGAGTATTTTGCAAATTTCACGAGGTCTGCAGTATTAAAGAGCATACGCAACTCCTCCAAAGCCTTTGCATCTTGCTCTGCCGTCAGTCTTGCAATGATTTCGCTGCTGGTCATCTCCATCGCGTTGAAGCCATAGCGCTCTTCCATATAGCGGCGCAGGGTGTCGGTGAGGCGAGTGTAGTACTCCTTCTGGTCTTCCTGATGCACCATATTCTCCGCTTTTATCTCGTTTATTTCTTTCAGTGCCTTTTGGTGTGGCATAAGTCGCTTCACGATTTTCACCTTCAGGTTGATTGTCTTGCCCTGGCGTAAGCGCGAATAGAGATAGATTACACCCGACATAAGCAGTACCACAATGACACTCAACCAAAAGGCAAGTGCCCATTCTGCCCAAAGGAACGGATTGTCCTGAACATCCTTCGCAGGGAAAAACTTTTCGTAGTGTAAGGTATCTACATCAACATCTATCACCTTGAGTGCAAGGTTTTTAGTATTATATTTCTTACCGTCTACTTTAACGGTCATCGGCGGCAGATAATAGTTGCTGCCGTCAAACGATGTAAGAGTATAGCGGCGACTATACTGCACAAGATTGTCGGCTGTATCACGCGTTGCCACCTCCGAAATGTCGAGCACCTCAACACCAGGCACAATCTGCTCCGTAGGCTTGTACATTGGGAACACTATGTCAGCACCTTCCTTTGCCACCACCGTAAGGGTGAGGTGTGCCTGGTCGCCCATCATTATCTGCACCGAGTCTATGCGTGCCTCTACCATGACTTGGGCATTTCCCCTTGCCACGGCAAAAAGCAACATTATTATGTATAATATCTTTTTCACGTCTATTTTCAACTCCTTCTTTTGAACAGCATCAACAACTGCTTAACATAATCTTCGTTGGTAGCCACCGAAATACTGTCCACTTGGCACTTTTGCAATGTTTCGTTGAGCCTTATCTGCCGCTTCATCCAATATTTGTGATGTGCATCGCGCACGGAACGGCTCGATGTGTCAACATACTGCTCCGTACCCGTTTCGGCATCAACCACACGTAGCAATCCCACGTCAGGCAACTGCCTGTCCCAGTGGTCATACACCTGCAACGCCACGACATCGTGCTTGCGGTTTGCTATCGTCAGGGGCTGTAGGAAATTCTTGCGTTCGTAGAAGTCACTCAACACAAAAGCCGTACACTTGCGCTTCATCACGCTCGAAAGAAACTCCAATGCACCGCCGAGGTCGGTCTCCCTGCTCTCTGGGTGGAAGTCGAGCATCTCTCGTATAATATACAATATGTGCTTGCGTCCCTTCTTCGGAGGAATGTATTTCTCTATGCGGTCAGAGAAGAACACCACACCAATCTTGTCGTTGTTCTGTATGGCGCTGAAGGCTATTGTGGCTGCTATCTCCGTAACCATATCACGCTTCAATTGCACGCGCGTACCGAAGTCGAGAGAGCCGCTAACATCTATCATCAGCATAACGGTGAGTTCGCGCTCCTCCTCGAACACCTTTACGTAAGGGCGATGAAAGCGTGCTGTAACATTCCAGTCAATATCGCGCACATCGTCGCCAAACTGATATTCGCGCACCTCACTGAAAGCCATACCCCTGCCCTTAAAGGCACTGTGGTACTGACCTGCAAAGATGTTCGCGCTCAGACGACGAGTCTTTATCTCAATCTTTCTTACTTTTTTCAGTATCTCCTGTGTATCCACTTTCCTTGTTCGTTTGGTGAATTATCAGGGCACTTCCACCTTGTTTATTATCTTGCTGATAATCTCCTCGGTAGAAACGTTGCTTGCCTCTGCCTCGTATGTAAGACCGATACGATGACGAAGCACATCGTGCGCCACTGCACGTATATCTTCAGGCACTACATATCCGCGATGCTTTATGAATGCGTATGCACGGGCTGCCTTCGCAAGGTTTATCGACGCACGGGGAGATCCGCCAAATGCAATGAGCGGCTTCAGTTCCTTCAGTCCATAGCGCTCTGGGTAGCGTGTAGCAAACACTATGTCGGCGATATACTGCTCTATCTTCTCGTCGAGATAAACCTCAAACACAACCTTGCGTGCCTCGATAATCTCCTCTGCCGTTGTAACGGGGTTAACATTGATTGCAGTGCCGTTGATGTTCTCGCGGATTATTCGCTTCTCCTCCTCAAGTGTAGGATAGTCGATTACCACCTTCATCATGAAACGGTCGGTCTGTGCCTCTGGAAGAGGATATGTACCTTCCTGCTCCACTGGGTTTTGCGTTGCCATCACGAGGAACGGCTTCGGCAGGTCGAATGTGTCGCTGCCTATCGTCACCTGCTTCTCCTGCATAGCCTCGAGCAAAGCACTCTGCACCTTTGCCGGTGCACGGTTAATCTCGTCGGCAAGCACGAAGTTGGCAAACACAGGTCCTTTCTTCACTTGGAACTTCTCGTCCTTCTGCGAATATATCATCGTACCCGTCACGTCGGCAGGCAAGAGGTCGGGTGTAAACTGTATACGACTGAAGTCTGCGCTTACGAGTTGTGCCAGTGTGCGTATGGCAAGCGTCTTTGCAAGTCCCGGAACACCTTCGAGCAAGATGTGTCCGTCGCTAAGCAACGATATTATGAGGCTCTCCACGAGATGTTTCTGCCCCACTATCACTTTGTCCATACCCATCGTCAGGTTGGTTATAAACCCGCTCTGCTGCTCTATCCGCATATTCAGTGCGCGAATGTCTATTGATTCTGCCATTGTTTTCCTATTTTTTGTTTATGTATTTTCCGTGTTATCATTTTCGGGCACAAAAGTACATAATATATGCATTCCCGCAAACTTTTGAATCTAAAAAAAACTAAACTCTAAACTTTTTTACAAACCGTTTAGATTAATTAACGCGTATATAAAAAGTAAGGAAAACAAAGGGAAAAGACTATTTCACGATAGCCTTGTAGTCTACGTCTTCGAGCAGTTCCGTAGCAGACGTTTCGGGGTGCTCCTGCATATACTTGTCAACATATTCAACATAGTGCATACTTATAACACTGCGTTTCATTATCTTGTTCACAATCCATATAATCTTGCTCATATGAACATCGTTGGCAGTCTGCGCGTCATCACCCTGCAAATGAGGCATTGGATAGAGACTCAGCAGATAGAATGCAATGACATCGGGCACAATCATCCGTCTTGTCATCTGCTCACGCTGCTGGATCGAATAGTATTTTGCATATAGAGGATAGTTTGCGCCGAGATATTTGTCAAGGCAGACTCCGATAGAACTGTTGCCCACTATTATGCTCTGGTCGAGCGAGCCTATCTGCGCATACACCTTTGGCATCTTTATTGTCGGAATCATCTTCTTCAGTGATGAACACGCAGTGGCAAGTTCCTCATTTATGTCGTCCATCGAGGCATATTGTTCTTGCACATCGCGCTGTATCTGAATCAATGTTGAATCCTGAAAGTACAAAAGGAATTTCTTGTTTATCTCCGGGTCGTCTACACGCCCCACGCGCACAACATCTTCAATCAGCGTGCGTGTCTCTTCGGGATATTTCGTACTCATCTCCTGCAATGCTGCAAAGTCGCCCGTCGTAATATAGCGGCTCTCAATGCGGTCGTAGCGGTCCACAACCATCACCGAGTCGTCATCGTCTGACAGCAGCAAAGAACTGCTCCAGTTCTGCCGACAACCGATGCAGGACAGCAATACAGCAAGCATTATTATGTAGAAATATCGCTCCAAATTTAAGTTTATTTATGTTTAAAAGTGTATTTTTGTCTGCAAAATTACAAAAAAGTATTTATAAATACAAATATTAGAGCAAAAAAGTACATACTTACTGCAAATTATTGCAAAAATAAGCCAAAATTGTTTATTTAACATATCAAAACCTTTGCCAATCCAATAATTTGGAGTAACTTTGTATGACAAAACAAGACAACAACATTAACACGAACAACAATACAAACAAAAACAGACATAATGAAGAAGCGAATTACCACATTTACATTTCTTGCACTCGTAGCATGCAGTGCAATGGCACAGAAGACTCTCGATGTTACAGTTACAAACCCGTTGAAAATGGCACGCTCGGCACAGCCTGTCGTTATTGACCTCAAAAAATACGGCATTGGCATAAGAGAGGCAATAGTAACCGAGAACGGCAAGGAGATAGTATCGCAACTTGACGACCTCAACGGCGACGGAAAGTACGACGAGTTATGCTTCCTCGCAAATGTGGGAGAAAAGGAGACGAAGAAATACAACGTGGTGTTGAAGGAAAACGGGAAGCCACGCAAATATAAGCCGCAGGTATATGTAGAAATGCTTATGGTAAACCGCAAGATAAAGGAGAGCAACAAGCAGGACATCTACATCAGCAGCCTCACCGTTGACAGGGGCGTTAATCCCTATTCGTCGCTTCACCACCACGGTGCTGCCTTTGAGAATGATATGGTGGCATACCGCATTTACTTCGACCACCGCCAGACCGTTGACATCTATGGCAAATATCGTTTAGGACTTGAGTTGAAGGAGACACAATTCTATCCCGACAAGACGCAGAAGGCAAACGGCTACGGCGACGATGTGCTGTGGGTAGGTCAGACTTTCGGAGTTGGAACACTTCGAGGATGGGACGGCAAAGCACCCCAAATGCTCAATGATGTTGAGCATCGCACGCAGCGCATCGTGTCTCGCGGACCGCTGCGCACCATTGTCGAAGTGGTAGATGAAGCCTGGAACACAATGAACGCAGGCAAGGAACCTATTGATATGACAACGCGCTACACCTTGTATGCAGGTCGTCGCGACTGTTTTGTAGACATCAACTTTGCACCTTCGGCTGCCGGCTATCAGTTTGCTACGGGATTGATAAACGTGAAGAACAGCAAGGAATATAGCGACCACAAAGGACTGCGCGGATGCTGGGGTACTGACTGGCCTGTGTCCGAGAAAGATTCTGCCGGCTATAAGCGCGAGACCGTGGGACTCGGTATCTGCATTCCCCACAACAACGTGATAAAGGAACTCGACAAGAACACTGACAACTATCCTTTCGTGGTGGGCAACGCCACTGCAACACTTTCATACGGCATTTCTTTCTGCTCTGCCAACGAGGAGTTTGGTTTCGACACGGCAAAGGAATGGTTTGAATATCTGAAGGAATGGAAGAAAGACCTTTCAAAACCAGTGGAGATAAGCATCAAGGAGCGATAGCCGCAAGCGAACGCCTCTGGAATCGCAACTATATAAAGGTGATGACAGCCAACTTTGCGCTGTTTTTCGCCTTTTATTTGCTTACACCCCTGTTGCCGCTCTATCTGAGCGAAACGTTCGGAGCAACTAAGGATGTTATTGGGCTTGTGCTGTCTGGTTATACCATCACGGCACTGTTCAGTCGCCCATTCAGTGGCTATTTCGTTGATTCCTTTCCACGCAAGAAGGTACTTATGGTGTGCTATGCCGCCTTTGCCATATTCTTCGCTGGCTATCTTGCTGCAGGCACTCTACTGCTCTTCACGATAGTACGCACATTGCACGGAGGACCTTTCGGCGCACTTACCGTTGCCAACTCCACTGTTGCCATCGACGTGCTTCCATCTTCACGTCGCAACGAGGGCATTGGCTATTACGGACTGAGCAACAACATCTCCATGGCAATAGCACCCACCTTTGCCATATACATCTATTCGCAGACTCATAACTTTGAATTGCTCTTTTGGTTAGCACTCATCATAGCCGTCTTTGGCTGGGTGGTAGATGCCACCGTTAAACTGGAAACAAGGCAGCCACAGCCTTCTCCCAAGAAACTCTCCCTCGACCGCTTTTTCCTTGAACGCGGCTGGCTCTTGGGAGCAAATATGGTTTTCTTCGGCTTCAGTTTCGGTGTGTTGAGCAACTATCTCGCTATCTACGGCAAGCAGGTGTTGGGCATCACCGGCGGCACAGGCACGTGGTTTATGCTATGCTCCGTAGGACTTATCCTCTCCCGTCTGCACGGCGGAAAGGCTCTCCGACAAGGACGACTGACGCACAATGCCGCCGAGGGAATGGTTATCTCGCTTGTGGGCTACACCTTGTTTATCCTTGTGCCCACACTCACTGCCCACGTTTCGTTTCTCACTCCGCAATCCTCCCTATATTTCGGCTACTATGCCTCCGCCCTTCTCATCGGACTTGGCAACGGTCACATGTGGCCTGCCTTCCAAAATATGATGTTGTCAATGGCTCACAGCAACGAGCGAGGCACAGCCAACTCCACTATCCTTATCTCGTGGGACGTTGGAATGGGTATCGGCATATTAGCAGGAGGAGCCATTGCCGAGCATCTCGGCTATTCCGCCGCTTTCTGGACTGTAGCAGCAATGAATGCCACGGGCGTTGCTCTCTATTTCCTCAAGACCCAAGACTCTTTCATGAAAAACAGGGTAGACTAACGGAGAAATACTTGTATGTCTGCATAATTTAAACGACCTTTGTGTAAATACATCTTCTTAACTGTTTAATTTCACCAATGGGTGTTATTTGTTATTGATTAGAAAAATTGTGTTGTAAAACAATAGACACGATCTTACTGGTATTTATTTGTATGAATATGACAATAAAATTATAAAAACAATTCATAGTATGCAAAAAAATGAGTAAATTTGCACGCAGTAATAAAACAAAAAATAAAGAAAAATGAAAAGTTTCAAATCAAATCCGTGGATTCTTCCACAACCGGTGCTTATTATTGGCACTTATGACAAAGAGGGTAAGCCTAATGCAATGAATGCCGCTTGGGGCGGTCAGTGGGATATGCATGAGATTATGATATCGTTGGGCTCTCATGCCACGACAGACAATCTTGCTGCAAATCCAGAGTTTACAGTTACTTTTGCCACAGCAGAGACGATGGTGGCTTCCGACTATGTAGGCATAGCCAGCGGAAGGAACACGCCCGACAAGATGCAGAGGACGGGGTGGACTGCAGAGAAAGCACCCAATGTGAATGCGCCTGTGTTCGTGGATTTCCCGATGACACTTGAGTGTCGCGTAAAGCAGAAGATAGACGAGTCGGAGACAGGCTACTATCTGATAGCAGAGATTGTAAACATATTGTGCGATGAGAAATTCCTGACAGATGACGGCAATCCCGATGTTGAGAAGATGGGTATCATCACCTATAACCCTGTAAACCACACATACATTCAGTTGGGCAAGGTTGTGGGCAAGGCATTCTCTGACGGAAAGCAACTGAAATAGAAACGAGGAAAAAGGATTATTATCTAAAATAGAACTATTATGCGAAAACTTTTCTTTGCCTTATTGCTGCTCGTATCGGGCACGACCGCACAGGCACAAAGGAATATACAACTTCACTACGACTTCGGACGCAACATCTATAGTGCAGAAGAGGCTAACCGTCAGAAAGTGACCCTCACTGTGGAGGAATTCAATGCTGACAAGTGGGGTAACTGGTTTTATTTTGTTGATATAGACATGAGCAGCCATTTTATAGAAAGTGCCTATACGCAAATGTTTCGTGAGTTTAACCTTGCAGAGCAGTCGCCCTTTGCTCTTCACGTTGAGTATAACGGTGGACTGAACCGCAATTCCAGTTTCCAGCATGCTGCATTGGCAGGTCTTGCATACAATGGGCATTCTGTGGACTTTTCCAAGATATGGTCGGTGCAACTGATGTATAAGCAATTCTTCAAGAGTTACGAGTATACCCATTCTTATGCAAGTGCTGAGTTGGCATTGTTCTGGACACTGCACTTTGCCAACAGGAAATGCACATTCTCGGGTATCACCGAACTTTGGCGTGGTGAGAAAGCCAACGGTCACGGCTGTCTTTCCATACTTGCCGAGCCGCAGTTCTGGTACAATTTCACCAATCATTTCAGTGTAGGTACAGAATGGGAGTTCAGCAACAACTTTGTATATAATACCGACCCACAGAGCACCAAAACTTTCTTCTGGAATCCAACATTGGCTGTGAAGTGGAACTTCTGAGCGTTCGAAAATTAAGGATATTATAAAATTATGGTGAGAAGGTAATAGTTTGCTTTGCCTTCCCACCATATCAGTCATAATACTCTATCTTCAATTCTTCGCTTACATTGAAGTTATCGTGAAAATTGTCGTCATATTTGTATACTAACCGCAAACCCTTGTATTCTGCAGGAACTTTCAAGACTTCCAGCAGATGCCATTTCGGCTGTCCAAAGTCGAACGACTCTCGGTCGAGGATTATACTATTTGAAGTATAGTCAAAATAATAATAGCCTCCACCGATGCACTTATCCCCTTGTTTCAGCAAATCCTTGTGCATATTCACCATGCCCAAACGAAAGAAGCCGTCCAATGTGATTATGAATTTTGGTAATTTCATCAGAGTGTTTTGTTTTTGTTCATATAGATTAGAATGACGCAGCAAAGTTACTCAAATATTTCATATTTTCGTGGGAACTTCTCAAATATTTTATATTCTGCGTGGGAACTTCTCAAAAATTTTGACTTTAACTTATTGTTAAGCACCTTGAAGCATATAGTTGTCACCGTTCAGCGTGCCGTTGAACGGTCACGCATCTATGTGAACTTACCTTTGAACCATACAATCTCCACCGTTCAGCGCTACCTCTGAACGGTAGAATACAATGCTTTCTATTTATGTAATAATATATTCGTTCACAGTCTGACGCCCATTAGACTGTGAATGCATCTGCTATTGTTGATATGCAAAGGTGGGTTTAAATGGTCTTGGACATACATTTTAAGTTCTTTAACTTTTACTTTTGTCGTTAATCAAGAAAGTTTATTACCTTTGCATCGATTCTTCTAAAGTCGTAATCTGACAGGGCACAGTCGGAAGTGTCCGCACACCCCAGTCATAAAAGGTTTGCGGCTTGTTCACGCCGAGCCGTGACGCATAAAAGCATTGCAGCAAAGTCGGGAGGGAGGGTCACTATATTTAGGAAAGCGTTTACAATGCGCTTTGTTCTTGACAACTTGAAATCTCGCACATTTCTTGATACAGTCAGAACTAAGCAACGGTAGATGCTCATGTGATTGTTGTATATGTGCCTTTATGGCAGTGTACATACAAATTGGCGTGGGTGCTGCGTTGCTCGTTCAACTGTATCGGGCAATGCGAGAGCCTCAAGTTGTGGAACGGGTGACATGGTCAGACTTCCACGCTTTTTTGTATAGTCATACAATTAAAAACCTCTAATTATTAACGCCAATGTTCGGAGGTCACAGAGGCAGAAGATTTAGAAAAGGATGAGAAAAGATTTTAATGTATTTTTGACTATCTTAACGATGGCTATGTGTGGCGTCGTTTTCACATCATGTGGTGATAACGATGATGACCCATTAGGCGGCTTGGAATTGAGTTACGATTTTGAAGTGGATGGTATTTATTATGATGTGGTTTCAGTAGGCGAACTCACATGCGAAGTTGTGCAAAACTATTACGAAGGAGATATTACTATACCTGCAACTGTCAATTACAACAATAAGACATTAACAGTTGTTAGAATTGATAATTTCGCTTTTAATAATAATTCCCAATTAACAGGTATAACTATACCAAATACAGTTACTGAGATTGGCTATATGGCATTAAGCGGTTGTACAAGGCTGAAACGCCTCAAGATTGAGGACGGAAAAACAGTTTTACGATTGTCAAAGGGCAATTCAGATGGTCATTTGAGTAAATCTCCTATTTCGTCATTATATATAGGACGAAATATGGAACTTGACGATATTTACTATCCACCTTTTTATTTTAATAAAACAAAGTGCGAAACAATTATAGGTGATTATGTTACGGAAATATGTGAAAGGCTGTTTGATTGTCATAAAGGTCTTACAATGGTCACAATAGGCAATTCTGTTGAGAGAATAGGTGTTTGTGCGTTTTCTGGTTGCAGTGGTCTTACAAACGTGACAATCCCAAACTCTGTAAAAGAGATTAGGGCTTATGCATTCGAGGGATGCGTTGGTCTTACAAGCATTACAATTCCAAACTCTGTTAATGAAATAGAATACTATGCGTTCCAAAATTGCAGCAATCTTACGGATGTGAAGATTGGCAATTCCGTTACGGAAATAGGTAGTCACGTGTTCCTCTATTGTGATGCACTCACAAATTTATATTCACTTAATACGACTCCTCCTAAACTGTTCTCTGACAGTTTCAGCGATGACCAATATATGAACTTAAATGTTTTCGTTCCCAAAGAAGCATTGGGAGCATATCAGAGTGCTGACGGTTGGAAAAACTTTTGGAACTTAAAAGGAATATAATCAATAAGTAGTATTAAATTTTAGAAAATCATGAGTAACTATCAAATTACAATTAAAGAAAAGAACGGCAATGAATATAAAACATTGAGAGACATTTTGCCTGAAAGCGGTCCTATTGATATTCTGTTCATCGGAAAAGTACCAGCGGAAATCAGTGTCGAAAGGGGACATTATTTTCAAGGTAATCAAGG
The DNA here is from genome assembly GCA_022511075.1 of Prevotella sp. GTDB lineage: Bacteria > Bacteroidota > Bacteroidia > Bacteroidales > Bacteroidaceae > Prevotella. Next base: position 73,754 of record JAFLSE010000002.1, read on the forward strand.
TACAGCCTTTTGGAATATGCTAGGTAAATATCATATTCTTAAAAAAGGACAATATCAATATTACGATGAAGCATTGGTAAAAAATAATTATGGAATTACGGACATCGTAAAAAAGCCGAGAAACTACGGAAACGAGCCTGGAAATACAGAGTATATTGAAGGCAAAAAGAGAATTATGGAGTTAATAGAACAGTATTCTCCCAGAATCATTGTCTTTGCTTATAAGCCACCATTTGAGGCACTAATTCCAAGGTATGAAAAAGTAGACTATGGCTTTAATCCTCATTGTGATAAATATTTTGGTGGTGCAAAGACTTTTTTATTCCCAATGTCAGGAACACCATGTAACAGAGAAAAACAATTTAAAGTTATGTGCGAGTTGTGCGAAACTTTACATAAGATAAGGGGATTGGAATAAATCCCTTTATTTTATCCCCTTTTGGGGGAGATTATCCACGAGATATGCCGAAAGGTACGTCTCTCACTCTTATGTAATTAAACGTAAGTTCGATATAAACTTTACGCAATTAATCTGCCCAATAACCATTATGTAACGCTCAATGTCTTTGTGCCCCAAGAAGCATTGGAGGCATATCTGAGTGCAGAGCCGTGGAAAAACTTCTGGAATCTGCAAGTCTTCGACCCAACGGGAATAGAGAGTGTAAAGAGAGATGCAATAAATGGCAATAACGTATATTATGACCTTCGCAGCAACCGCCTTGATGCTCCGAAGAAAGGTCTGAATATCATTAAAGGCAAAAAGGTGATAGTGAAATAAAAGAAGATTCTATATTATAGTTTGTGGGTTTTGAGCCATCACCATTAACCTTCCTTGATATCATCTTTCTTTCATCTTTACCTTGCTGACCTGGTGTTAATCTTCTTGCCGTCTTTGCTCCAAGTATAGATCCATGAACCGACCTGGCTCGTGAATGTCTCTCCAGATACGGACAGTACCTTTCCGACGCTTGACGCACTCATGGTCTTGATCTTGTTGCCCTTTGCATCATAGATATAGTACCACGAACCACTCTTCACGACGAAGATGAACGCACTGAATCCTTGAAGTTCTCCGATATTGGCACTGAGCGTCTTTGTTTTCTTCCCGTTCTGATCATAGATGTAATACCAGTACTTCGTGGTCTCTATATGGCTGATACCCTGCGCCTGTGCACTGATAGCGGAGAGGAACAATGCAAGATGTACTATTAACTTTTTCATCAATTAATCTATTATGGTCAGTTTCATTTCTATGTCATCAACGGGGCGGTCTCCACGACCAGTAGCGGTGTCCTGTATCATGCCTACAACTTCAAGACCTTCCTCGACCTCACCGAATACCGTGTATTGTCCGTCAAGGTGTGGAGTGCCACCAATGGTAGAGTAAATCTTCTGTTGTTCTTCGGTCAATCCTGTGTAACTGGCAGCCTGCTTGTTAGCCTCCGCAGTTAATTTGTCCTGCAATTCCTGCAGACCTGCACGATTCTTGTCACGGCGCATCTGCATGATTTCATCCCGATGCTCGGATGCAAGTTGGTTGAAGATTTCCTGTGTTCGTTGCATCTTCAACTGTTTTGAAAACTGACGCAACTGACCTTCATTGTAGACCTGTCCCCATACGATGTAGAACTGAGAACCGCTGCTTCTTCGCTCAGGATTAACCTCGTCACCCTGCCTTGCGGCAGCCAATGCACCACGCTTATGGAATAGTCCGTCCTTAATCTCGGCTTCCATGGTGTGGTCAGGACCACCAACGCCAAGCATCTTTCCGGCAGGTGCGCCTTTGGAATCAGGATCGCCACCCTGAATCATGAAGTCTTTAATCACCCGATGGAACAGTGTGCCGTCATAATAGCCCTCTTTCACCAACTTGACAAAGTTGTCACGGTGGATTGGGGTCTCGTCGTACAGGCGCATTGTGATGTCGCCTAATGTTGTCTGTATCTTTACTTTCATTGTTAATATTGTTCGTTTATGTAGTTTCTGGTAGCCTATCGTAGTAGAGCGCTTCAAGTTCCTGCAAAGTCAGTTTCTCTACTGAGTGTTCTATCATCCTGATAAGTTCTTCGCGCCGATAGTCATCTGACTGACCAAATCTTCCTGTGTATGCCATTTTCTGAAATTTGGTACAAAATTACTCATTCTTCTTGGAAACTTCTCAAAATATTTCATATTTTTCGTTGAAACACCTAAAAACCACTCATATTCTATCAAAATGAATGTGAATGTATGTTATTTACACAACATTTTTTGTAATTTTGTACTCGTTATGACAAAGTTGAATAGATAAAAGACATGAATCTTTTTTAATATACATAATCAATAGTTGATTTCTAAGTATGACTTTAACGTACATCTTCCATAGCGGCTTTGCCCTTGAAACGAGGCAATCCATTCTGATATTCGATTACTGGCATGACCCAAGTGGTTGCCTGCCCGATGTTCTGAAGAAAGCCAAGCCTGTGTATGTATTTTCCAGCCATTTCCATGAGGACCATTTCAACAGGGAGATTTTTGAGTGGAAAGAGCAGAGAGAGGATATCACCTATATTCTTTCAAAAGACATTCTCAGGCACAGACGGGCTGTTAAGGAGGAAGCAGACGTGTGGCTTGGCAAAGGCGGCTCATGGAATGATGAAAATATCTCTGTATGGGCATCAGGCAGTACGGACAGCGGCGTATCGTGGATTGTAGAGGTTGAGGGTAAGCGCATCTTCCATGCCGGAGATTTGAACAACTGGTATGCAAGATTCCTGCCTGATGCCGTGCCAGGACAGACCATCTATAGTGAGGAGTTTGAAGAATACATAGACCCGATAGCCCACGAAAAGCAATACTTGGGTGAACTAAAGGATATTCGCAAAATGACTGACGGCTTTGACATTGTGATGTTTCCCATAGACGGACGGATAGGAAACGGCTATACGCTTGGTGGACGCCAGTTCATTCAGCGGTTCAAGGTGGGATTGTTTGTTCCTATGCACTTTGTGGCAAGCGGTTTTGAATCATCCTGGCGTTTCAGTGAATTCACGGAAAAGATTAATGTGCCTCTTTGGAAAATAAGCAAAGAAGGAGAACGCATTGAAGTATGAACATAGAAAAAGGTTAGTTTACAAATCGTATAAGACAAAATGAATAGTAACTTTTGAGTTTGGTAAAGAAGGCAAGGGAAAGGAAGTAAGATATGAGGGAAAAACAAGGAGTTTTGGACAAAGGCAGAACGATAAGGAAAGCCGTGCCGTCAGATGTAGCAAGTGTCTTGCAGGTTATGGAAGCTGCAAAAGGAATTATGCGGTCGTCTGGCAATATGCACCAGTGGACCAATGGCTATCCTTCCGAAAGCGTCATTATGGAGGATATTAGAAAAGGTGGCGGCTACGTCATTGAAGAAGGGGAGATAATAGCCTATTTCGCCTTCCTCCCTTCGCCAGAACTTACCTACGAAAAAATTTATGAAGGAGAATGGTTAGATGATAATCTGCCTTATCATATAGTTCACCGCATAGCAAGTTATCCGCACGTTCACCATATTTTCCATGACATTATGGATTTCTGTTTTTCCATAGACGGAAATATCCGTATAGATACCCATCGCGATAATGCCATTATGCAACATTGCATTGATAAATATGGATTTACCTATTGCGGCATCATCTACCTGACTAATGGCGATGAGCGGTTGGCTTATCAAAAACTGCGTTATCGTGGTGTTTGAAATTAGTTTTTTACAGCCCCTGGAGTCCAGTTCTTGAAGAAACGTAGCACTTTTTCTTGGTTGTAGCCTTGCCCTTCTTCCAAGAAACTCTATCAAATAGGCTTTTAAAACAGTTTTTGCTACAATGTAGCAAAACATCCTCTTTGAGGAGAATATTTCTTGTTTTCAATGCACTTGGCTTCATCTGCCAACGAAGCAGGCTTCATTGGGCATCGAAGCGGCAAGCGATGGGCATCGAAACTATGTGCGACGGGGCACGAAAGGCGGTTGGATCGTTTTCCACGCAAATAATTCTACTTTCCCACGCAAAAATGACTAAAAATGGAATTTAATGTCTCTTGGGTGGTAATCTCTCCGTTGGCAACGATTGAGCCAAGATGATGAATGCAGTCACGCAAATCTTCTGCAATGAGGTCGCCGCTTAAATTCATGGCAAATGCATCGATGACTCGCTGAATGGACTTATGGGCATTGAGAAGGGCATCGTAGTGACGGGCATTGGTTACAATGACTTCCTGTGTGCTTATTTCGGGAATGTCTGCAGCGGAGATAAGACGGTCTTGTAGCAAATTGATGCCCAAGGTTTGCTTTGCCGATATGGAAAGGTGAGCTGATGCCGATGGAGTGGGCGAGAGGTCGCACTTGTTTGCAACGATGATGAGATGCTTGTCTATGCATTTTTCTTGCATTTCGTCAAGTTCCTCGGTTGTCGGCTCACAATCTATGAGCCAAATGACGATGCGTGCCTGTGCAAGTTTTTGATATGTACGTTCTATGCCTATGCGCTCAATAGCATCATCGGTGTGGCGAAGTCCTGCGGTATCGATGAAACGGAAGAGAATGCCTCCTATCTGCACGGTGTCCTCTATGACATCACGGGTAGTGCCGTGAATGTCGCTGACAATGGCTCGGTCGTCGCCAAGCAGCAGATTGAGGAGGGTGCTCTTACCGACATTGGTCTTGCCAACAATGGCTACTGGAATGCCGCTTTTTATGACTTGCCCAGCCTTGTAGGATAATATGAGTTGAGAAATGTGGCTGTTTATTTCTTCTGCAAGAGAACGCAGTTCGGTGCGGTCGGCAAACTCCAATTCTTCATGGTCGGAGAAGTCGAGTTCCAACTCTAACAACGAAGTCATTTTCAAGAGTTTATCACGTAGGACTGAAAGTTTTGAAGAAAAACCGCCACGCAGTTGATTTATAGCCACACGATGTGCGGCACGGCTCTCGGCAGCTATGACATCGGCAACGGCTTCGGCACGCGACAAATCCATCTTTCCATTCATAAATGCACGTTGAGTGAACTCGCCCGGACCTGCCTGCGATGCTCCATGTTCGATGAGCAAAGACAACACCTGATTGAGGATATATCGGCTGCCATGGCAGGATATTTCCACGGAATCCTCTCCTGTGTATGAATGCGGAGCACGGAAAATGCTCACGAGAACTTCGTCTATTGGCTCTCCGGAATCATCGATGATTTCGCCAAAAACAACGCTGTTGGCACGAAATGCCGTAAGGTCTTTGCTGAAAACCTTGTTTACGATAGAAACGGCATCGCTTCCAGAAACCCTTATTATTCCTATTGCACCACCTGTGGCTGTGGCTATGGCTGCTATGGTATTGTCCAAAACCTGTGAGATTGTTGAATAATGAGAATGAGATACCTGCCTATATGCGGTCGAGCACCTTTGTTATCAGGGTGTCTATATCGTTCTTGTAGTTGGCGTTTGCCTCTTTTGCACGACGATTGGCAATGACCATACAGCAAGTCATTGCTTTATGTCCCAACAAGGCAGAAAGACCGGCCAAGGCACTGCTTTCCATCTCAAAGTTGGTGATTTGCAGCCCTTTGTATTCAAATGCTTCGATTTTCTCGTTTTGCTGTGGGTCGGCGAGAGGTATGCGGAGTTGCCTTCCCTGCGGACCGAAGAAACCTCCGCAGGCAATGGTTACGCCACGCACCATATCGTCTTGTGCAATGCGGTCGAGGAGTTCTGCGTTGTTATCTATGACATAAGGAGCACAAAGTTGCCGATTCCATCGCATGTGCTCGGTAAATGCCTGCTCGAAGTCAAGGTCGCAGACATCGTTTCGTCCTGCGTAGAAATTAAGTAGTCCGTCGAAACCTATACTTTTCTGCGATGCAATGAACGTGCCGATAGGGGTGTGGGGCTGCAAACCGCCGCAAGTGCCTATGCGCACAAGTGTAAGTGTGCGGTGTTCATCGCGTTCCTCACGGGTGGAGAAATCTATGTTTGCAAGAGCATCAAGTTCGTTTACAACAATATCTATGTTGTCGCAGCCAATGCCCGTGCTTTGAACAGTGATGCGCTTGCCTTTGTATGTACCAGTTACAGTGCGGAACTCGCGACTTGCACACTCGCATTCACGGGAGTCGAAATGCTTTGCGACGGTATCAACACGCCCTGGGTCGCCTACGAGTATAACCTTATCGGCAAGTTGCTCTGGCTTGACATGCAAATGAAAAATACTGCCGTCGCCATTTATTATAAGTTCTGATTCAGGGAAATATCTTTTCATAATAGTTTGTTTTATAGAGTTAGTTATTGGATTAAATCACTGATTTTCAGAGTTTCGTATTTCCTTTTCCTGTTTTGATATCAATTGTTCAAGTTCTTCCATCTGTTGCTCCATATCACGGATTTCATTGCTTAAAACATCCTTTTGGACAGCGGGTGCCTTGGCATAGTTGAAACGTGATGTCTCAAGGGCAGAAGTCAATCGGTTGAGTTTCTCGCTTGCAGTCAACAAAGCCTTCATTTTCTCTACATTCCTTTTATTCTTGAACTGTGAGAAGGTGGTGTATATCACGTTGTCGTTGACAACGAATACAAAATCGCTTTTCACATTTGTCACCCTGTTTTTTGCCTCATTTAAGCGACGCAATGCCTCGTCGCGTTCGTTGCCTTTGCCCCATGTGTCTTTTATGCTATGGAGCGAAGCCAAGGATTTCAGTTGCTCTTCGTCCATTGCATCCGTATCGTAGTTGCGGCGTGCTTCGGTAGGAATGAACGTGTAGATGCAGACTTTTCCTTCGGGCTGGTTTCTGTCGGAAGCAAACCAACCAATGTTGTTGATATCATCGACTATATAAAAGTAGTCGTTGGCAGGGGAGTTGAAAGGCATTCCGATGTTTTCTGCCCTAAAGAAAGTGTTATCCTCTGCGTCGTATCGAGTTACAAAAATGTCCCATCCGCCAATACTTTCCTCACCTTTTGCTGCAAAATAAAGTGTGATGCCGTCGCTCATCATAAAAGGATAATTTTTATTTGTAAGTGCACCTTCATCTTCATCATTAGCCAAACCTGTTACCATTTGAGTATTTATCCATTGATTACCGATTAAATCACTAACATACAATTCCTTATGATACGTTGATGAATCTTTATTGTTTTTAGAATAGAAACACTTGTTGCCCATTTCATTCAGAAAAACGTAAGAGTCTCCATCGTCTTCTGTATTGAAAAACAATGCAAGTGTGGTTATCGTACCAACGTCTTTTGTCTGGTTAAGTGCGTCAAGTATGTTTTTCTTGTCCACTACAACACTGTCGATGAACATGATTTTTTGAGTGGACTGGCGCATTTCTTCCAATCGTGGGTCTTCGACAACTGCAACCGGTTTTTCTGCAGCCTTTGCCTTTTTGGCTCTTTGTGCCATTGCGCCGCAGCAAAGAGACATAGATATTATTAATAGTGACAAACGATTCATATTATTGCAATAATTGTTTTATTGGCAAAATTACGCAAAAGATTTGTTATTACCTAATCTTTTAATAAAGATTTAGAAAAAACTATTCCTCGATGTGGGAAAGGGAGTGGGCAAAAGATGCAAACAAGTTTGTAAACGCCTCGCCAGGATAATAACGCATAAATCTTATGCTGTGGCGGATGTGCCATAGCATAGCCGAAGAATTGTTGCTATGCACGAAGATGTTTTTGCCTTGGGTGAAATACAGGTCGTCTGCCTGATATTGTCCTGTCCTGAACACCTCTGCGATAGTGTCAAGGCTCGTTTCACCGTTTACTTTCTTCATGAAAGGGAGTTCGTCAGCATCGAAATGAAACATGCGCATCATTATATTACCGATGATATCGGCGCTTTTCTGCATTCCTATTTTTTCCAACTGCGATTGCAGCAACACGTAATCTACCTTATCGCCTATCTTGCGAAGAAACATTCCGAGGTCTACAAGTTGTTTCAGTGATATGCCTTCATTGAGCAAAAATCCCGTTATTCGTGTGATAATGAGCAACAGGTTTAGTGTTGGAGGCACACTCTCAATTCTCAAACCGTTAATGGCAATATAATAGGAGTCGCAACAGCGTATCTCACGGTTTATTATCTTTTGCAGTTTGCGGTTGAGCAAGGGATTCGTAAGTCGCTGCATCTGTACGTGATGCTCCACGGAAATGTTATTCCAAATAAATCTTGTAACGCCCCTTCCTTTTGATTCGTATTCGGTAGATTGGCTCGAAAGCCATTCCACTGCATCTTGTGACTGCTTGTCGTAAGGCAGATACACATCTATGTCGCCACTTGTGCGATGGAGTGGATTTGGATAAATTACAGACATGCTCTGTCCTTTCAACAATATGGGGCGCAGCCTTTGACGAGAGAATGAGTTAAAAAGTTCTGATAAACAAATGTTCTTTTCTTGATTGGCACGCTCAATTTCCGTCACGGTCTTTGCCCAACTTACACGCAAGTCGGACGGCAAACATAGATTGAAATCGTCTTTACGTATAGTAATACCGTCATATACAAGCGCAGCCACTCCATGCATCAGCGACAATTGGAAAAGCAATCGCCACTTGTATGGCGACATTGGCTCCAAAGGCTCGTCACTGCCAAAAGTGCCGGCAGCAAGTAGTTTAAGAAAGTTGCGTTGAATAACGTTCATCGGCAATACCTCCTTGGAAATCTAAATATTATGGCAAGAATAAGCATAACAAGCAGGCAATACGGATAGTAAAGGTATGCAAGTATGCTGACAGGGGTTATTGCTGCCAAACCTGCCGCCATTAGAATTTGCGCTCCGTATGGAATTATGCCCTGTACGATACATGATGCCGTGTCGAGTAATGAGGCGCAACGTCGTGAGTCGATGCCATAACGTTCTGACACTCGTTTTACCAAACCTCCAACAGTGAGTATCGCCACGGTATTGTTGGCTGTACACATATCCACAACGCCCACGAGTGCTGTTATGGCAAACTCCGCACCACGTTTAGAGTGGATACGCCTGATAAGCATGTGAATGATGAAATCGATGCCTCCGTTTTCTTTTATTATGGCAAGCATTCCACCTGCAAGCATGGTTATAATGATTAGTTCGCCCATACCAATAACACCTTCGTTTACGGAAGCAAACAAACCAAAAATATCGTATTCACCACAGGCTATGCTAATAATTCCAGTAAGCATTATTCCGATTGAAAGTACAACAACGACATTGAGTCCAAGAATGGCTGTGACAAGCACTACAAGATAGGGCAACACCTTGAACGGCTCGACATGGGGCTGGGTAGTGGGGCTCTCCATATCGGCACCTATTATGATATACAATATTAAAATTAATATCGCAGCAGGAAGCACTATCATAATGTTTGCCTTGAACTTATCGCTCAATTTGCAGTCCTGCGATGTCGTAGCCACAATGGTTGTGTCGCTTATAAACGAAAGATTATCACCGAAAAATGCGCCGCCAACTACTACTGCTACAATAAGTTCCGTGGCACATCCTGTCTGCTGGGCAACTCCTGCGGCAATGGGTACGAGCGCCACTATCGTACCAACGCTTGTGCCCACACTCAACGAAATGAAACATGCTGCCAGAAACAATCCTGCCAACAACATATTGGCAGGAAGGAATCGCAGGGTAAGGTTAACCGTTGCATCTATACAGCCTATTGTCTTGGCAGTGTTGGCAAATGCTCCTGCAAGTACGAATATCCAAATCATCTGCATCATTTGCAGAGAGCCTGCACCCTTGCTGAACACCTCGATACGTTTTGCCAAAGGTCTGTCAGTGGTGATTATCAATGCATACATTCCCGAAACGAGAAAGCCTACAACAATAGGTATCTTATAAAAGTCACCAACAATAATGCTGGTGACAAGATAGAAAAGTATGAACACCAACAAAGGGCTTATAGCCTTGATACCATGTCCCATACCTTATTAATAGTGTTATTGGTGTTACAACTCTATGCTCATGAAAACGGGAAGGTGGTCGGAGTATGTAAGAGGCACCTTATAATAGTTTACGCCTGTCATTCCCTCGTCGTGGAAGATATAGTCGATGCGCACAGCCTTTCTGCCACGATATGTATACATCCATCCGCTGCCGCATTCCTTAAACCCGTCAACCATATTGCCAAGCAGGGCATTGTATGTGTAAGAGTAGGGCACATCGTTGAAGTCGCCGCACAGAATGCAAGGCTCATTGGCATTTCTTACCTCGTTAGCAACTATTTGTGCCTGTCCGCTTCTCACCATCATACCAAACGTATAGTTTCCGTAAATGGCTCTTAATAAAGCATTCTTTTCAACATTCTGTCCTTTCATCTCCATTTTTCCTGCCACATGGAGTGTGCGGTTAAATCCCGTAGTCTCAAGGTGTACGTTGAAAACCTTTACTTTCTTTCCCTTGACATCAAGCAGAGCCCACATAGCACTGTTGTTGGTTTCCTCAAAGTCAATGGTCTTACTGTCCTTTATTGGATATTTGCTATATACTACCATATCGTGACGCCCCTCTGCCATATAAGGGAAATATTCCTTATAACTGTCGGAGTTTTTCTTGTCGCCACTTTGGTCGGAATACTCCTGCAAACAACAAATATCCACGTTTTGGCGTTTCATCTCGGCAAGAATGTCCTGCGCAATGAAACCATTTGTCTCACGCCCGAACATAGCCACATTGTATGTTGCTATCTTTATTGCCTTTGGTGAGTCGTCGGAAAGTGGGCGAGGCTGCACCAACGTTAGCATATATGGTATGCACGATAAAACAGTAATGACAGGTATTGCCAAGATATACCACTTGCGCGTAAATGCCCAATATATAATCATCAAGAGATTCAGCGCAATAAGCAATGGCAGCACATACACGAGCATTGCGTTCGCAGTGTTACCCACTGGAGTTACATTACCACCGAAAAGTCCTACAAAAGTAAAGATGCTCAATACCAACTGGAATATGAGCATCATTAATCGTCCGTATTTGAACACAGCCAATTTTCCCATTATTTTTTTTGTTTTTGTTAAGATACCTATTATTAATTCTTAAGATACCTATCTACCGTTTCTACAAGCGTCTCAAGTTTGTAAGGCTTAGCGATGAACTCGTTACAACCTGCGTTGAGTGCTTCTTGTATATCTGATGCGTATGCGTATGCACTCAATGCCACAACTGGCACAGCGCTATTTACTTCTTTTATAATACGTGTAGCATCAAGTCCGTTCATATTTGGCATCCTAATATCCATGAGGATGAGGCTTGGATGATATTCCTCTGCCATTGTCACGGCTTCTATACCATCTCTTGCTCTGAGTAATCTGCAACGCCTTCCAAGCACACTTTCCACAAGCATATAGTTGGTGTCCTCATCTTCTGCCACTAATACAAGTTTGTCGGCATTGCTGCCTGTTGTGTCGCCTTCGCCGATGGTACGTACAAGTGTTGCTTGTCGTCCGTCCTTTGTCATACCGTCGCCATCTACCTCAAAAGGTAAGGTAAATATAAACTTAGAGCCTTTGCCTTTCTCGGATTCAACCCATATTTTCCCTTTCATCTTTTCGATGATTACCTTGCATAGTGCAAGACCCAAGCCTGTACCTTTCTGCTTTTCAGCATCTCTGGAAACGTATGTTTGGAATATTGTGTCTATATCCTCTTTCGCAATGCCTGCACCGCTGTCCTCAACGAAAAATTCCACCATCTTGCCGTTCTCTTGCAGGTTGTAACCAAAAGCAATATAACCCTCAATAGTGTGTTTCAAGGCATTGCTTATAAGGTTTGAGAATACTTGTATAAGCCTGTTTTCATCAGTATAGAGTGTAAGTGAAGTATTTGCCGGACGAAGTTCCATTTTTACGGTGTCGGCAAAGCGGAACTTAAATATTTGAGAAATATTTCTACACATCTCATCGAGTTCCACATTTTCTTTCTTTATCTTCACCTTTCCAGACTCCATTCTCGAAAGATCAAGAATTTCATTTATGAGACTTAACAAACGAGCGTTGTTACTCTCTATAATTTCCATGAATTTATAGCGTTCCTCCTGGTCATCAGTCTCTGCCATAATACGTGAAAAACCTTCTACTGCATTAAGTGGAGTACGTATCTCATGGCTCATGTTTGCCAAGAAAAGAGATTTCATCTCGCTTGCCCTCTTAGCATTCTTGATGGCCTTCTTATGATCCTCCAATTTAATGCGCATCTCGGCAAGTTCTTTTACCGTCTGCTGCAGTTTCTCTTTTGTTATTCTTAGTTCCTCTTTGAGAGACTCTATACTTTCACTTCCCATATTAACTTATGGTTATTGTTATAATAAATTATAAATTAACTTCGCAAAGTTACTATTTTTTTTTATATTAACATAGTTTCCGTAAACTATATTAACTTCTTTTAACCTTTTCCCAAGCCCCACTATTACCGTTACGCATGAGATATGCCATGCCCCTGAACACATTTATGTTCATGAAAAGGAAATAATAAGCGATATATAACATCTTGTTTTTCTTTCCTTTTGCTGCTATTATATAACCTAAATAGGCTGCTGCATAAAACAAAATTTGCAGACACCATATAATGGTGTACAAAGTACCGCCATTTGTAAATACCAATGCTACATTGAGCGGAATCAAAGCCATTAAAGCCACAGGGGTTATACTCCACCTTAAAAAACGATGACTTACGAGTTGGAATGCAACCACAGCATTATTCCATGGCAGCATCATGTCCTTCAGCCACCAGATGCTTTGCAATCCTCCTGCTGCAATCCTGCGCTTGCGCTTTGCCTCTTCCTCAAGACTTGCCGAACCGAATTCCATTGCGTATGCGTCGGAGGTATATGCAATCTTGTAGCCCTGCTTCACTATCAACATTGACATAATGAAATCGTCAAGCAGGGTATTGTCCGGCATAGGTTTGCACAGTTCCTTCCTTACTGCACAAAACTCTCCGGCAGCACCCATTGCCGAGTATAGTTCGCTGTCAAGGCGTTTCAAGGCACTTTCATATTTCCAATAAAGCCCTTCGCCTTCGGCGGCAATCTCTCCTTCAGTTTTTGCGAGAACACGCTTTTCACCTGCCACGCAACCAACTTTCGGGTCTGACATAAGCCTGGCAACCTCTCTTACAGCACCGCTATTGACAAATGTATTTGCATCGGTCATTATCACGATGCTTGTTTTCACAAGTGCAAGCCCACGGTTCAGTGCAGCGGTCTTTCCCCTGCGCTGCGGCTCAAACATTACTTCAACATCGTCATACTGTGCAAGCAATTCGTTTGTCTTGTCATTACTGCCGTCTGTCACCCAAACAAGATGCAGTTTATTTTTGGGATAATCAAGTTCACGTGAATTCTTGATTTTCATTTCCACCGTGTCCTGCTCATTGTAGGCACAGACAAGGAACGTAACTTCTGGCAATTTCTCTTCATCAACGGTCGCAGGTGTAGACTGTCCTACGAAAAGCCTTTTAATCCTTACTAAAAAATACAAAAGCACTCCGTAACCTACATAGGTGTAGATTACGAGTGCTATACATATCCAAAATATAATTTCAAGCATCTGTTTCCTCTTTCATGTCAATATATTCGCCGTTGGCATCGTAAAACTCATATTGCAGGAACGCAAGTTTTTGCGAAGGGATTATAGAAAAGCCTATGGAATATTTCATCTGCCACCTACGCTTCAGCGACCATAGCCCTTGATTTATGTATGCTGCTACGTATGGATGTACGTGCAATTTGAAACGTTTAACACCTATAGTGTTTACCAAGCGGTCTATCTTTTCCTCAAGCATATCCGTGAACATAAGGCTGCTCTTTATTTTTCCCTTGCCAAAACAAGTGGGACAAACCTCTTCCACTGCTACATCCATAGCCGGGCGCACCCTTTGACGGGTTATCTGCATTAGTCCAAACTTGCTCAATGGCAGTATATTATGGCGTGCGCGGTCTTTCTGCATGTTCTTGCACATCCTTTCATACAGCAATTGCCTGTCTTCTGCAAGATTCATGTCGATGAAATCTACTATTATTATTCCGCCCATATCGCGCAGTCTCAGTTGCCGTGCAAGCTCATCGGCTGCACCAAGATTTACTTCCAGTGCATTTTGTTCTTGTCCGTTCTCCGCTTTCGTTCGTGTTCCGCTGTTCACGTCCACCACGTGCATCGCTTCAGTATGCTCTATTATAAGATATGCACCTCGTTTGTAGTTTATGGTTTTTCCAAATGACGACTTTAGTTGCTTCGTCACGTTGAAATTGTCAAAAATAGGAACACTGCCGTCGTATTTCTTAACAATGTCAATCTTATCGGGGGCTATGAGTTGCACGTATTCCTTTACCTGCGTCATCACGTTTGCATCGTTCACATATATTCCATCATAACTTGGGTTGAATAGGTCGCGTAGCAAAGCAACTGCCCTTCCTTGCTCTTCAAACACCAGTTGTGGATGTGTTGTCGTTGTTTGCACTTTGGAAATAGTCTCTTCCCAACGCTTTAACAATGTATTAAGCTCTGCATCGAGTTCGGCAACACGTTTTCCTTCCGCAGAGGTGCGCACTATCACTCCAAAGTTCTTGGGTTTTATGCTATGAATCAATTGTTTAAGCCGTGAACGTTCTTCACCTTTTTTTATCTTCGACGAAACTGATACTTTGTCGCCAAATGGCACGAGTACCATATAGCGCCCAGCAAAACTTATCTCACAAGTGAGGCGAGGACCTTTTGTCGAGATTGGTTCTTTCACAATCTGTACAAGCACCTCTTGTCCAGTGGTTAGCGCCTTGGCTATGCTTCCGTCTTTTGCTAATTCTGGCAAACGTGATGCCTTGCTTATAGGATACAAGTTTTTCCTATCGCTTGTTACCTGCTTTAAATATTTCTCATACGATGAAAACTGCGTTCCAAGGTCGAGATAGTGCAAAAACCCAACTTTCTCATAACCCACATCTACGAAACACGCATTCAGTCCCGGCATCAGTTTCTTAACCTTTGCCACATATATATTGCCCACAGAGAACGATTCCGTCTGACGTGGCTCGTTCTGGTACTCCACAAGATTTTTATCCTCAAGCAGGGCAATGGATATGTTGTTGGATTGTACGTCTATGATTAATTCACTTGTCACTATTGTAAATGTGTTGTGTTATTTACCTTAAAAGTATTTAAATACAAAAAAGGAGCTTCAAGGTTTTCACCTTGACAGACTCCTTTCATTTGTTTGTCGCATATTGGCAAGTGTTTATTTCTTGCTCTTATGACGATTCTTGCGCAGTCTCTTCTTACGCTTGTGTGTAGCCATCTTGTGGCCCTTTTTCTTTTTTCCGTTTGGCATAATTGTAAATTTTATTATTGTTGATTATCTTTATTATCTCTCAAATATATTAGTGGAGTAGGGGAGTATTCTCTTTGTTAAGTTTTGCTTTCCTGCATTCTCGCCGTAAAACTCTTTGCTGGCTTGAAAGCTGGCACATCGTGGGCAGCAATCTCTACTGTTGTATTCTTTGAAATGTTGCGTGCCTTCTTGTGCGCACGATGCTTGACGATGAAACTGCCAAATCCACGCAGAAACACATCTTCCTTATTCTCCGCAAGACTCACACGAACTTCCTCCATAAACGATTCCACTACGACCGACACAGTCTTTGCATCTACGCCAGTGGACTCCGATATTTCCTTTATAATTTCAGCCTTTGTCATTGCTTAAATTTGTTTTGTTTATACTTATTTTTATGATGTTTTCAATTTTCAAGGTGCAAATTTACTGATTTTCAACGATATTATGAAATTAATTCAGTTTTTTTTTCTAAAAAAATCACTTTCTTGATATTTTTCTTTCTAAAATCAAAAAAAAATAGTAATTTCGTACCCAAATTAACAACTAACTAAAAAACAAAGCTATGAAACAAACAAAAATTGTGGCAAGCGTCAGCGACTTTCGTTGCGACGTGGATTTCATTAAGCAACTTTTCAATGCAGGAGTAAATGTTATCAGAATGAACACCGCGCATGCTTCGGAAGAAGGCTTGAGGAATACTATAAATAATGTACGCGCGGTGAGTCATCGACTGGGATTGCTCATAGACACGAAAGGTCCGGAGATAAGGACCACGAGTTGCGAAGCACCAATAGCATACAAGACAGGTGAGATAGTGAACATTTCTGGTTGTCTGGATAAAGAAACTATTCACGACAATATAAACGTAAATTATGCAGATTTTGCAAAAGACGTAAAAGTAGGCTGCCACATTCTTTTTGACGACGGAGCACTCGACATGGAAGTGATGTCAACAGATGGAGAAAAAATTGTGGTAAAGGCACAAAACGATGGTACACTCGGCTCCCGCAAGAGTGTTAATGTGCCCGGCGTACACATAGAACTGCCGGCTCTCACGGAAAAAGACAAGAAAAACATTCTGTTTGCAATAGAAAACAATATTGACTTCATTGCCCATTCATTCGTGCGCTCGGCTGATGACGTTAAAGCCGTGCAGGACATTCTCGATGCACACGGCAGCGACATAAAAATCATCTCAAAAATAGAAAACCAAGAAGGCGTAGATAATATCGACGAGATTATACAGGCTTCTTATGGTATTATGATTGCACGTGGAGACCTTGGTATTGAAGTGCCAATGGAACAAATACCGAGTATACAGCGAATGATTATCAGAAAGTGCAGAAGAGCACGCAAACCAGTAATCGTGGCTACTCAGATGCTGCACTCGATGATTAACAATCCGCGTCCTACACGCGCTGAAGTTACTGATATCGCAAATGCTGTGTTCTCCTGCACCGACGCGCTTATGCTCAGTGGTGAGACTGCCTGCGGAAAATATCCGATAGAGGCTGTGGAGACAATGGCTCATATTGCAGAACAGGCAGAGAGCGACAAAGATTATTCTCGCGACATAAATCTCGGTCCGGGAGATGACAACGAAGTTCGTGAATACTTGGCAAAATGTGCTATAGATGCAACGGAAACATTGGGAGTAAACGCTGTATTAATTGATAGTGGAACAGGACAAATGGCACGCAATCTTGCTGCATTCCGTGGTCCGACACCAATAATCGCTATTTGTTATAAGGAATCTCTAATACGTTCTCTTAACTTGAGTTATGGTGTTCATACCATATTTGCTGCTGAGGGAACGGAGGCAAAGGAAGTGCTTTTCCGCAACGCTGTGAAGCATATGTATGAAAAGGGATTTTTGAAAGAAGGCAACACCATTGCATATATTACTGGCTCATATATGAAAGGCGGTGTGAATACAATTCTAAAAATCCACACTGTTGAAGAAGCGCTTGCAGGAGTTTAAGTAAATTGATAATTAGATAAGATAATACTAACATAAAATAGGAGCGGTCAGGCTTCATTATTATTAAATATGAAGCCTGACCGCCTTTTGTTTCGCTTTCTATTTATCATAATTATGATTATGTTTAAATACGCTATGATAATTGAATGTCGTCTGCTCCGCAACCACCTCTAAAGGAAGGGAAAGAGCCTCTGCAAGTCGTTGAAGCACAGCAACAACAAAGGCACTTTCGTTGCGTTTGCCGCGATGGGGCACAGGAGCCATATAAGGGCTGTCGGTTTCAAGGACTATGCGGTTAAGGGGTATGGTGCTTGCAACAACCTCTGGAAGATGGCTTTTCTTAAATGTAAGCACACCTCCTATGCCAATGCAGAACTTGCTGAATTGCAGGAGTTCAGCCGCCTCCTTCTCGTTTCCCGTAAAACAATGGAAAACACCACCGGGCAGGTCGTCACGGTATTTCTTCAGTATCTTCACCATCTCCGCCTGTGCCTTGCGACAATGTATCATCAGCGGCAGACGAGTATCTACGGACCATCTAACTTGTTCCTCGAATGCCTGCAACTGCTCATCAGCAAATTCGCGACTCCAATAGTAGTCGAGTCCAACCTCGCCAACAGCAATGAAACGTGGTTCTGTGGTGTTGGAAGCGGATAGATTACTGTCGAGCATAGTACGCATAGTATGCAACACCTCATGCCAGTCTGCCTTTACTTCTTCCGGGTGCAAGCCTATCATCGGATAGGCATAATCGGGATAGCGACGGCAGACATCGAGTACGGAAGTTACCGACGGCAGGTGTATGGCAGGTATCATAATTTTTTCAATACCAGCCTCACGAGCACGCTGTATCACAAGGTCGAGGTCGTCTGCAAACTCTTCGCTGTCAAGATGTGCATGTGTATCTATAACCATCTGAAAGACACGGGATAATCTACATTTACTTATTTCTTCTCATCAACCAGTCTGAATAAGCGATAAGCTCCTTCTTGCGGTCGGGTTCGACGCTTACGGCATCAAGATATTTCTTTGCCTCTCCGAAATAGTATTCAATCTTTTCCTCACACATTCGGCGTATTCCTATCTCGTTGTATATCCGAGTAACAGCCTCCACCTTTTCCTGTCTGTCGAAAGTCTTTGCACCAATCCATTTCTCAAGTTCGGCACGCTGGCGGGCATCGGCATGGTTGAAGGCATTGATGAGCATAAAGGTCTTTTTGTTGCTCACTATATCGCCGCCAACAGACTTGCCGAACACCTTCGGGTCGCCATAAACGTCGAGCAAGTCGTCTTGCAGCTGGAAGGCAAGACCTATCTGCTCCCCAAACTTGTAGATGTTGTCAAGGTCACTTTCGGGAGCATCTGCCATTATAGCACCAATCTTTGTGGCACAGGCAACCAATACGCTGGTTTTCAGGCGTATCATTTCTATATATTCCTCTTCCGTAACGTCGTTACGGGTTTCAAAATCCATATCATACTGCTGTCCCTCGCCTATTTCGAGAGCCGTTTCTGTAAACAACTCTATAATGGGCTTCAGCTTGTCATGCGGACACTGTGCCATGCGCTGATACGCCAAAACAAGCATGGAGTCGCCCGAAAGGATAGCTGTGTTAGCATTCCATTTCTTGTGAACGGTGGGCACTCCACGGCGCACGTCGGCGTTGTCCATAAGGTCATCGTGCAACAACGTGTAGTTGTGGTAGGTCTCCAAGGCACATGCCTGCATAAGTATGTGCTTTGGGTCGTCCTTATACAAGTTATACGCCAACAGCATGAGCACGGGGCGAATGCGCTTGCCACCTATTGACAACACGTATTTTATCGGAGCATAGATTGACTCCGGCTTGCGGTCGTAGGGCATTCTTGATATAAATTCCTCTACTGCCTTCAATATTTCTTCTGCTTTCATTGCTTATATTTCTCTAATTATTATTCTATACTATAACCTAAACCATACCGGCACAACAACCATCGTCCTGCACGGCTTGCCCTCTTGCATGCCTGGCTTCCAAGCTGGCATCATCTTCAATACACGCAGTGCCTCACGGTCGAGTTGCGGGTCAATGGATTTTATTATCTTTATGTCGCTTACGCTGCCGTCGGTGTTAATCATAAACTGAGCCACTACCCTGCCCTGCTTTTTCCTGCGCTGTGCATTCTCAGGGTATTTCAGATTCTTAGTGAGCCATTTCATCATCTCCACGGCTCCGCCGGGAAACTGAGGCAGTTCCTCAACAACGCGTACATTGAGTGGATTGTCATTCATATCCGTAGCAAGTGGCGAGACAGCCGTTTCGGGAGTCTTTTCAATTGTTTCTCCCTCACTTTGGTCATCTTGTCCTGCAACAGTATTGTCGGCATCCTCTTTTAAGGGTTCCGTATCGTCTTCGGCAGCCACAATAACGTCGCTTTGAGCCTCATTTGTATTCTCTTTCAGTGCCACAAGGTTTTGCTGCGGCATTACGGGCACAATGTCAAGTTCCTCTAACAGGTCGCTGTCCTGCCCGTCAAAAATATCGCCGATGCTGTCTCCGTATGAAAATTCAAAGGCGGCAAGCAGCAGAGACAAGGCAACGACGATGCCTATGAGAAAGCCCATAAGCCTGTATTTTTCTATATCAGCCTTGCTTGTCTTCTTCTGCTCCATAGCACGAAATAAGGTTTTACTTTGCCTATATTTTGCAAATTGTTAAAAATTATGGTGCAAAAATACGCATTTTCTGCGAAAAAAACATTAACTTTGCACCATAATTTGAAGTAATATATGAAAAAAGTTGTTTTTATAATATCTTTATCGCTCTTTTCCATCTTTTCGTATTCGCAAGAGAGCGAGACTGTATACAACTTCCTACGACTGCCTACAAGCGCCCATGTGGCAGCCCTCGGCGGTGACATAATAACGCTGAGCGACGACGATGCAACAATGATATTCCACAACCCGGCACTGATAAGTAACACGAGCGACAAGTCAATAGTGCTGAACTATATGACATATATGGAAGGAACGAAAACAGCCTCGGCTGCATTTGTAAAGGCATTTTCGGAAAGAGGCACTTGGGGGGCGATGGCGCAATACATGGACTATGGAGAAATGAAGCAGACAACTGCCGACAACATACAGACGGGAACATTCAGCGCAAAAGACATAATGATTGGCGGAAGCATGTCATACCTGTTGTCGGAGAAAATTTCAGGAGGAATATCGGCAAAGTTCATATCTTCATCAATCGCAGGATACAGTTCGATGGGTGTTGGCGTCGACCTTGGAATTAACTACTATGACAGCAATAAAGACCTCTCACTGTCAATTGTTGCGAAAAACCTCGGCGGACAAGTGAAGGCATACGAGGATGACTTCGAGAAACTTCCCTTTGACTTGCAGATAGGAGCAACCAAACGCCTGCTTAATTCACCTTTCAGGCTATCCGCCGCATTCACGAGGCTGCACGACTGGAAAGGACCGTTTAAGAATCACCTGCAAGTAGGTGTGGACCTGATGCTTGGCGAAACCATATACATAGCAGGAGGATATAACTTCAGGCGCAACGACGAGATGGCGGTGGAAAATGCCGACGAAGGCACGAAGAGCAGTCACGGCGCAGGACTGTCATTTGGCGCAGGACTGCAATTAGAGCGTTTCAAACTGAACTTGGCATACGCAAAATACCACGTAAGCGCATCGTCGCTGATGATAAACGTAGGCTATACATTATAATATAATAAAGAGGACAACAAAATATTTATTGAAATGAAAAGGATAACAATAGCCATAGACGGATATTCGTCGTGCGGTAAAAGCACAATGGCAAAGGACCTGGCAAAGGAGATAGGATATATATATGTAGATTCAGGTGCAATGTACCGTGCGGTCACACTCTTTGCTATAACCAATAACCTTTTTGACAAAGACGACAACCTGAAAGCCGACGAACTGTGCAGAAGGCTTGACGAGATAAACTTTGAGTTCCATCTGAACGCCGAAGGAAGACCGGAGGCATGGCTCAACGGCAAGAACGTGGAACAGAGAATACGCACAATGGAGGTATCGTCGCGCGTTAGCCAGGTGGCAGCCATCCCTGCCGTGCGCACACGAATGGTGGCTATGCAGCAGGAAATGGGCAAGAACAAAGGTGTAGTAATGGACGGACGCGACATCGGCACAACGGTATTCCCCGACGCAGAACTGAAGATATTTGTAACGGCATCGTCGGCTGTGCGTGCGCAGCGCAGATATGAGGAGCTGAAAGCCAAGGGAATGGCAGCCGACTTCGACGAGATAAGGCGCAACGTGGAAGAACGTGACTATATAGACAGTCATCGCGAGGTTTCGCCACTGCAAAAAGCCGACGACGCAATAGAACTTGACAACAGCCATCTGACCATAGAAGAGCAAAAGCAATGGCTCAAGGAAAGGTTCAACGAAACAATAAATGCCTTGAACAAATAAGCCAAGCAGCTGTAAGCAGATGATTTCGATAGAAGGACTTAAAGTAGAGTTTGGAGTAAAGCCGCTGTTTCAAGACGCAAGTTTTGTGATAAACGACAGGGACCGCATTGCACTCGTAGGAAAGAACGGTGCAGGAAAGTCTACCCTGCTCAAGATTCTCTGCGGAAAGCAGAAGCAGACCGCCGGCACAGTGGCTGTGCCTACCGACCTTACCATCGGCTACCTGCCGCAGGTGATGAACCTTCAAGACGACACGACGGTGGTTGAAGAGGCACGCAAGGCATTTAGCAACGTGGCAGAAATGGCTGAGAAGGTGGAGCGACTGAGCAAGCAAATGGAGGAACGCACCGACTACGACAGCGAGGACTACATGGCATTGGTGGAACGCTACTCAGCAGCACACGACCACTACCTGATGATGGGGGCAGACAACTGCGAGGCAGAGATAGAACGAATATTGACGGGACTCGGCTTCAACCGCAGCGACCTTACTCGACCCACAAACGAGTTCAGCGGCGGTTGGCGAATGCGAATAGAGTTGGCAAAGCTGCTTTTGCAACGCCCCGACGTTCTGTTGCTTGATGAGCCGACAAACCATCTTGACATAGAGAGTATACAATGGTTGGAGCAGTTTCTTGCACAATCGGCAAAGGCTGTGGTGCTCGTAAGTCACGACCGTGCCTTTATAAATAATGTGTGCAACCGCACGCTGGAGATAACCTGCGGAAAGATTGTGGACTACCGAGTGAAATACGACGAGTATGTTGTATTGCGCAAGGAACGCCGCGAACAGCAGTTGCGTGCATACGAAAATCAGCAAAAGGAAATTGCTGATATCAAGGACTTTATAGAGCGTTTCAGATATAAGCCCACAAAGGCTGTACAGGTACAGAGCCGTATAAAGCAATTGGAAAAGATTGTACCGATAGAGATTGACGACGTTGACACAAGCAGTCTGCGACTGAAATTTCCTCCCTGTCTGCGCAGCGGCGATTTTCCTATAATATGCGACGACGTGCGCAAGGACTATGGAGAGCATACCGTGTTCGACCATGTTACGCTGACAATAAAGAGAGGTGAGAAGGTGGCGTTTGTTGGCAAGAACGGCGAGGGAAAGTCGACACTTGTCAAATGCATAATGGGAGAAATACCCTTCACGGGCAGTCTGAAGATTGGGCACAATGTGCAGTTAGGATATTTCGCCCAGAATCAGGCACAACTGCTCGATGAAACTCTTTCCGTATACCAAACCATAGACAATGTGGCAAAAGGCGAGATGCGCCTGAGGATAAACGACATACTCGGAGCGTTTATGTTCGGAGGCGAGGCATCGGAAAAGAAAGTAAAGGTATTGAGCGGAGGCGAACGCAGCCGATTGGCAATGATACGCCTGCTGCTCGACCCCGTGAACCTGCTGATACTCGACGAGCCAACAAACCATCTTGACATGCAGTCGAAAGACGTATTGAAGGAAGCAATAAAGGCTTTCGACGGTACGGCAATAATAGTGAGTCACGACCGAGAGTTTCTTGACGGGCTCGTTGACAAGGTCTACGAGTTTGGCAACGCAATGGTAAGGGAGCATATCGGCGGCATTTATGACTTCCTGCACAAAAGGAATATTGCCTCGCTCGACGAGTTAGGTACACATGCAAAAACAGAAAAAGAAAACGAGCAAAAGCCGCAGCAGAGCCCTACTTCTCCAAAACAATCGTATGCCGACCACAAGGAAAGGCAAAAACGAATACGCAAGGCAGAGCGTGCCGTGGAAGATTCGGAAAAGAAGATAGCGGAACTTGAAACACGCATAAAGCAACTTGACGAACAACTGTGCAAGCCCGAAAATGCTGCAAACCTAACACTCGTAAACGAATATACCGAGACGCAGGAAAAACTTGACACAGAGGTGGAAAAGTGGGAAAAACTGTGCGAGGAGTTAGATAATATACTTGAAGATTAAAACATAGAAACAGATAATTTATAAACACAAAAATGAAAAAGATTACAACAATGATGGCTATTGCCTCTTTCTCCTTGATGACGATGGCGCAAGCGCCGTTGCGTTCGGGACTGAACATGGCAGACTTGGACAAGAATGTACGTCCTGCCGATGATTTCTTTGAGTATGCTTGCGGAGGCTGGATGAAAAGCCACCCACTGCCTGCTGCCTACTCACGTTACGGCAGTTTTGACAGACTGCAAGAGGATAACGACAAGCGAATAAACGGTATTCTCACCGAATTGCTGAACAACAGCTACGAAAAGGGTACAATCGAGCAGAAACTGAGCGACTTGTACAAGTTGGCTATGGACTCCGTAAGGCGCAACAATGAGGGCACAAGTCCTGTTATGCCGCTGATTAAGAAATTGGAGGCTGCCAAGACAAACAAAGATATCTTTAACATTCAATTGTCGCTTGCACCATACGGAGAACAAGAGTTTTTCTTTGCAGGTTTCGGTGCCGACGAGAAGAATGCCACACAGAATATCCTGACAGTATACCAAGGTGGATTGTCGCTCGGTCAGAAGGAATATTACCTTGATAACGACAAGGCTACAGCCGACATAAGAGAGGCATTTAAAAAGCACATTGTCAAGATGTTCCAGCTATTTGGCTTCAGTAAGAGTGCAGCCACAAAGAAGATGCAGAATATCATGAAGGTGGAAACAGAACTTGCTAAGGTTTCAAAGTCGCGCACCGAGCTTCGCGACCCTGAAGCAAACTACAACAAGATGACCCTTGCGGAGTTTGTAAAGAACTATCCTAACCTCCCGTTGGAAAAGGTTATGAACGCCATGGGCGTTGACAGCAAGTACATACAGGAAATGATTGTAGGTCAGCCGGCATTCTTGGAAGGAGCCAACAAACTTGTAGGCAAGATTACGCCTGCCGAGTATCGTGACGTGATGGAATGGGGCATCATTTCAGGTGCAGCCAACTATCTCAGCGACGACTTGATTGCGGAGAGTTTTGACTTCAACGGACGCATTCGTTCCGGACGCAAAGAGAACTTCCCACTATGGAAGCGCAGTACTGGTCAGGTAGAGCGTGTGATGGGTGAGGCACTCGGAAAAATATATACAGAAAAATATTTCCCAGAGTCTTCAAAACAACGTATGGCGACCTTGGTAAAGAATCTTCAGATAGCCCTTGGTGAGCGCATCGCGGCACAAGACTGGATGGACGACTCAACAAAGGTAAACGCATTGCTCAAGCTCAACACATTCTATGTAAAGATTGGCTATCCCGACAAGTGGACAGACATATCTGGACTGCAGATTGACCCCAAGAAATCATACTACGAAAACATGCAGGAATGCAGTAAATTCTGGAACAACTGGGAGATAGAACACAGGGCAGGAAAACCTGTTGATAATGACGATTGGCACATGAACCCCCAGACGGTAAACGCTTATTACAATCCTACGACCAACGAGATATGCTTCCCAGCAGGTATATTGCAGTATCCTTTCTTCGACCCAACAGCAGACGACGCATTCAACTATGGTGCTATAGGAGTGGTTATCGGACACGAAATGACACACGGCTTTGACGACCAGGGCCGCCGTTTCGACAAAGACGGAAACATGCATGACTGGTGGACTGAATCTGACGGAAAGAACTTTACAGAACGTACCGACAAATACGTAGATTTCTTCTCTGCAATAAATGTGCTTCCAGACCTAAAAGCAAACGGCAGACTGACACTTGGTGAGAACTTAGCAGACCACGGCGGTTTGCAGGTAGCATTCCTTGCCTACAAGAACGCAACAAAGCGCAATCCGCTTGGAGTGATAGACGGACTGACACCAGACCAACGTTTCTTCCACGCATACGCCGGAGTATGGGCAGGAAACATCACAGAAGAAGAGATACGCAACCGCACAAAGAGCGACCCACACTCTCTTGGGCGTTGGCGTGTAAACGGAGCACTCCCACACATTGATGCATGGTATGAGGCATTCGGTGTAAAAGAAGGTGACAAGATGTTCATTCCAAAGTCAGAGCGTCTGGACTTGTGGTAATTGTAAACAATTAACAAAAAATAAACGCCGTAAATGCAAATTTGCGGCGTTTTTCTTTGCACTTTTGCGTTTTTTTCATAACTTTGCAAAGAAATTAGGTAAATTTGCATAATAATGAGCGACAACACTAACAATTTAGATATAACCGCAGGTGGAATGCAGATGCAGCAAAGGCAACTAACCATGCCTGAAGAAGCCGACCTGCAACAACAATATATGCCCACGGCAGGTGGAATGCAGATGCAGCAGGCACAGGATATGGCGATGATGACGCAATGCCCAAACTGCGGTGCTGAAATAGACATAGACACCGACTATTGTGAGGCATGCCATATATACATCAAGCGTGACACTTGTTCATTCTGCGGAGCACACCTGACAGGCATGGAAGGTTTCTGTCCCGACTGTGGAAATCCACTCGGCGGTATTGTATGCCCGACATGCCATACGATGAACGACTTTGCGTTTTGCAAAAATTGCGGAACCGCGCTTACCGACGAGGCAAAGACCCTGTTGCAGCAGATACAAAAAACGCAAGAATACCAAAGGCTTAGACAACTCGTAAAAGAGTGGGTGGAACTGGAAAAGATTTTACCCTACACATCGGAGAAGGACAAGGAAAAGGAACGCCAAAACAATGAATTGAGGAGGCGTGTACTCACATTGCTTGCCGAAGATACAGGAATAAGCATACCTTCAATAAAGACTCCAAAATCGCAGCGCATCTCAAACGATGTATTAAAAAGACAAAAAACTGACGTGCTGATGGAGTTGTCAAAGGCACTCGCCAAACTTGAGACAAAGCCTACTGCAAAGCCTTCACAAGCACGCAATTTTGCAATGGCCACAAAACCAGCTGGAGTCAAACTTGGCTGGGTGTGCAACTACAAGCACGCACTGCATAGCGGTCCATGCGGCTGCGCAAAGCCACAAATGGGAGGAAAATGGATTGTACTCGGCAAGAATGACGATGACAAAATAAAAGACGACAAATAAGATTAATCTCAATATATGAGCAAGACATCTGATACTTTCGTGAACTTGGACGGTCTGTTTGTCACTGACGGCAACAGCACTACCGGAGGCACAATACGCTCTCTCACCACCACAGGCAGCAACACTACCGGGGGAATTACAATGGACGGGGGAGTAAGCATAGGATTCATTACAACCAATGGCGACAAGACGCAAAAACACATAACAAACAAGACACAGCAAACAGCCGCCGTTCCGAAACCATACACAAAAATGTCTGCGGAAGGCGACAAGACTTTCCGCACAACAGGTCTGGACAAGGCTTCCACCATGCCCACCACTGATGACCTCACAGAGTTTGACTTAAAAGGTACGATATACAAGAACATAAAGTGCATAAGCAAGTCATCTGGTGAGGCACAAGTGTTCTTGGTAGAAAACGAAGGCAAGGAATATGCACTGAAAGTGTTGTACCCTAATTTCAAGGTAAACAACAAGCTCATACAGCTAATTGCCAACTTCAATTTCGAGATGATTGTCAAGATCTACGACTATGGAAAGATATACATCAACGGTGTGCAACGCAACTACCAGCTTATGGAGTTCCTGCATGGCAAAACGCTCGAACATACAAAGATAAGTGACATCAACATATTCCGCCGCATTGCATTGCAAGCTGCTGCTGCACTGGAATATTGCCATACAAACAATATTATACACAAGGACATAAAGCCGGGTAATTTCTTTTTCCGTGACAAAGAGCGTAAGCAACTTGTGCTCGGCGACTTCGGAATTTCGTCGCTTTTAAAAGAACACGAAAAGATACACCGCACGACACAGGCACGCACCCCGATATATAGTGCCCCGGAGATGTATACCGACGTAATTGACGGAGAAATCGAGATTACTCCTGCCGTAGACTACTATTCATTAGGCATAACGCTCCTCACACTATGGTTGGGCAAGACACCTTTCGACGGCAACGACGAAAGACATGTTATGAAGATAAAGAGTGATGGTAACCTGCCACACTTGGACGAATTGCCAGAGCGAGTAAAATTACTCATACAAGGACTCACGACCATTAACCCCACATCGCGCTGGACATACAACGAAGTAGAGCGTTGGTTTAAGGGTGAGTCTCCTGAGATTGACATATCTTCGCCATATCTCAGATATAAGGACTTTATCGTAGACCCAGACCGCAACCTTGTTGCCCACAATGTGAAAGAACTTGTGCCATTGCTCATGGAGAATGAAACACTGGCATGCACATACTTGTACGGCGGACGCATAGCCGCATGGCTGTCGCAGTGTGGAAACAACAAACTGAGCGACACAATAGCCGACATCACCACCAACAGGTTTCCTGTAGACCAAAAAGCAGGTCTTATGGCTGCTGTCTATTCAATGGACAATTCATATCCATACAAGGATTTGAGAGGCAAATTCTGCCATAACCTACATGAGGTGGTTATATCTCTTATCAGCGACATAGACCACTATGCCGTGGCGCTTTGCAATTCACACGACCCTTTTTGGATATACGTAGAGACGCACTCTAAATGCAACGTAAACCGAATACGTTCATATTTTGCAAACAGTAATCCTGACCTGTGTCGTAAGGCGGTATTGCGCACAGCATATGAGATAGACCCCGAGATACCTTTCTTAATAAAACATCCGTCTTCGACAATAAAGGAAATAGTATATGCCTTCGGGCATAACACTATGACCGATGACCAGTGGCTGAGCATCACTGACGGCAGACTACTGTCTTGGCTCTACAGCCACGAAGACCCAATTGTGTGCGAATCGTTCCGAATCCTTACGGAAAACAAGCAGCACGACATGCAATTAGCTTATTGCGTGCTGTACGATTTAGACAGGGAGGCTGCCTACGATTTACGTTCTGCAACCACCCCATTAAAGATAGGCAAGATACTTGCCGGACAACTTGCCACATGGCAGGCATTGGACGACAAAGAGTTTGCCGAACAAATGAAGGAATACACATCCCCAGATGGGCGGTTTGTCCACTATGCACGTTTACACGGCTGGACCGAACTTCTCGTAAAAACACAAGCATGTTTTGACTTAAACAGCGAGGAAAATCGCGAACGACTTGGAGTATACGACCTGCGCACAGCAGCATATAGGTTTTGCAGGATATTGGGTGTTATACCTTATTATATACTACCTAAAGGTGACAGACTCGTAAACGGAAGGACCATTGACCAACATTTCCGCAGCGAGATAAGAAACGAATTGCGAAACGGTTGCATTGCCCAATGGCTTGCTGTGTTCTACCACGAAAACCCCGAAGAGGATTTCAGTGATGAATATAGCTATGAGCAAGCACTCGAAAGTTGGATTATGGCTCTCGGCGACCTTGATGCACAGCAAAAATATTTCAAGCGCTATGAGACAGCAAGAACGGAAACCGTAAAAAGATATGATGAAGTTAGGTCGAAATATCTGAAACTGAGAGCAAAAGAGTATAGCATGCGTTTTGCATATTATGCTCTCTGCGCCGTTTGGGCGTTGCTGCTGATAATTTGCGGTATAAGCAACAAGGAATATTTCATGGACCACCTGTTTGCCACGGTGGCATTACCCGTAGGAGGAATGACAGCCATTATAGTGGCTGCCAGAGCCTATTTCCGCGGCTTCGGCTTCACGTTGTCATGTCTTTGGGCTGTTGTCGGGGCATTTTCATCAGCATTACCAATATGGCTGATAATGTTTGCATATTCCATTTCCCCATCGCTGCTTACGGTAGCGATACTACTCATCACGGCATGCTACATGGCAGTATGCTATTACACCGATTTCAGGACTGAAAGCCACATAGACCCGCAGATAATAAACGAAGTACTCGAACAAGACGTAAAATCACAGTTGCTCGAGCCATTGTATTACACATTCAAGACTCGCTCGTTCAAGTTCAATGGTTC
This sequence comes from Prevotella sp., assembly GCA_022511075.1. Lineage (GTDB taxonomy): Bacteria > Bacteroidota > Bacteroidia > Bacteroidales > Bacteroidaceae > Prevotella. The sequence goes on from JAFLSE010000002.1 coordinate 103,460, forward strand.
AAAATTCGGAGTACTTGAAGACGTACAAAACCAAATGGCATCAGTTGCCGGCGAGAGCCTCGTACACTATGTTCTATGGACTATTATGGTGGCATTGCTCGTCATGGAGATGTTGCTGTTCTCTCCAAAACTGCTTAATATAAATAATCCAAACCTTGACTTCATGAAACCACAACCAAGCAAGGTGGAGCAGCAATTGAAGGAATATGAGAATAACATACAGGAAATAAAATAGACTTTTATAATATATAAATGAAGTGTGAATCTTGTAAAAAGGAAAACCGCGATATAGCCAAGTTCTGTAAATGGTGCGGACAGCCTATCACGCAAAGCAACGTGCTTGAACGACTGATTGGGCTTGAGGAAGTGAAAAGCCAGTTGCAGAGCGTGGTAAACACATATACCTATCTGCGTACCAGAAGTGATGCCTCAGACATACGCTTGAGCGTGAACATTATCGTAATGGGCGAGACAGGAACGGGAAAGACAAAACTTGCAGAGGTACTGCGTGACTATTTCGCACAAAATGGCATTATAAAGAAGCCTAAATTGATGGTTGTCGACGCTGTGGACTACCAACGTTTCGTAGATAAATGGGACGACAATATCAAGAAGGCAAGAGGCGGTATACTGTTTTTTGACAACGTTCAGAAACTGTTGCCAGATAAGTACAGCAACCAAGTTAATCCACTCGACAAATTGTTTGTAGAAATGGACCATTGGGACGATGATCCTATCGTGGTTATATCGGGACTCACACGAGGACTGAGCGAGTTTCTTGCAAACAATCCGGCTGTGGCAAACAGATTCAAGTACAAATTTAATTTGCCTTCGCCAAGTCCGAAAGATCTTTATGACATTTGCAAGATGCTGCTGCGCACAAAATACGGCATCACCACTTTCACAGAAGAGGCTGATGACAAACTTATGCGCTATTTCAAGTATCGTATAAAGACCAAAGACGAAGGTTTCGGATATGCCCACGAGGCAGTGAAGACAGCTGAAGACATATTTACGGAGTTCATCAGCCGTGGCATCGACGTACACGACGTAGTTGCCGAGGACATAAAAGGCTATGTACCGCAGGAGCGTTCCTTGGACGATATCCTCGGCGACCTCGACAAATATATAGGCATGAATGAGGTGAAGAATGCCGTGAAGGAAATTGCATATGCAGTTAAAAACGCACAGGAGCGTGCTATGCGCGGACTGGGTGAACAGGAAAAAATGACAATGCACATTGTCCTCACGGGTAATCCTGGTACTGGAAAGACGACCATTGCACGCGAACTTGGCGAAATTTTGGCAGCAATAGGTTATCTTGACAGCGGACACGTGGTAGAGGTTGACCGTGCGCAGATGGTAAGTCAATATCAAGGTGAAACCCCAAAATTGGTAGATCGTCTTTGCGATAAGGCAATGGGAGGAATTCTCTTCGTTGACGAGGCATACACATTAGCACCATTGAGTGAAAGCGGCGAACGTGACAACCAGGGAGCACAGGCTTTGGAAAAACTGATGAAACGCATGGAAGACGACCGTGGCAAGTTCGTCGTTATAGCTGCAGGTTACAGGCAGGAAATGGACAACCTTTTCCGCATAAACCCAGGATTCCGTAGCCGTTTCACCTATTTCCTAAACATAGAGGATTACAATCCAGATGAACTGTTCCAGATAATGGAAAGTTTTGCCAAAGTAAAGAAATACCATTTCAGCAAGGACGCAGAGGATTTGGCAAAGAAAATGATTGGCGAAATGTATGCAAGCCGTGACAAGGACTTTGCCAACGGACGCACTATGCGACAACTTTTCGATAGTATCTGCAAGCGTCAGGCACAAAGGTTGGAGAAGCACGGAATAACAGGTCTTACCAATGACCAACTGATGATGATAGAAGGAGAAGATATTCCATACGAGCCACCAAAGAACATAGACTTCAACCAATGTTTGGAGAAATTCAACGGAATGGTGGGACTGGAGACAGTAAAGCAGGAAATATCAAACCTCGCGTCATACATCAACCTGCAAGTGAAACGTGGAGAAACAGATATATTCCAAGGCAAGCACTATGTGTTTACTGGAAATCCGGGAACAGGAAAGACCACTGTGGCACGAATCATGGCAGACGTGTTCCGCACACTCGGAGTGCTCGGACGCGGACAACTAATAGAGGCTGACCGAAGCAAGTTGGTAGCAGGCTATTCAGGACAAACAGCCATAAAGACAAACCAGCTTATAGATAGTGCCATGGGAGGTGTCTTGTTCATTGATGAGGCATATACGCTGAAGAACAACGATAACGACTCTTTCGGTGCAGAAGCTATTGACACGTTGCTGAAACGACTTGAAGACGACCTAGGCAAGTTCATCTGTATTGTTGCAGGCTACACTGACCAGATGCACGACTTCATTGACAGCAACCCCGGACTGAAGAGCCGTTTCACCCAGACGATACATTTCGATGATTATACGGCAGAAGAACTGACGCAGATATTCTGCAATCTTGTTGAAAAGAAAAACTTCACAATCGATGACGATGCAAGGCAATCGCTCGGAAGATTCTTCCAACAGCTTTGCCTGCGCAAGGACAAGAATTTCGGCAATGCACGTGAGGCACGCAGAATATTCGATGAGACAATAGAACATCAAAGCCGTCGCCTTGTGGGATTGATTGACAATCCTATATTCAACGAAAAAGACATGTACCGCATAACCGTGGACGACCTGCCGTTGCAACAAGGCACGAAGGCACGTCCTCTCGGCGATGTACTTGCCGAGATGAACCAGTTTGTGGGTATGGCTGGCATAAAGGACATGATAAGACGTTTTGCCGTGCAGAGCATGTTTATGAAACAGCGCGCAGAGAAAGGTGTGGGCGGCGTACAGCAGATGAATTTGAACTTTGTCCTCACAGGAAACCCAGGAACAGGAAAGACCAGTGTGTCACGCATGATGGGCGACGTGTTGCTGAGTATCGGTATACTGCCAAGCAATAGGATTGTGGAGGCGAGCCGTGCAACGCTCGTGGGTAAGTATATGGGAGAAACCCCGAAAATAGTAAACTCTGTATGTGACAGGGCTATGGGCGGAATATTGTTCATAGACGAGGCTTACACATTGTATTCGGAAAACGACCAATACGGCAAGGAAGCTATAGATACCCTTATGAAACGTATGGAAGACGACCGTGGCAAGTTCGTCGTTATAGCCGCAGGCTACAAAGAGCATATGACACACTTCCTCAATGCTAATCCTGGATTGGCAAGCAGGTTTACTCATAAATTACACATTGACGACTATACGGAAAGCGAACTGTTTGAGATATTCAAGAAAATGGCTGCAAAGGAGCAATATGAGTTGTCGCCGGAAGCAGAGTTGCGCTTAAGAGAAGTCATATCACACAAAATGATAAACAAGAGTGAGAATTTCGGTAACGCACGCGAAATGCGTAACCTGCTCGAGGACACCATACAAAACTTGTCGCTTAGAGTGACATCAATGCCACAGGAAATGGTAACGAAAGAAACCTACCAAATTATTATGCCCCAAGATATTAAGGTGGAAGGTTGAAGATAACCAGTTTAAATAGACAATGTAACAATAACTCTGAAACAAATACGACAAAATGATAATTTGCCCAACATGTAGAGAGGAAATAGACGAAGGCTCACACTTCTGCGACCAGTGTGGACAGGCTTTACTGTATTGCAGCAACTGCGGTCGTGTTGATACCGGAAGACGATGCACGCAGTGCGGAGGACTGATGGTAAGTGCCGACCAATACGGAAATGCCAAACCGTCGTTAATGTCATCGGTGACAAGTTCAACGCATGTGACCAACATGCAGAATGCCACCAACGTAGGCATGCCCATACAACGTGTGCCAACTATTGCCAACCAATCTATTCAGTCTCCACAAGGACATGGAGGAATACCAGTAATGACGCTCATCAACCCCAAGTTGAACATAAGGGTCATAGGTATAAATGGTGCCGTAATTGGTAGACGACAAGGTCCTTACCACGACATTTTCCAGCAATTTATGTATGTATCTGGAGTACACGCGCAACTATTATACCAGTACAACACTGGCTGGAATATCATAGACAAGCATTCGAGCAACGGCACGAAACTAAATAACAAGCCACTCACTCCCGACGTACCAGCAAAAATAAAAAACGGCGACATCATAACAGTAGCCAACGTTAATCTGCAGGTTAGCATAAACTAACAAGAAAACGCATAATACAAACCACACTTATTAATATATGAGCGTATTTTTAGTAACAGCTTCAAGCCAAATGGGACTTGTCAGAAAAAACAACGAGGACATGATCCTCGTTGACGACAAGCTTCTGAGAGACGACGAGATAGAAAGTACAATCATTGACGATAGTAACAAGACGACAACCATATTTGCCGTAGCCGATGGAATGGGTGGACACCAAGCCGGAGAGGTGGCAAGCGGAGACGTACTTCACAGCCTGCAATATTTCGTGCAAGATTTGCCGGCAGGCATGAGTGTGTCGGAGTTTACGGAGGTCATGATGAAATGGTTTGATAACATCAATATGACTATCGACACCAAAGGCAGGATAAACCAAGAAATGGCATTTATGGGTACTACGCTTGTAGGTTTCATACATTACAACGGCAGATTCTATTGGATGAACTGCGGCGACAGCCGTCTCTACCGCTTGCGTGATGGAGAACTGACACAAGTATCAACCGACCATTCTTTGCGTAACGCCATGGGATCTGAAGAGCCGTCGAACATAATCCTCAATTGCATCGGTGGCGGTTGCCAGACAAGCTACCTTGACATCTGTGAGTTTCAGGAAGAGGTAAGAAACGATGATGTTTACATGCTTTGTTCAGATGGTTTAAATGATATGATAGGAGACCAAGACATAGAGACAATACTCAATCTGCAAGGCACGGCAAGCGCTCTAATTCATGCAGCATACGAAGGTGGAGGCAGCGACAATGTTTCCGTAATTGTCGTAAAGGTAGAAATGATATAATAATAAAAAGTCACAATGCCATTAAGAATTAAACGGGGACTTCCAGCCATAGACTTGCTGAGGGGAGAGAACATCTTTGTGATGGACGATGAGCGTGCCCACAGGCAGGACATACGCCCTATAAAGATCGTGATTCTTAACCTAATGCCAATAAAGGTGACAACAGAGACCGACCTCATTCGAGTGCTCTCCAACAGTGCCCTGCAACTTGATGTGCATTTCATGAAACTGCGCAGTCACGTTCCCAAGAACACTCCCATAGAGCATATGATGATGTTCTACCGCGACTTCGACAAGATGAAAGATGAGAAGTTCGACGGAATGATTATTACAGGTGCTCCCGTGGAGACCTACGATTACGAGGACGTGACCTATTGGGAAGAAGTTAGCACCATCTTCAAATGGGCACGCACCCACGTTACTTCCACATTATATATATGTTGGGCAGCACAAGCCGGACTCTACTGCCATTACGGCATACAGAAATATCCTATGCCCAAAAAGATGTTTGGCATATTCCCACAGGTGGCATTACAACCGGAACTGCCCGTGTTCCGTGGTTTCGACGATGTGTTTATGATGCCCCATAGTCGTCACACCGAGATACGGCGTGAGGATATTCTTGCCTGCCCCGACCTGCAACTAATAGCCGAGTCCGAAGAGAGTGGCGTAGGCATCGTAATGGCTCGTGGCGGACGTGAATTCTATGTAACCGGGCATTTGGAGTATTCTCCCAATACACTTCACAACGAATATCAGCGCGACAGATACATACGCGATGATGTTGACTTGCCGAAGAATTATTATAAAGACGACAATCCCGATAATCCGCCACTCGTAACATGGCGTGCGCATGCCAATCTTTTCTATACAAACTGGCTTAACTACTGTGTTTATCAGGAAACACCGTTCGACATTGACAAAATCAACTGATGCGTTCACTTGAACTACTTGCGCCTGCAAAAAACCTTGAAACGGGAATGGCTGCCATCACGCATGGAGTAGATGCCGTATACATAGGTGCAGAACGCTTTGGGGCAAGGGCAGCCGCAGGCAACAGCATCGACGACATTGCAACACTGTGTACCTTTGCACACCAATATAATGCAAAGGTATTCGTTACCGTGAACACACTTGTCCGTAACGAAGAAAAACCAACTGTGGAAAAGTTACTGCGCGAGTTATGCGAAATAGGTGTAGATGCCATTCTCTTTCAGGATATGTCGGTGCTTGCAATGTTTCATGGCATTGTTAACGAGCGCACGGAGCAATGTCTGCCATCACCGAAGGCGCATGCAAGCACGCAGACCGACAACCGCACGGCAGACAAGGTGCGCGCTATGCACAAAGCCGGCTGCGAGAGGGTTGTGCTTGCACGTGAACTGTCTGTCAAAGAGATTGCAGATATCCATCGCCAATGCCCTGACGTTGAACTTGAAGTGTTCGTTCATGGCGCTCTCTGCGTCAGTTACAGCGGTTTGTGCTATGCCAGTGAGCGATGCTTCGGGCGTTCCGCCAATCGTGGCGAGTGCGCACAGGTGTGCCGCATGAAGTTCTCCCTGCTCGATGCCGACGACAATGTGCTGATAAAAGACCGATACCTTCTTTCACTAAAAGACCTATGCCTTATTGACAGTCTTGAAGATTTGATAGAGGCTGGGGCTGTTTCGTTCAAAATAGAAGGAAGGCTGAAGGATGTGGCATACGTTAAAAACGTTGTTGCTGCATATAGTCAACGCCTCAACGAAATAATAAAGCGCAATCCCGAAAAATACTGCCGTGCATCACTCGGCACGGTAAAATACAACTTTACACCGTCGCTCGACAAGACATTTAACCGAGGCTACACAACATACTTTGCCAACGGTCGCACAGCCAATATATCATCACTCAATACACCAAAGGCTATGGGAGAGTTCGTCGGCAAGGTAAAGGAGATAAGAAATGACAGGCGTGGCGCTTCCTTCAATGTAGCAGGTACTGCAACATTCTCAAACGGCGACGGTTTGTGCTTCATCAATCCCGACGGCAATTTGGAAGGTTTTCGTGTTAACAAAGCCGAAGGCAACAGACTGTTTCCATTGCGTATGCCGCAGGGACTGAAGGCTGGCACCCCACTCTATCGCAACAATGACATAAGTTTTGAAAAACAACTGATGCGACAAGACAGTGCCGTGCGTACAATCCCCATAAAATTACATTTCTCTGCCGAAAGCGACATCATCAGCCTATCCGCATATCTCGCAGATACTGATACCCACCTATGCACTGTCACCCACCCTTTTGAGTTGCAGACAGCGCAAACACCGCAACATGACAACATCGTGCGCCAACTGACAAAGCTCGGTGGCACTATATACAGCAGTGATAAAGTGATTATGGATAATGATTTCCCTTATTTCATTCCCTCCAGTGTACTTTCTTTGTTGCGACACAAACTTCTTGAAAACATATCACTAAACACAGAACAGCCATCACTAAACACAGAACACTCATCACTAAACACAGAACACTCATCACTAAACACAGAACACTACCTGATGCAGTGTCGTTTCTGCCTACGCTACTCTCTCGGCTTCTGCACAAAGCATGGAGGTCGCAAACCAGAGTGGCGTGAGCCATTGCGCCTTCGACTTGGCGACGGCAAGATGTTTGCATTGGAATTTGACTGCACCCACTGCCAGATGAACCTGCTTCCTTTCAAAGGACAATAACTAAAAAAACAATGAAGAAACTTCCCATACTGCTCCTGCTGATAATATCCACACTATGCTCGTGCTACCACCCAAACCGTAGTACAAGCGATGCATGGGATATTGCTGAAAGCGACAGCGACACCATTTCGTTCTACTCCACCAGCCACTATGCACCAAGTTACAATTTCATCATAAAGAGCGATTCGTTAGTGTTGCAACGCCAGTCGCCCAAAGAGATTGTCATCGACAGCGTAGTATTCTACAAGAAGCAGCACGTGGTGGTGGCAGATGTTATGACCATTCAGGGTGACAGCATCGACAGCGTATGGGTGAAGATTGCTGCCGACCAGACAACAATGGGTTGGACACATGAAACAACATTGCTCGACAACGTGCGCCCTGACGACCCAATATCAACGTTCATCGACTTTTTCAGTGACACCCATCTACTTATCTTTATGGCTCTCGTCGTAATTGTAGCCGCCGCATACGGACTGCGAATGCTTGCACGCCGCAACGTACACATAGTGCATTTCCGCGACATAGATACCATATACCCTACCCTCTTTGCCCTGCTCGTTTCGGCATCGGCAACGTTCTACAGTTCCATACAACTCATCGACAGCGAGTCATGGCGACATTTCTACTATCATCCCTCGCTCAATCCTTTTGAACTGCCCCTACATTTGGCACTGTTCATCTTTTCCGTGTGGGCTATTATCATAATGCTAATTGCCGTGTTCGACGAGGTTTTCAAGCGTCTGCCTGTGCTCGATGCACTGTTATATATGCTTGCACTTGCTGCCGTGTGCGCCGTAGACTATGTGGTGTTCACCGTCACCACTCTCTACTACATTGGCTATCCTCTTTTCGCAGCATACGCCGCCTTTGCCCTATGGCGCTATTACACCACGAGCAGCACTCCGTACAAGTGTGGACGATGCGGAAAAAATATCCACAGCAAGGGGCGATGCCCTCACTGTGGAACTATAAATGAATGAGTAAAATCGTCTTGTTTACTGCGTATCGTTTCAGTTGTTGAAATAATACACGAATATAGCAATACCCTCAAGTGCAGGCTTGCGCTCGCCCTCTATCTCTATAGTAAACTTTATCTCGCACTTCACTGCACCACGCAGGTTAACGCACGACTGAAGGAATGTACGCAGTCTCACGCTCTTGCCCACCAACACAGGTTGACCGAACTTCATCTTGTCAATGCCGTAGTTTATGAGTCTCTGCACGTTGTTCACCGTCACCGAGTGCTCCCACATATATGGAAGCAGTGACAACGTGAGATAACCATGTGCAATAGTGCTCTTGAACGGACTTTCCGTCTTTGCACGCTCCACATCAACGTGTATCCACTGATGGTCAAGTGTTGCATCTGCAAACAAGTTTATACGGTCCTGGTCTACCTGCACATAGTCCGACACTCCAAGTTCCTGCCCTTCCAGGGCTTTGAACTCCTCGTATGAATTAATTGTTATCATCTTATTTTTATCGTCGTTTGCTATTAATATTATTGTATACCTTCAGCACGCAGTTTCTCCTGCCACTTCCATGCAGTCTTCAGTGTGTCCTCAAGACTTGTCTCTGCCTTCCAGCCAAGCACGTTGTTAGCCTTTTCCGGATTTGCCCACACCTGCTCAATATCTCCGGCACGACGTGGAGCAAACGCCCAGTTCAGTTTCACGCCAGTAACCTTCTGGAATGTGTCAACAATCTCCTTTGTACTAACACCCTTACCAGTTCCCACATTGAACACCTCAAGTGGCTCGCTGTCAGTATCAAGCACACGAGTCATAGCCTTAACGTGAGCCTTTGCAAGGTCTACAACATAAATATAGTCGCGAATGCAAGTGCCGTCGGGAGTTCCGTAGTCGCTTCCGAACACCTTTAATTGCTCACGAATGCCCATAGCCGTCTGCGTAACGTATGGAATCAAGTTCATAGGCACGCCATTTGGCATTTCACCTATTATTGCCGTTGGGTGCGATCCAATAGGGTTGAAATAGCGCAGGAGTATAGCCTTTATCGGACTGCCACTATTGATTGTGTCGCGAATAATCTCCTCGTTCACCTGCTTTGTGTTGCCGTATGGACTTTCGGCAGGTTTTACAGGAGCATCTTCTGTAACAGGCAAGTTCTCCTTGTCGGGCTGTCCGTAAACAGTGCAGCTGCTTGAGAATATCAGACCCTTCACGCCATATTTAGGCATCAGCTCCAGCAAGTTAATAAGGCTCACGAGGTTGTTACGATAGTACATCAGAGGTTTTTCCACGCTCTCGCCCACAGCCTTGCTTGCAGCAAAGTGGATAATACCCTTTATATCCTTATATTTTGCAAATATATCTTCCATTGCCTTCAGGTCACAGCAGTCAGCTTCCTCAAATGCTGGGCGTATTCCCGTTATTTTCTCTATTCCGTCAACAACGTCTGCCTTCGAGTTTGATAGGTTGTCCACTATCACCACATCATAGCCGGCATTCTGCAATTCCACGGTCGTATGGCTTCCTATGAAGCCCGTACCGCCAGTTACCAGTATTTTTTGTTTCATCTTTTTTAAATTTAATATGTAGTTAATTTTTATCGTTCTATTTTTAGAGATTACAACAGCTTGAACTTTTCCAATTCGTCAATGCCCTTGGAGGTACAAATTGCACGGAAGATAACCTGCGCCATAGTGTAGAACACTTCCTTAACTGGAAATATGCTATATAGGTCGGATGTGTGTACGGTCTGCTGTATTCCATTTATTATGGTGTCCATAATATCAAAGTTGAAGTCGCTGCGGAAATAACCCTCCTCCACTCCACGCTTAAGGAACTTTCTGAAGTTTTCACGGTGCTCTTCCTTATTCTTCATAAAATATTCGGAAATGACAGGATAGCGGTAGAGGTCGGCAATGAACTTTGCGCTCGTATCGCCCAATTCCTTCATGTGATAGTTGAGCACATACAATACAATTTCCATCACATTTCTGTCACTGCTGCCGGCATACTCCTTCACTTTTCGGTCGTATTCCTTTTGGTGCGCCTTGAGCCCTTCAAACAACAACTCTTCCTTATTGGCATAAATCTCGTAAAGCGTGCGTTTCGAAATTTGCAATTCATCGGCAATATCGTCCATCTTCACCGCCCTTATGCCGCGAGTAGCAAAGGCAGGGTAAGCGTATTCAAGAATGCGCTGCTTTAGTTGTCTTCGATATTCGGTTATGTTTTTCCTTTCTTCCATAAACTTGCCAATAGTGTATGACCATATTTCCGATTATGGCGCAAAGATACAAAAAAACAACAAAAAAATGATTTAATTAGAAAAGTTTTTTGTAATTTTGCACAAAATTGTAGGTTATTTGTTCAATTTATTAATTTAAAAAGATGGTAAAGATAACAAAAGAGGCTGCTCTCGAGTATCACGAGGGCACACGTCCTGGAAAAATCGAGGTCAAGCCGACAAAGGCGTATCGCACGCAGACAGACCTAAGTTTGGCATACTCCCCCGGAGTGGCATATCCCTGTTTGGAGATTCAGCAAGACCCGGCGGCAGCATATCGCTATACAGACAAGGGAAACCTTGTGGCGGTGATAAGCAACGGAACAGCCGTGCTCGGACTTGGCGATATAGGCGCAATGAGCGGAAAGCCAGTGATGGAAGGAAAAGGACTGCTCTTTAAGATATACGGCGGCATCGACGTGTTCGATATCGAGGTTGCCGAAAAAGACCCCGAGAAGTTCTGCGAGGCTGTTGAAAAGATTGCACCTACATTTGGTGGCATCAACCTTGAGGACATAAAAGCACCTGAATGTTTCTACATCGAGGAACGACTGAAAAAGACACTCGACATTCCCGTGATGCACGACGACCAGCACGGTACAGCCATTATCAGTGCGGCAGGACTCGTAAACGCCCTCGAGGTGAACGGCAAGGATATTTCCAAAGTAAAAATCGTAATCAACGGTGCCGGTGCAGCTGCCATCAGTTGCACAAAGCTTTACTGCGCACTCGGTGCAAGGCGTGAGAACATCGTGATGCTCGACTCGAAGGGAGTGATAACATCCGACCGTGAGAACCTTACGGAACAAAAGAAACTCTTTGCCACCGACCGTCGCGACATTCACACATTGGAGGAGGCGATGAAAGATGCCGATGTATTCGTTGGACTTTCAAAAGGCAATATACTCTCGCAGGACATGGTACGCTCAATGGCAAAAGACCCTATTGTGTTCGCTCTTGCCAATCCAGTGCCTGAAATATCCTACGAGGATGCAATGGCAAGCCGCCCCGATGTTCTGATGTCTACGGGTCGCTCCGACTATCCCAACCAAATTAACAATGTAATAGGATTCCCATACATCTTCCGTGGTGCGCTCGATGTCGGCGCAACGGCTATTAACGAAGAGATGAAGCTGGCTGCCGTTAAAGCCATTGCCGACCTTGCAAAGCAGCCTGTACCCGATGTTGTGAACGACGCATACCAAGTGAACAACCTTTCGTTTGGCGCATCATATTTCATACCAAAGCCAGTTGACCCTCGCCTCATAACCGAAGTGAGCGCAGCTGTGGCAAAGGCAGCGATAGACAGCGGCGTGGCACGCAAGCCGATAACCGACTGGGAAGCATACAAGAACCAGCTTCGCCAAATGATGGGACAGGAAACGAAGCTGACACAAAAATTGCTTGACACAGCCAAGAAGCATCCACAGCGCGTGGTGTTTGCCGAGGGCATACACCCAACAATGCTCAAGGCTGCGGTGCAGGCAAAGGCGGAGGGCATCTGCCAGCCAATCCTCTTGGGTAACGATGAGCGCATTGAAAAACTTGCAAAGAGCCTTGACCTCAGTCTCGAAGGCATAGAGATAGTAAACCTGCGCCACGACAACCAAGCAGACCGTCGCGAGCGCTATGCGCAGATACTCGCCCAGAAGCGCCAGCGACAGGGCTACACCGTGCAGGAAGCCAATGACAAGATGTTTGAGCGCAACTACTTCGGAATGATGATGGTTGAGACTGGCGAGGCTGATGCATTCATTACAGGTCTATACACAAAATACTCAAACACCATAAAGGTAGCAAAAGAGGTGATTGGCATTCGCAAGGGACACAAGAGTTTCGGCACGATGCACATCATAAACTCACAGAAAGGCACATTCTACATTGCCGACACACTTATCAACCGTCATCCCGATGCAGAAGTACTGAAAGACATTGCCAAGCTGAGCAAGCACACCGTTGAGTTCTTCAACGACAAGCCCGTGATAGCAATGATTAGCTACTCGAACTTCGGTACGGAAGAAGTGGGCAGCCCTGTACAGGTACACAAGGCTGTAGAGTCTATGCAGGCTGAATATCCCGACCTTGCCATAGACGGTGAGATGCAGGTGAACTTCGCCCTCAACAAGCAGTTGCGCGACGAGAAATATCCATTCTCAAAACTCAACGGCAAGGATGTTAACACCCTCATCTTCCCCAACCTCTCAAGTGCCAACGGTGCATATAAGCTGCTACAGGCACTTGACCAGGACATTGAAATCATAGGTCCTATCCAGATGGGACTCAACAAGCCTATCCACTTCACCGACTTCGAATGCTCCGTGCGCGATGTCGTCAACATCGTTGCTGTTGCAAGCATCGACGCGTATGTGGATAAGCTGAAGAAAAATCTTAATGCTATGAATGCTTGATTAACTCAATAAACGCACGATTATTTTTTAGTCAAATGCTCTAACACACCCTGCTTCGTTGTCTTATGAGGCAGAGTGTGTCAAAAAGACATAATACCACACTACACGCAGATGTATCGTCTCGTCTTTACCAAAGAGAAAAGACTAAAGCCGATAATCGTCAGTTCAATGAAACTCCCTTCGGCGTTTCATTGAACTGATGCAGAGCATTGTGACGACATTGGAAGATTTAATATGTATGTTTTTCAAACCATAATTATCCACACAGCAGCGAAATGACTCAACGTGCCGAGCAGTACAAAGATGTGCCAAAGAGCATGGTAGTATGGGCGCGAGTCGTGCATAAAGAAATATGAACCAGAAGTATAGAATATGCCTTCTGCCAAAATCATACACAGGGCGGAAGCAGGAAGGCTCTGCCACACGGGAACGGCAATGAACACGCAACTCCAACCCATCAGCAGGTAAAGACCTAAAGACAGCCTGCGCCAACGTTTTAGGAAGAATATCTTGTAGACAGCACCAAGCAATGCCAATGCCCACATCACAAAGAACATTGTCCAGCCAAGGACACCACCGATGGCGCAGATGAGAATGGGCGTGTAGGACGCGGCTATGAGAACATAGATGTTGATGTGGTCGATGTAGCGCAACACGCTTTTCAGCCGCCCTGGCAAAGCCCAATGATAACAAGTGGACGAAGTGTAGAGCAGGAACACTCCCGAACAGAACATTGCGGCGGCAAGCAACTTGTATTGTCCTTCGGGCGACATTGTTGCAAGCAGCAGAATGAGCATCACGGGAGCAAGCAGCGCACCGGCGAGATGAGTGAGACTGTTTGCTATTTCCTCTCTTGAATATCTTTTCAGCACCATTGAATGAATATACGTCTTTTAACCAAATTGCTTTGCGACGGCAAAGATAATCATTTTTATTCAAAGAAAACCCTGCTTATATATTTATTTTTGTTAATTACTTTGGAGTTTCGGAAAAAACCACTATCTTTGCACCTAAAATTATAATTATTATCGATAACTCATTATAATGGAATTCACAGCCAAACAGATTGCTGACTTTATCGGCGGAAAGGTGGAGGGCAACGAAAACGCCGCCGTGAATACGTTTGCAAAGATAGAAGAAGGAAAGGCAGGTGCAATATCCTTTCTTTCAAATCCCAAATATATACACCATATCTATGACACCGAGTCGACGATAGTGCTCGTGAACGACGACCTGCAACTGGAACACCCCGTAAGCACCACACTCATAAGAGTGAAGAACGCCTACGAGAGCATTGCCAAGTTGCTGCAGTTGTATGCCGCATCGCAGCCTAAAAAGACTGGCACAGACCCGCTGGCATTCGTGTCGCCAAAAGCAACCATAGGCAAGGATTGCTACATAGGTGCATTTGCATACGTGGGCGACGGAGCGGTGATTGGCGACAACTGCCAGATACACCCACACGCAGTGGTGTGCGACAACGTAAAGACGGGTGACAACTGCCTGATATATCCCAACGTAACGATATACCACGACTGCCGACTGGGCAACAACGTGACAATACACGCAGGCAGCGTGATAGGTGCAGACGGATTCGGCTTTGCACCCAACCAAGAGGGCTACGACAAGATACCGCAGATTGGCATAGTGGTGATAGAGGACGATGTGGAGATTGGCGCGAACACCTGTATTGACCGTTCCACAATGGGGCAGACAACGATACACAAAGGCGTGAAACTCGACAACCTGATACAGATAGCACACAACTGCGAGATTGGTGAGCAGACGGTGATGTCGGCGCAGGTTGGAATAGCCGGCAGCACAAAGGTTGGCAAGTGGTGTATGTTTGGCGGACAAGTGGGAATAGCCGGTCACATAACGATTGGCGACAAGACCTTCCTCGGTGCGCAAAGCGGCGTGCCGGGAAGCATAAAGGGCGACACCACACTCATTGGCACTCCGCCAATGGAGCCAAAGCCATACTTCAAGAGTCAAGCCGTATTCCGCAAGTTGCCAGAGATGTACAAGCAGATGAACGAAATGCAGAAACAACTTGACGAACTGAAAGCAAAATTGGACAAATAACAAGCAAGGGCGACAGCCCAAACAAAAACTAAATATGAAACAAAAGACTCTTAAAGGCAGTTTTTCGCTCTGTGGAAAGGGACTGCATACAGGATTAGGACTAACCGTTACATTCAACCCTGCGCCTGAAAACCACGGCTACAAGATTCAGCGTATCGACTTGGAAGGAATGCCCACAATAGATGCCGTGGCAGAAAACGTGATAGACACGCAGCGCGGCACGGTGCTCGGCAAAGGCGAGGCACGCGTTTCAACGGTGGAACACGCCTTGGCAGCACTCTACGCCCTCGGCATCGACAACTGCCTGATGCAGGTGAACGGACCGGAGTTCCCCATTCTCGACGGCAGCGCCATAACATTCGTAAACAAGATTAACGAGATTGGCATCGTGGAGCAGAACGCGCCAAAGGACTACTACATAATCAGGAAAAAGACGGAGTTCAAGGACGAAAACGGCTCTTGCATAACGCTATTGCCCGACGACGACTTCAGCATTACGGCAATGTGCTCGTTCAACTCAAAGTTCATAAGCAGCCAGTTTGCAACACTCGACGACATAAAGGACTTTGAAAAGGAAATAGCCCCTGCACGCACATTCGTGTTCGTAAGGGATATTCAGCCTCTGTTGCAGGCTAATCTCATAAAAGGCGGCGACCTCGACAATGCCATTGTCATATACGAAAAGCAGATTCCACAGGAACAACTCGACCAACTTGCCGATATGATTGGCGCAGAGCACAAAGACTCAAACGAAATGGGTTATCTGCAAAACAAGCCGCTGGTGTGGGACAACGAGTGCACGCGCCACAAACTGCTTGACATAATCGGTGATATGGCGCTGATAGGCAAGCCGATAAAGGGACGTTTCGTGGCAACACGCCCTGGACACACCATAAACAATAAGTTTGCTCGAATGATGCGCAAGGAGATTCGCAAGCACGAGATACAAGCACCCGTCTACGACCCCAACGAAGAGCCGGTGATGGACGTGAACAAGATACGCAGCATGCTGCCCCACCGCTACCCAATGCAACTCGTCGACAAGGTGATAGCACTCGGAGCAACAAGCATCGTGGGTATAAAGAACGTTACGAGCAACGAGCCTTTCTTCCAAGGACACTTCCCCGAAGAGCCCGTAATGCCCGGAGTGCTGATGATTGAGGCTATGTCGCAGTGCGGCGGACTGCTCGTGATGAACACTCTCGAAGACCCAAACAACTGGTCGACATACTTCCTGAAGATAGACGACGTGAAGTTCCGCAGCAAAGTTGTGCCTGGCGACACCCTCATCTTCAAGGTGGAACTGCTCGCACCCGTGCGCCACGGCATATCGTCGATGAAGGGTTGGATGTTCGTGGGCGACCGCTTGGTGGCAGAGGCAACATTTACAGGACAAATCGTAAAGAACAAATAAGATAATGAACAATATTAGCGAAATGGCATTCGTGCACCCCGATGCACAAATAGGCGACGGCAACGTCATAGGGCCTTTCTGTTGCATTGGCAAGGACGTGGTGATTGGCGACAACAACACCTTCCTTAACAGCGTGACCGTGCACGACGGCGCGCGCATAGGCAACGGCAACGAGTTCTTCCCCGGGGCAAGCATAAGCACCAAGCCACAAGACCTGAAATATCAGGGCGAGGAAACGCTCTGCGTCATCGGCGACAACAACAGCATTCGTGAAAACGTTACCATAAGCCGAGGCACGGCAAGCAAGGGAAAGACCGTCGTAGGCAACGGCAACCTGTTGATGGAGAACATGCACGTGGCTCACGACTGCGTGGTGGGCAATGGTTGCATTGTGGGCAACAGCACCAAGTTTGCCGGCGAGGTTGAGATTGACGACGGAGCAATAATATCCGCCACGGTGCTCTGCCACCAGTTCTGTCGCATAGGCGGCGGAGTGATGGTGCAGGGTGGATGCCGCTTCAGCCTCGACATACCGCCATACGTGATAGCAGGCAAAGAGCCTACACGCTACTGCGGAATAAACATCGTGGGACTGCGCCGACGCGGTTTCAGCAACGAACTGATAGACATTATCCACAACACCTACCGAATGATATACTCCAAAGGTATACTCAAGGACGGCATAGCCGAGGTGCGTGCCACATACAGCGGCATAAAGGAAGTGGACTATATATGCTCGTTCATCGAGAACTCCAAGCGCGGAGTGATAAGATAAGTGAGGACGTAACGCACGGCTTTTGGTGTGAGAAATACGCTGATAGTGATAACAGGACCTACAGCAGTGGGCAAGACGGGATTGTGTCTCGACATTGCAGAACGCCACGGAATACCAATCATAAACGCCGACTCACGCCAGATTTACCGCGATATGAGCATTGGCACGGCAAAGCCTACGGCAGAGGAGTTGCAACGGGTGAGGCACTACTTTGTAAACACCCTTTCGCTCGACGACTATTACAGCGCGTCCATCTATGAGCAGGAGGTTATGGATTTGTTGCCAAGGCTTTTTGCCGAGAACAACGGCAGGGCACTGCTCACTGGCGGCAGTATGATGTACATTGATGCCGTGTGCAACGGGATAGACGACATACCGACCATACGCGACGACATAAGGCAAACGATGAAGGAACGCCTTGAGCGCGAAGGATTGGAAGCACTCGTTGAGGAACTGCGCACACTCGATCCCGAACACTACGACATAGTGGACAGGAAGAACACAAGGCGCGTGGTGCATGCACTCGAAATATGCCACCAGACGGGAAAGACCTACACCTCATTCCGCAAACAGCAGACAAGGCAACGCCCCTTCGACATAGTGAAGATTGCACTGACACGCAACCGCGAAGAACTCTACAACCGCATAAATGCCCGTGTGGACAAGATGATGGAGCAGGGATTAGAGGATGAAGCCCGCAGACTGCTGCCAAAAAGGGAACAGAACGCACTGAACACCGTGGGATACAAGGAGATGTTCGAGTATTTCGACGGCAACTGGACACTCGAAGAGGCGGTGGAGCGGCTGAAAGGCAACACACGGCGCTATGCAAGGAAGCAACTCACATGGTTCAAGCGCGACGAAAGCGTGAAATGGTTTACGCTCGACGAGGATAACCGCAAACTACATAACTTCATTGACGACATAATAACAAACGGGAAATATGAGCAAGACTAAATGGCTAAAAAATACACTTTCCGCATGCGGCTCCGCCACAAAGCGGTTTTTCTCTTGGTATATTAAGTTGTACAAGAAGCCGTGGTATGTTAAGATAGCCACTGTCATAACAACTCTCATAACATTGTTCTTTCTGCTGCTCGGAGCAGTAGACCTAAACTTCCTGTGGCTGTTCGGAGAGTCACCCAGCCTGTCGCAGATACGCAATCCCAGAACGCCACAGGCATCGGAGGTGTACAGTGCCGACGGTGTGATGATAGGAAAGTTCTTCAAGGAAAACCGCACCCCAGCAAAATATGAAGAGATAAACCCTATGTTCTTCAAGGCTCTTGTGGACACCGAGGACGAACGTTTTGAAAAACACTTCGGAATAGACTTCATGGGCATGGCTGCGGCGGCAAAGGACTATATGCTCCACCACGACGCACGCGGCGCAAGCACCATAACGCAGCAGTTGGCAAAGAACATGTTCCGCATGCGCACCGACTACAAGTATTCCACGGGACTGCTCGGCAAGGTGCCCGGCGTAAAACTCGTCAACATAAAGTTGAAGGAGTGGATAACGGCAATCAAGTTGGAAATGGTGTTCTCGAAAAAGGACATCATAACGATGTATGCCAACACCGTTGACTTCGGCAGCAACGCCTACGGCATAAAGACCGCCGCAAAGACATACTTCGGCAAGACTCCCAAGCAACTCACCACCGACGAGTGTGCTGTGCTCGTAGGTATGCTCAAAGCCACCACATATTATAATCCGCGAATAAACCCGGAGAACAGCAAGAAGCGCAGAAACACGGTTATTGACTTGCTCGTGTCGCACGGCGACCTTGAGGCAAGCGAGGCATCCGCACTGAAAGAGCAGCCCATAAAACTCGACTACAGTGTGGAGTCAAACTACGACGGACAAGCCACGTATTTCCGTGAGGCTGTGGCAAAATATCTGAAACAGTGGTGCGAGGACAACGGCGTTGACCTTTACACTGCAGGCTACAAAATATACACTACTATTGACACTCGCATGCAAAAGTATGCCGAGGCAGCAGCACGCAAGCAGATGATGCAGGTGCAGCGCAACTTCGACAGCCACTGGGGCAACACCAACCCATGGCAGGACGAGCGCCACCAGGAGATACCAAACTTCATCGAGGACATTGCAAAGCGTCAGCCATGCTACAAGATTTTGCAGCAGAAGTTCCCCAACAATCCCGACTCCGTGGAATACTATATGAACAAGCCTCACACCGTGAAATTGTTTGACTATGAGAAAGGCACGATAGAGAAGGAAATGAGCAGCATGGACTCCATCCGCTATATGGTGAGGTTTATGCACTGCGGTTTCGTTGCCATGGAGCCACAGACAGGACACGTAAAGGCGTGGGTGGGCGACATCGACTTTGACTCGTGGAAATACGACAAGGTGACAGCCGACCGTCAGCCAGGCTCAACCTTCAAACTCTTTGTCTACACCGAGGCTATGCAGCAGGGACTTACGCCTTGCGACCGTCGTGAGGACTCATATTTCGCAATGAAGGTGTACGACGCACATAAGAAGAAAGAGGTTACGTGGGCACCGACCAACGCCAACGGTTACTTTACGGGCGACTCCATGCCGTTGAGGGCTGCCTTTGCGCAGAGTATCAATTCTGTGGCTGTGAAGGTGGCAATGGAGTGCGGAATATCCAACGTGGCAAAGACGGCATACGATATGGGATTAGGCAAGAGCGACTACGGTACGAGCACAAAGACAAGACTCGACGAAACGCCGGCGCTATCACTCGGCAGCAGCGACGTTAAGTTGCTCGAACTCGTAAACTCATACGGCACGGTGGCAAACAACGGCAAGGCGCACGATGTGGTGCTCGTAACGAAAATTGTTGACTATAACGGCAAGGAAATATATACCGCTCCCAACGAGGTAAACCAAGTGATAAGCACACGCAGTGCATTCCTTATGCAGCAGATGCTGCAAGCCGGAATGACCGAGGCAGGCGGCACGAGCATGAGCCTGTGGGGCTATGTGGGAGGACACGCAAAGGACACCGATTTCGGCGGCAAGACAGGTACGTCGAACAACCACAGCGATGCGTGGTTTGTGGGCGTTACAAAGAATCTCGTGTGCGGAGCATGGGTAGGAGGCGAATATCGCAGCATACACTTCCGCACGGGTGCACTGGGACAAGGCAGTCGCACAGCCCTGCCAATATGCGGATATTTCCTGCAGTCGGTATTGGACGACCCAGCCTTCCGTCAGTATCACGGAAAGTTCGACAAGCCCGACGACGACATAACGCTCGATATGTATAGTTGCAGTTACCATCGTCAGGTGGCAGACACGTTAGACAGCGACACTATAGACATAGCATTCGACATTCTGCACGATGAGGACGGAAACCTCATTATGCCGAAGGACGATAGCAACTACAACGAAAGCGAAGACCGCAAGCAGGCGGTGAAAGACCTTATCAACCAAGAGGCAACCGAACGAAAGGAATAAATGGACCTTGACACCAACAATCAAGAATGGCAGGAGGCTCTCAACATTGTGGAGCACTCGCACCGTTCGCTGTTTCTCACGGGAAAGGCGGGAACGGGAAAGTCTACGTTCTTGAAATACGTTGCCTGTCACACGAAGAAGAAGCACGTGATACTTGCCCCCACGGGCATAGCCGCCATAAACGCCGGCGGCAGCACGCTTCACAGTTTCTTTCATCTGCCTTTCCACCCTCTGCTGCCCAACGATGCTCGCTACAACAACCGCAACATGCGGAAAACCCTAAAATACAACAGCGACCACGTAAGACTGATGCGTGAGGTGGAGCTCATCATCATCGACGAGATTTCGATGGTGCGCTCCGACATCATAGACTTTATAGACCGCCTGCTGCGTGTTTACAGCCGCAGGATGCGTGAACCTTTCGGAGGCAAGCAACTTTTGCTCGTGGGCGACATCTACCAACTTGAGCCAGTACTAAAGGAAGACGAGCGTCAGCTTGTGCAGCCCTTCTACCCCACCCCATATTTCTTTTCGGCAAAGGTGTGGCAGGAGATGCAGTTGATAAGCATAGAACTGCGCAAGGTGTACAGACAGAGCGACAGCCATTTTATAAACATTCTTGACCGCATACGCGAAAACAAGGCACGCCCCGCCGACTTGGAAGCACTCAATGCTCGCGTGGGCGCAAAACTCGACACACACAACGGCAAACTTGCCATAACACTTGCCTCACATCGCGGCACGGTTGACTTCATCAACGAGCGACAACTGGCAGAACTCATAGGTGAAGAAACGATGTTCCTCGGTGAGATAAGGGGAGAGTTTCCGCTCACCTCACTGCCAACGCCTATGGAACTGCACCTGAAGCCGGGGGCGCAGGTTATCTTCGTGAAGAACGATAAGGACAAACGTTGGGTCAACGGCACTCTCGGCATTGTGAGTGCCATCGACGAGACAGGCGACATTGTGAGCATTGTGACCGAGGACGGTGCTGAATTTGACGTGGAGCGCGAAATGTGGGAGAACGTGCGCTACACATACAACGAGAAGGAAAAGAAGATTGACGAGGAACAACTTGGCGTTTACAGGCAGTTTCCCATACGCCTTGCATGGGCGATAACGGTGCATAAGAGCCAAGGCCTCACCTTCAGGCAGGTAAACATCGACTTCACGGGAGGCGTGTTTGCCGGCGGACAGACATACGTGGCACTCTCACGTTGCACCTCGCTCGAAGGCATCAGCCTGAAAGAGCCCATCACGCAGGCGGACATCTTCATAAGGACTGAGGTGGTGAACTTCGCACGGCAGTACAACAATCAGCAACTGCTTAACCGTGCCCTCGAACAAGACGGTGCGTCGCTCCACTACCGTATGGCAATAGATGCCTTCGACAGAAAGGACTTCGACGGTTTCCTGTCATCGTTCTTCAAGGCAATACACAGCAGCTACGTGATAGAGAATCCTGCGGCACAACGTTATATACGCCGCAAGCTGGCGGTAATAGACAAGAAGGACAGGCGCATAGCAGAACTGGAAGAACAGCAGCGCAAGACAAAGGAAACGCTGAAGCGGCTGGCAGCGGAATACACCCTGATGGGCAAGGAGTGCGAGAAGGAAAAGATGTACGATGCCGCCATGCGCAACTATGCCAAGGCAATAGAACTCTATGAAGATGCCAACGATGCAAAGCGCCGCCTGAAGAAACTGCAACAGAAACAAAAATAACCTATAATCAAAAAAACTTAACACTTAAAAACATTACGACTATGATTGACGACATTCTGAAATTCAACAAGGAGTTTGTGAACAACAAGGGCTACGAGCCTTATCTTACCACCAAATATCCCGACAAGAAACTTGCCATTGTGGCGTGCATGGACACCCGTCTCACGGAACTCATCTATGCAGCACTGGGTCTGAAGAACGGTGACGTGAAGATGATAAAGAACGCAGGCGGACTGGTAAGTTCTCCCTTCGACAGCACCATTCGCAGCCTCCTCGTAGGTGTCTACGAACTGGGCGTGGAGAACGTAATGATATTAGGACACACCGACTGCGGAGCACAGCATCTTGACCCGCAGGAGATGATAAGCCTCATGCTCGAGAAAGGCATAAGCCAAGACCACATCGACATGATGAAATACTGCGGCATCGACTTCGAGTCGTGGCTCAACGGCTTCGAGAGTTCCGAGCAAGCCGTGGCGGCATCGGTAGACCTGGTAAGGCATCACCCACTTATGCCCTCCTACATCAACGTCCGCGGATTCGTTATCAACTCCGTTACGGGCGAACTTGTGGAAGTGGAAGTGAAATAGTAAAAACATCTCTAAACAAAACTACGAACTATGAGAACTTTTTTATTGTATATAATGCTGGCAATAGGAATTCCGCTATTGGCACAAAAGACGGTTATCAGCGGAATGGTGACGGATGCAAAGACTGGAAAGCGGATAGCACAGGCAAGCATATCGGCAGGCAATGTGTCGGTGGTTACGAACGACGACGGCTTCTTCACACTGAAAACGGACAACGAAACAAACGTGACACTCGTCGTTTCGCACCTCGGATACCGCTCACGGCACATAAATGTCGCGGCTGGAAACACGGAGGAACAAAGGATAAGACTGACACCTATGCCCGTGGAACTACAGGAAGTGGTCGTCTGGACGGGCAACCCTCGCGAACTGGTGAACGTGGCAATAAAAAAGATTCCTGAAAACTACAGCGGAGAGGCAGAGCTGTTTAATTGCTTCTATCGGGAAACGGCAACAAAACGCGGACACTACATATATGTTGCAGAGGGTGTGGTGGACATGTACAAAACACCTTACAATCAAGGAATGTGGCGCGACCGTGTGGCAATAATGAAGGGAAGGCGGCTGCTGAGTCCAAAGCAGGGCGACACCCTCGGTGTAAAAGTGGTAGGCGGACCGTTGCAGCCCGTGCAGCTCGACATTGCGAAAAACACCGAGTTCCTACTCAACGAGCAGGAACTCGACAACTATAATTTTACAATGGAAGAGCCTGTAAACATAGGAGATAGAATGCAGTATGTGGTATCGATAGCACCCGGACGCGAACTGCCATACGCCCTGTATTATGGTCGCCTGTACATAGACAGGGAAACACTCGCCTTCACCCGTGCTGAACTGACATTGGACATGAGCGACAAAGAAAAGGCAACGGAGTTTATGCTCGTACACAAGCCTGCTGGAGTACGTTTCCGCCCATCAGAATTATCATGCACAGTGGACTATCGTCTGGAGGGCGGCATCACCCGTATAGCATATATACGCAACACCTTCCGCTTCAACTGCGATTGGAAACGGCGACTTTTCGCCACATCGTTCACAGCCTCGTGCGAAATGGTTGTTACCGACCGTGCAGAAGAAGCCGTGCGTCCGCCAAGAGGCAAGAGCTCGTTCGATGCGCGCGACTCGTTCTACGACAAGGTTGACTTTTTCCTCGATCCTCACTTTTGGGAAGACTACAATATCATAGAGCCTACGGAGTCGCTCGACACCGCAGTCGGCAAACTGCTGAAAAAATACAGGAAATAGACTTTTCATAATATAAAAGTTAAGTCAAATCTACAAATAACTTTTATATGTCATAATGACAAAGTTCCTGCCAACGTGTCAGTTCGAGAGATTTGGCACGGTTTTGGCTTATTGGGTTTGCAGTGAATGCAGAATAACTGCAAACAAAGTAAATAATGTAGAACAAATAAAAATAAAAGCAAAAAACTATGAACATCAAACCATTGGCTGACCGCGTGCTGGTATTGCCCGCAGCAGTAGAAGAGAAAATCGGAGGCATCATCATTCCCGACACAGCAAAGGAGAAGCCTCTTCGTGGTACAATCAAGGCTGCCGGAAACGGCACGAAAGACGAGGAAATGATACTGAAGGAAGGCGACGAAGTGCTCTACGGAAAGTATTCAGGTACTGAAATCGAACTCGATGGCGTGAAGTATCTTATGATGCGCCAGAGCGATGTACTCGCAGTGATTGGATAATTATTATTTGAAACAAAAGTAACTTAATAATTATAATAGGTTAATATTATGGCAAAAGAATTGAAATTCAATATGGAAGCCCGCGAGCTTATGAAGCAGGGCGTTGACCAGCTTGCTAATGCAGTGAAGGTTACACTTGGTCCTAAGGGACGCAATGTCATCATAGAAAAGAAGTTTGGCGCACCTCAGATTACAAAGGACGGTGTGACTGTGGCAAAGGAAGTGGAGCTTGACGACCACTTTGAGAACACTGGCGCACAGCTTGTAAAGAGCGTTGCAAGCAAGACCGGCGACGATGCAGGCGACGGAACAACAACCGCAACAATCCTTGCACAGTCAATCGTGAACGTTGGTTTGAAAAACGTTACCGCAGGTGCAAACCCCATGGACCTCAAGCGTGGTATCGACAAGGCTGTGGCTGCCGTTGTTGAGTATATCAAGAACTCAGCAGAGAAGGTTGAGGACAACTACGACAAGATTGAGCAGGTTGCAACCGTTTCTGCCAACAACGACCCAGAGATAGGCAAGCTCATTGCCGACGCTATGCGCAAGGTAAGCAAGGAGGGTGTTATCACTATCGAGGAAAGCAAGAGCCGCGACACATATATCAATGTTGTTGAGGGTATGCAGTTCGACCGTGGCTATCTTTCAAGCTATTTCGTTACCGACACGGAGAAGATGGAGTGCGTAATGGACAACCCATATATCCTGCTCTACGACAAAAAGATTAGCAACATCAAGGAGTTCCTGCCTATCTTGCAGCCAGCAGCAGAGAGCGGACGCCCATTGCTCGTGATTGCAGAGGATGTTGACTCTGAGGCTCTCACCACATTGGTTGTAAACCGTCTGCGTGGCGGATTGAAGATTTGCGCAGTGAAGGCTCCCGGCTTCGGCGACCGTCGCAAGGCTATGCTCGAGGACATCGCAACACTCACTGGCGGTCTTGTAATCAGCGAGGAGAAGGGCTTGAAACTTGAGCAGGCAACACTCGATATGCTCGGTACCTGTGAGAAAATCAACATCACAAAGGACAATACAACTATCGTTAACGGTGCTGGCGACAAGCAACTTATTGCCGACCGTGTGCAGGCTATCAAGAACGAGATTGCTTCTTCCACAAGTTCCTACGACAAGGAGAAGTTGCAGGAGCGTCTTGCAAAGATGGCAGGCGGCGTAGCAGTGCTCTACGTAGGTGCTAACAGCGAGGTGGAGATGAAGGAAAAGAAAGACCGTGTTGACGATGCTCTCTGCGCCACACGCGCCGCAATAGAGGAAGGTGTAGTTGCCGGTGGTGGTACGACATATATCCGTGCACTTGCAGCACTCAAGGATGTTAAGGGTGCAAATGCTGACGAGCAGACAGGTATCAACATCGTTGAGCGTGCTATCGAGGAGCCTCTGCGCCAGATTGTAGAGAACGCCGGCGGCGAAGGTGCAGTGGTTGTGCAGAAAGTTCACGAGGGCAAAGGCGACTTCGGCTACAATGCCCGTACCGACTCATACGAGGATATGCGCAAGGCAGGTGTCATCGACCCTGCAAAGGTAAGCCGTGTGGCTCTTGAAAACGCAGCCTCAATAGCAGGTATGTTCCTCACAACCGAATGCCTCATAGTAGACAAGAAGGAAGATGCTCCTGCAATGCCTATGGGCGGTGCTCCGGGAATGGGCGGCATGATGTAATAACTGTAATCAAAAATAAAACAAAGGCTTCTACGGTTTAAGTATCTGTGGAAGTCTTTATTTTATAATAATCATAAACTCGCTCATTATCATGTTGCTAACAAAGAATCCTTCGTGCGTAAGATGAATGCTTCCTGCATCGTTTGCAAGCAAGCCGTTGGCAATAAATCGCTGTGCTGTCTGCTCCGTTCTTTGCCTTAATGCCTTGCCGAAAAGTTGCTCTGTCTCATTGAGGTCTATTCCTTCCGCTGTTCGCAGTCGCAGCATTGCAAAGTCGTTATATTGTTCTTCTTTGGAGAGTATTTCTCGTTCCGTTGGCAAAGAATTGTTTTCCAATGCTTCCATATATATAATAAGGTGTGAAGGGTTGAACGAGCGAATATCCTTGCCATTGAACGAATGTGAGGCTGCACCGATACCTAAATATGGCGTGAGATTCCAATAACTGCTGTTGTGGCGTGAACGAAAGCCTGGACGGGCAAAGTTACTTATCTCATAATGCTCATATCCTGCGGCTTTGAGACTTGTGGTCAGCAAGTCATACATATCTCTCTCCGTCTCTTCGTCAATCTCCTCTATTTTGCCTTGTTGCAGCATTTTGTAAAGGGAAGAACCTTCCTCGTACATCAGGCAATATGCGGAAACATGTGGCACGTCAAGGGCGATTGCTTTTTCTATGTCTTGTTGGAAATCGTCTGCCGTCTCGTTAGGGAAACCATACATGAGGTCTACGGATATGTTGCTGAAACCTGCACTACGCAAGTTGCCTACGGCACTTGCTATCTGCTGCGAGGAATGACGGCGATGAAGAAACAATAGACGGTTGTCATCAAACGTCTGCGCACCCATGCTTATGCGGTTTATTGGCAGGCGTGCGAGTGCTTCGGCATATTCGGCGGTGATGTCGTCGGGATTGCACTCCATTGTTATCTCCATTTTTTGCCGTGGCTGTTTCATGTCGTTGGCAATGAGATTGAACAACCGTTCAAGATGTTTGATTTGCAGTGTGCTTGGCGTGCCGCCACCTATGTATATAGTGTTCCAGCCCTCGCCGTCGTTCAAGATTTCCGCCTTTCTCGTTTCGTACTCACGGCATAATGCGTCAACGTATCTTTCCTGCATCTTTCCTTCCGTGGTGGAGTAGAAATCGCAGTATATGCAACGACTTTCGCAAAATGGTATATGAATGTATAATCCGGGCATTAAACGAGTTATTTTTATGCAAAATTACTAATAAAGTTTAATATTTGGAACTTTTTGCCCGTCAAATGTTGCGTAATTCAGGAAATATGCCTAAATTTATACCCGAATTGCGAAACCGAGACAATAATTAATAATAAATAACCTAAAAACTATACTGATATGAAGGTATACCAGACTAATGAGATTAAGAACATTGCGCTGCTTGGCAGTGCGGGTAGTGGCAAGACCACTCTTGCCGAATCAATGCTTTTCGAAGCAGGTATAATCAAGCGCCGCGGCTCCGTGGAGGCAAAGAACACCG
The DNA here is from genome assembly GCA_022511075.1 of Prevotella sp. Classification (GTDB taxonomy): domain Bacteria; phylum Bacteroidota; class Bacteroidia; order Bacteroidales; family Bacteroidaceae; genus Prevotella. The sequence goes on from JAFLSE010000002.1 coordinate 131,794, forward strand.
TGAGCGACTATTTCCCAGTGGAACAGGAATATGGCTACTCCGTATTCTCCACCGTATTCCATACGGAGTGGAACAACAAAAAGCTGAATATCATCGACTGTCCGGGAAGCGACGACTTCGTGGGCGGAGCAATCACGGCACTGCACGTTACTGACCAGGCTGTGATATTGATTAACGGACAGTACGGACCAGAGGTTGGAACGCAAAACTGCTTCCGATATACGGAGAAACTGAAGAAGCCAGTTATCTTCCTCGTAAACCAACTTGACAGCGACAAGTGCGACTTCGACACCGTTGTTTCAAACATGCAGGAGATATACGGTCCTAAGTGCGTGCAGATTCAATATCCAATCCAGACTGGTCCCGGCTTCAACTCGCTCATCGACGTGCTGCTGATGAAGAAATATTCTTGGAAGCCCGAAGGCGGTGCACCTATCATCGAGGACATTCCTGCAGAGGAAATGGACAAGGCAATGGAGCTGCACAAGGCACTCGTTGAGGCTGCTGCCGAGAACGACGAAACTCTTATGGAGAAGTTCTTCGAGGAAGAATCACTCACCGAAGACGAGCTGCGTGAAGGAATCCGCAAGGGATTGGTAACACGCTCAATATTCCCGATATTCTGTGTATGCGCGGGCAAGGATATGGGTGTTCGCCGCCTGATGGAATTCTTGGGCAACGTTGTTCCTTTCGTTAG
>JAFLSE010000020.1 GCA_022511075.1 Prevotella sp.
AAATCTTCTAAAATACCACTATTTAGTGGTAAAGAATATAGTCGGAAAATATTATCAAAACCACTCCCTTTCCCATTTAAATGTAATGGTGATATTAGTGAAGTTCCATCACTTGCTTCCAACATGTACCTTATGGCTTCTTTATGTAGCGAGGCATCTTGATTTAGCAAGAGAACATAGTCTGCATTATTTTCCAAAGCATATCGTATTCCGATATTGTTTGCTTGTCCAAATCCAAGGTTTTTGTTTTGTGGCAGCCAAACAACTTCAGGATATTGTGTTGGCGCAAACTCTCTTGTCCCATCTGTGGAGCAGTTGTCAACTACAATTGGGATTGTTTTTATTGTACTATCACGTAGACTTGAAAGGCAACAGTTTATCCAGTCGTTACGCATAGCATTGAATGTGACTATAATTGAATATATTTTCATTATATCTTTATTTTATATTGAGATAACAGGTATAGTAATATTGTGAAAAAAAGCATTAATGTATAAGTATAGGAAAAATACCTATAATAGAAAATACCGAAGATAGGTACGACGGAAAGAACGAAAACTGCTATAACCTCTCCGATATTCATTTCTTTTCGATGTGGGCTCTTGATTGCAATCATGCACAAAAAGAAGTAGCATAAAACCCATATAATCATACCTATTGGACTAATGTCGAGCATAATGTCTCCTATAAATGTAGCAAAGACACTTATAAAAAATCCCTGCTCGCCCGATCGTTCTCCTCTTCTTATGTCATCGGTGTCTATTTTAAATAATGTATGATATACTAACGGGAACTCACGTTCCGCCGTTATATATTCAAACTTACCCTTTTCCCAGAAATAGCAGAAATTAAGATATCCTTGTCCTGCATATTGCAATGCGCTTGTGGATGCACCTCCATCTCTTTCTGAAAACCGTGCTTCTGACACGGCAGCAAGGTAGACTATAAATAATGAAGCAAATGCTATACTAATAAAACTTATAGCTCTCTTTAATGCCTTTGACAAAAATCCCCCAAAGAAAATTATGCAGAACAGGAACATCATGGCATATAATATGAATTCCGTGCGGTCCGCAGCCTGTATTCCTGCTATAGGAATACTAAGGGATGCAAAAAAAACGAGCGCCTTATACCACCATGCTTTTTTTTCAAAACAAATTGTATAGAAAAAAATAGGGAGACATAGTATTGTTGATGTATTAAGATAATACAAATACTTAAACACAGAGGGCATCGTTTCTGCCTTAATTTGTGCTGGTGTCATCAATCCCTGATAGTGAGCGGATCTTACTGCTTCCAAGTCACCTTGCAAAATGTCCATCGTAGAATCGGCAACAAGATACAAGTTCAGAATAGATACGCCAATAAGAATATATGTAACAGTTTCAAGGACAAATGGCATTGCAGGGGTTATGCGTTTCAGATCTTTGCCATATATCATTGAGAACGGCATTATTGACAGAGAAAGCAATCCGCAAAACAGTATTGTTGGTATTATTCCCAACTCAACGTCTGTATTGTCAAATAAAATGCCGCCTTCTCCAAGCATATCCCCGAAATATAATATTATGGCACAGAATGCTGAGAAAAGATATAACCCCGACATATATATGCAGACGTCCAACCTTTCATGTTTTTTCCATAGAAAGAATGTGAATAGTGTAAAGTATATGAATGGTATGAATATCATTGCTTTGAAACGATTTGCTTTATGTGTACTAAATCTGTCCAACCTGTGAAAATTGTCTTCGTCTGCATCATGAATATTTTCCTGTATGGCGGTATGAATAGATCGGATATGTAGCCGGCAACAATGTTGCTAATTATGGCAATTATTGCTGCTGCAATTGTGCCATAAATTGGCAGGAAATATAAATTAAGGGCGACACAGACAAAGCAGCCGAAACAGTCCCTGAATATGGCGTATTTTTGTTTTCCTTCTATTATTATCAATTTACCTGCAGTTGTAGACAGGGCAACAGCAGCGGCTTTGAATGCCAATATCTGGAGGATAGGCACAGATGGAATGTATGCCTCTGAGAAAAGGTAAAGTACGAGCCAATAGGACACAGCTGACGTAATACATGCTGCTATTACCGACAACCAAAAAGTAACGTTCATGAATCTTTGCGCCCTTTCTATATATCTGTTTTCAGATTCTTCCCTAATTTTTACAAGCACAGGTGTTATTGTATCGGCAAGAATGAACGGAATGTATATTAGGAAATCTACGAAGCGTGATGCTACAGAGAAAAAACCGACAGCCTCCTTGTCTATCATTTGCCCTATCATTACTTGGTCTATCCTTTGATATATCATCACTGCCGCACTGGTGAACATTAGTGGATAGGATTCGCATAAAAGGTGTTTTGCCTCGTCTATGTCAAATTTCCATTGCTTGATACTTCCTATCTTGCTTTTGTATGATGTGATATATCCACCTGCCAAGATGAATGTGTCGAGAGTAGTTGCCAATATAAACCATCCTAAAGAAGCGTGCAAAAGTAGCAATGCTATCTTGAATGTAATGCTGATAACGGTGCGTGCTATTTCTGATTTTACAATATATTCGTTTTGTAGTATTGCTGTGAAATAGTTTTTGATGACGCTGAATGAGTTTGCAATCATTGAAAGCGAATACAAACAGACCATTAATGTTACATAGCCGTCTACCTCCTGTATAAAAGAAGTAACAATAACCAACGCCATTGTTATTATAGCAAATACAACTTTTAGACAAAAGGCAGTACCAATGATTGTAGTGAAACGTTGTTCGTGTTTTGACTCTTCTCTTATCTCTATGCTGTCAAGTCCGAATATTGCCAATATCTGAAAAAGAGCAACATAACTTATAACATAGTTCATTAAGCCATATTGTTCTGGTCCGAGATAGCGGGCAACAATTATTCCGACAAAGAAACTCCCAAACAACGTTACAATCTTTCCAATGACAGCCCAAATGAGATTGCGAACAATTTTCTCCTTTGTTCCTGTCATGTGATTTTTTGACAATATGTAATCTAACAAAGCCAATGTTGTTTGCCTAAGAATTTATTTTATTAATAATGTCTTTCCTCATGATTATCATCACGTCAACACAGAAGGTAAGCATGACGATTCCTAATACAAACAACATACGTTTGGGACCTGCAGGCTTGATGGGTACGTCTGCCCCCTTGATTATGGTAAATGCAGGTGTGCGTTCTTGTACTTTCGCTTTTGCTGCCTGTAACTGAGTGTTAAGAGTAGCATAAGCATTGTACTTCAGTTGCATCTCATTTTCCAGGTCATTCTTCTTTGCAATAAAACTCTCAAGCGTAATGTCCATGTTTGCATCAGAATATGCACCGTATGTCTGACGGGATTTTGTGTATTCTTCTTTTGCTTCTTTTGTTAATTGAGTATAATATTCAAGATCAATTCTTGCCTTATTTGTTCTGTATTCCGTTATGAATTGTTGCAGCTTTTCTTTTACGGAATCTGTCATAGTCTTGCATATAAGTGGGTCTTGTGCTTGCACTGAAATTGAGATGACAGCAGTTTTCTTATCCACGCTTATTGTTATTTTGTCCCTCATTGATTCTACTACATCGTTTTGCTTTTTTGACAATCTATAAGGGTCTAATTCTTCTTTAGCGCCAGTCGAAAGTGACTTTGTGTCAAACAAACTTTTAATCCACCCTATTGGTGTTTTCCACCATGGATGTTTTTGGTGTTTGTCAAGGTATTCATAATATGTACAATCTATATCGCCATCAATACTTTTTACAGGTATCGAAAAGAACTTGCTTACGAAACCATTGTCTTCCATAAGATCTGGGTATAGCAATGGTGATATCGCATCGGTAGATTCCAAGCTTGAGAAATCAAAACCAAATGACGACGCTATCGAACCTAACGCTCCACCCATTCCTGAACTCTCCATTTCTGGAGCAAGACTTATTGTCGTACTATAATACCTCGGTATGCAAAGTATATAAGCACACGACAAAACGAATGCTATTGGTAGTGTTTTATAGAATAGTTTTTTGCGTGCTATTATTTGTTTGATGATCTTTCTTAAATCTATGATGTCAACATTCTTGTTGTCTGCTTCATTTGCCATTTCCGTTCGTTTTAGTTTGTTATTTCTATTAACGTTACATCACAAAAAATATTGTATTCTATTGTTTCAATATCTCTCGTGCAAACTCTATGATAGTATCCTTGCCGCGTGCAAAGTCCTCGTCAGCCATATCCACCTTATAGTCTGGGGCAATGCCGAACTCTGTAGACTGCTTCTGGCGGTCGTACATAGGACAGGCTGAGTAGCGCACATACCAACCGTTGGGCAGCGTGTTGGTCATTGGCATACCTGCACCGCCACCAGTAACGTCGCCTACAACTTTCACGTTCGGGCAGCATTTCATATATTTCGTAAACTCGTTTGCTGCGCTGAACACGCTACGGTTTGTCAGCAGACAAACTTTCTTCTGCCAGCGCAGACGACTCGAAGGCGACAGGTACTGCTCTTCTAACTTCGAGAAGTCGCTGTGCCCCTTGCCCGTCTTGTGCTGCATATAGCCTACGAGGGTCTTTTCGTTAAGGAAGCGCGACGCAAACTTCTCTGCGTATGTTACGTTGCCGCCGCCGTTGTTGCGTATGTCTATTATTATGCCTCGGCACAGCATCATCGAGTATATAATGTCATCAAGTCCACTCTCGCCCATACCGCTCTCAAAACTGCCGTAATATATGTAGCCAATGTTATCGTCGAGTATCTTATATTTCATTCCGCCGGCTATCTTATAGTCGGTGCCGAGATATCTGCGTTGCAATGTATCACTGAAGTTCGTAGGATAAGCCTCCTTCCACGCCCAGTAGCGACTGAAGTCGGCTGTAGTTGAAAGGTTCACATGCCCGTCGCGCAGTTCGGCAAGCATGTCGCCTAACACCTCTTGCAACTGCTCATCAGTCATAGTCGATGTCACTCTCACCTTGTACTTGTTGTACACCTCGTTCCAGTCAAGTCCATACTCGTGCGCCTTGTAGTCGAAGAAACAATAGCGTTCGTCCATTATCTTCCAAAGAGCCTCGAAGTTACCCTGCGGTGTGTTTGCCTGCTCGTCCTCGTCAACGCACGATGACAATGTTACCAGTGCCGTGGCTAATAACAGCAATATATATTTTCTCATGGTCGGTAGGATATTAGTTGGAATTTCTTTACCACTCCCAGCATCACACGGTGCGAATATACGTGCGACTTGAGGTTGTTCACTTGTGCCTGCTGATAGTCGCCGAGATAGCCTATGCGCAGAGTATATCGGCGCGACACGTTTACGTCAAGCGATAGTTGCTGACGGAAGTTCGGCGCAGAAACAAAGGTTGTAGGCACTATGTTGTGGTCATAGTTGCCTCGCATAAATATTTCGTAGTACGACTGTCCGTAGTTCGGCGAGAACATCACACCTACGAGCGGCAGTTCCAGTTCGTAGCGCAGTACCATCCTCCTTTTCAATGCCGTAAAGCGATATTGTGCCGCCATTGCCGGCATTATGTTCAGTGCCACGCGTGCCTGTGCCGGATTGTTGCCGCCCACCATATTATATATAAAGCCTAAGTTAGCGTCTGCCATTCCGCCTGCCTGCAATGTCAGGTTGCCGCCGAGTAATTGCCAGCCGTAGAATCGTCCTATATAGAAATTGTACGACCCTTCCATTTCCTCTGCCATATCCTCGCGGTCGCTTGCCGTGCTTATGTTTGCCTGGTGCTCCATCAGCGTAGCCCAATGGCTGCCGGGCTTCTGCCTCTCTATGGTGGAGAGGTATGTTATGCCTGTGCCCGAAAAGTGCTCGTTGCTCAGGTAGGTGTCGAGAATCTTTGTCGAGCCCACGCCCACTTGGTGTGTCACTGTGGTAACCCTTGCCATATTGTCGCACTGCGCCTTTACGCCTGTTGCCAACACAGCCAATGCCACAGCCAATATCATTTTCCTGCTATTCTTCATCGGGGAAAAGGTTTAGTTGTCCTGTCATCTCGTCTATTATCTGCTGTTCCGATTTTCCTGAGTCTGGGTCGAGGTCTTCTTCAACTTCTTCCTCTTCGGTGTTGTTTGTCTCCACAGGCTCAGGCTGCCTTATCGGCTCTAATTCCTCTATGTTTTCTATCTGCCACGTGCTGATGCGCTTGCCCTTTGCCTTGTAGCCCTTCACACTAATGAATTGCTCTGCGTCAATCTCCAATGGCTCACGGAAACTGTCATTGCCTCCGAAAGTCACCCTTATCAGCGGATATACCGTGTCCGTCAGCAGTATCATCTTCGACAGACTATTTTCGCCCATAAATGTCTGCTTGCGTTTGCTTGCCTCCATCTCGAAACGCTTCAGATATGGGTATCCGTCGTTGTCGGCATCAAACAGTGCCGCCGTCCACACCTTGTGCGCATCATATTTCTCTATGCGCAGAATGTTGTCCTCGTAGTGGTTGTTCACGTCGAAGTTGGTGGTGTAGTACTCGCCCGTTTTCAGTATCACGAGTATCGTGTCGCCGTCGAAGAATTCTCCGAGATACTCTCCGTGCTCGTCGTAGTTCAGTCGGTTTATGTCGTGGTCGAACCACACCTTGCGCCCTCCCAATGTAGAGTGTCCGCGGCTCTTCAGTCCTATGCGGTTTATCAAGTCCTTGCAGAACAGGTTGCCTTTCGATGTGCGCCCCTTTATGCTCAGTTCGCTGAAATCCTTTTCCACAAATATGCTCTTCCTCTTCGTCGATGGGTCAAGTGTGGCTTTCACCACCTCCGCCTCGCCGTTGGGGTTGGCTGTGAAGTACATTATCTTCGAGCCTGCTGTGCCTTGCGTCACGTCATACTCTCTGTCGCGTGTTATGCTTGTAACGTTGAAGCGCTTCATATAGTACGGACCTTTCTTTCCGTCTCTGTACACCACGTTGTATATCGTCCTCGCATCGTTCTTCTTGAACACCCCTATATGCAAGATGTTCTTGCCCACAAACACCTTGTCGGCAACCTTTATAACCTTATATTTTCCGTCCTTGAAGAATATTATTATGTCGTCAATGTCGGAGCAGTTGCATACAAACTCGTCTTTCTTCAGCGACATACCGATAAAGCCCTCGGCGCGGTTTACATACAGTTTTTCGTTTGCCTCCACCACCTTCGTTGCCTCTATTGTGTCGAAGTTGCGAATCTCCGTCAGTCGTGGGTGCGCACTGCCATACTTGTCCTTCAGGAATGTAAACCAACTTGCTGTCACTTCCACAAGGTTTGCAAGGTCGCGGTCAATTTCCTCTATCTCTGCCTTTATGCGCGCCATAAGTTCCTCTGCCTTGTCCTTGCTGAACTTCAGTATGCGTTGCATCTTTATTTCAAGCAGTTTCAGTATGTCGTCTTTCGTCACCTCGCGCACCATCTGCGGATAGTAGGGCGTAAGTCTCTCGTCGATGTGTTCGCATACCGTGTCCACATCGGGAGCCTGCTCAAATTTCCTGTCCTTGTATATGCGTTCTTCTATGAATATCTTTTCTAACGACTGGAAATGCAGTTGCTCCAACAATTCCCCTTTCCTTATCTCCAACTCCTTGCGTATCAAGTCTTTTGTGCTCTCCACGTTGTGTTTCAGCACCTCGCTCACACTCAGGAAGCAGGGCTTGTGCTCCCTTATCACGCAGCAGTTGGGCGAAATGTTCACTTCGCAGTCCGAGAAGGCATATAGTGCATCGAGCGTCTTGTCCGACGATACTCCCGGTGCAAGGTGTATCAGTATCTCCACCTGTGCCGCTGTGTTGTCGTCAACCTTGCGCACCTTTATCTTTCCCTTTTCTATTGCCTTCAGTATCGAGTCTATCAGCGTGGTGGTGGTCTTTCCGAAAGGAATCTCCCTTATCGCAAGTGTCTTGTTGTCCACCTTCTCAATCTTCGCCCTCACTTTTAGCACTCCGCCTCGCTGCCCGTCATTATATTTCGACACGTCTATGCTGCCGCCCGTAGGGAAGTCGGGATAAAGATGAAAGTCCTGTCCGTGCAGGTAACTCACTGCTGCATCGCATATCTCGCAGAAATTGTGAGGCAGTATCTTCGACGACAGTCCCACGGCAATTCCTTCCGAGCCTTGTGCTAACAGCAGTGGAAACTTCACAGGCAGCGTTATCGGTTCTTGGTTTCTGCCGTCATAACTTAATTGCCACTCCGTAGTCTTGTTGTTGAATACGGTGTCGAGAGCAAATTTCGACAGTCTTGCCTCTATATATCGAGGCGCGGCGGCACGGTCGCCCGTCAGTATGTTTCCCCAGTTTCCCTGCGTGTCCACAAGCAGATCCTTCTGTCCCATGCCCACAAGTGCATCGCCTATTGACGCGTCACCGTGGGGGTGAAACTGCATGGTATGTCCCACGATGTTCGCTACCTTATTGTATCGTCCGTCGTCCATGCGCTTCATCGAGTGCATTATTCGTCTCTGCACCGGTTTGAATCCGTCCTCAATATGCGGCACGGCACGCTCAAGGATAACATACGAAGCATAGTCCAAAAACCAGTTCTGGTACATGCCGCTCAAATGTTTCACGGCAGATGCATCAAATCGGTTCACGGGTGTATAGTCTGAATGCCTCTGTGGGCTTTCGCCCTCGGTCATTTCCAAGTCTTTAGTATCGTCGCTCATATCAGAAATTTGCAAATCTTCTGCAAATATAGCAAAAAAACAGTAAACTTACGGCAAATAGGAATATAATATTACAAAACTTTAACTATCTGCAAAGGTTGCGATACTTGACACACAGGACTTAATCAATCAATGAACCTTGCTTTATTTACTATCGCAAAGCTTCGATAACAGATGAAGTAATTTATGTGAAGTTAGGTAGAAACAATTTTGTAAACCAATGTTAAAAAGATTTATGTAAAATCAAAAAGATGGTTAATGCTGTTTGGAGTTTTGATTTTTTTTACTAACTTTGCAGCGAAATTATCGGATTATTGCCTAATTTGATAATCATTTAAACTTGAAACAAAATAACTTTATGTTGATAAAAAAAATAAAGAAAATAACAATATTAGTATGCGTTGTTCTTTGCTCTGTTCCCACTATGGCGCAGGACTTGCTTGCTCGACAGGCTCCTGTGGACAGGAAACTCAAGGCAGTAGATAGCGTCGCACTCCGTAACATAATTCTACAAGAAGAAATAGCAAATCCGGCAGAGGGACTATATGAAAGCTGGGATAACACGTATGCCCATCGTGCTACTGAACTTCCAGATTCATTTCTTATCGACCTGCGTGGCTTCCACATGCCAACAGACAATAGGGTAGTTACAAGCAATTTTGGTGCACGCTGGGGACGTCAACACAAGGGAATTGATGTGAAAGTGTACATCGGCGACACAATTCGTGCTGCTTTCGACGGTAAAGTGCGCGTAGTGCGTTATGAGGCTCGTGGTTATGGCAAGTATGTTGTGATACGACATAATAATGGACTTGAGACAATCTATGGACATATGTCGAAATGGCTTGTGGACGAGAATCAAGAAGTGCGTGCTGGTGAGCCAATCGGTCTTGGTGGTAATACAGGACGCTCCACTGGTTCACATTTGCATTTCGAGACTCGTCTCTGTGGCGTTGCGCTTAATCCAGCCATTATGTTCGATTTCCGCAACCAAGATGTTGTAGACGATTTTTATATGTTCCATCGTAATAGTTACGAAAGTGAATCTGTTGCTGCCAATAATTTGCGTGGTGTACAAGGCAAGAATTATGGTGGCGATAGTGATGATATTGAACTTGCTACAGCGGCTCCTGCAGCCAAGTATGAACGTAATGTGCGTTTTCATAAGGTACAGCGTGGAGAAACATTATCTTCCATAGCTCGTAAGCGTGGCACCACGGTAGATGCTATTTGCAAACTGAATCACATAGGCAAGAAAATACGTCTTATGCCAGGACAAATCCTGAAATACAATTAAATGTAATTTGAATAAAATTCCAAATGTAGGGGCGTGCAAGTGTTTGCATTGCCCCTTTTTAGTATGATATGCAAGAAACTTTCGTGTTGACAAAATGAAATATTTCTCTTAATTTTATTGCAAAAACGTTGCGTAATCAAATATTTTTGTGTAATTTTGCAGCCGAAAAGATAAACAGGACAACAAAAGTTCATGAAATATTAGGTAATTACAACAATAAAAACAAAAGTAAAAAGATTATGAACGCTAAAGAAGTAGTAGAATCACTAAAGCAGAGATTTCCAGGAGAGCCAGAGTATATTCAGGCTGTGAGTCAAGTTCTTCCCACAATTGAAGAGGAATACAACAAGCACCCCGAGTTTGACAGGGCAAATCTCATTGAGCGTCTTTGCATTCCTGACAGGGTTATCCAGTTCCGTGTGTCTTGGGTTGACGACAAGGGCAAGGTGAACACCAATATGGGTTACCGTGTACAACACAACAACGTGATTGGTCCTTACAAGGGCGGTATCCGTTTCCACAAGTCAGTGAACCTCGGTATCTTGAAGTTCTTGGCTTTCGAGCAGACATTCAAGAACTCGCTGACAACATTGCCTATGGGCGGTGGCAAGGGTGGTTCTGACTTCTCTCCACGCGGCAAAAGCGACGCAGAAGTAATGCGTTTCTGCCAGGCATTTATGACAGAGCTTTACCGCCATATTGGTCCTAATGAGGACGTTCCAGCAGGTGACATCGGTGTAGGCGGACGCGAGGTTGCATATATGTTCGGTATGTACAAGAAGCTCACACACGAGTGGAGCGGCGTGCTCACAGGTAAGGGTCTGCAGTTTGGTGGTTCACTCATACGTCCAGAGGCTACTGGTTACGGTACGGTTTACTTCCTCCTCTCTATGCTTGACACACGCAAGATAGACATCAAGGGCAAGACCGTGCTTATCTCCGGTTCAGGAAACGTGGCACAGTATGCTACAGAGAAGTGTATCGAGCTCGGTGCAAAGGTTCTCACCCTTTCTGACTCTGATGGCTACATCTACGACCCAGACGGTATTGACCGTGCAAAACTCGACTATGTAATGGAGTTGAAGAACGTAGAGCGCGGACGTATCAAGGAGTATGCAGAGGAATATCCTAACGCAGTATATCACGCAGGCAAGAGACCATGGGGCGAGAAGGCTGACATTGCTCTGCCATGCGCAACACAGAACGAAATAAACGGCGAGGAGGCTGCAACTCTTGTTGCCAACGGCGTTATAGCTGTTGCCGAGGGTGCAAACATGCCTTCTACTCCTGAGGCTGTAAAGGCATTCCAGGACGCAAAGATTCTCTATGCACCTGGCAAGGCTTCAAATGCCGGTGGTGTGGCTGTATCAGGTCTTGAAATGAGCCAGAACTCAGAGCGTCTTTCATGGACGGCCGAGGAAGTTGACAACCGTCTGAAACTCATCATGGAGGACATTCACCAGAACTGTGTGAAGTATGGTACACAGGCTGATGGCTATATCAACTACGTGAAGGGTGCAAACGTTGCCGGCTTCATCAAGGTTGCAAAAGCTATGATGGCTCAGGGAATAGTATAATAAGACAGGCGTTTCGACACAAATACTCTCATGAGGCTACGAAAGTAGTTTCAATAAGTAATGAAAGTAGTTTCGATGGTTATCGAGACTACTTTCATTTTTCTACCTTTATTGTATATAGAAGAGAAGTCTTATATTTATTGGTGTTTCTTACCGAATTTGTGACCCCGATGGGATTCAAACCCATGACCTTCAGAACCGGAATCTGACGCTCTATTCAGCTAAGCTACAGGGCCAATCATCTGCAAAGGTAGTGCTTTTTTTTGAAATGACATAATGTTTGAAAGAAAAGTTTGTTGTTTCGGAATAAAAACGTTACCTTTGCAAGGAAATTATATAATAAACAAACAAAATGTAAGGAATGAATAAAGCTATTATTACAGTGGTGGGAAAGGACACCGTGGGCATCATCGCAAAGGTGTGTACATATTTGGCGGAGAACAAGATTAATATCCTTGATATATCGCAGACGATAGTGCAGGGCTATTTCAATATGATGATGATTGTGGACTTTAGCAATGTTGACTCTACGTTTGACAGCGTCAACAACAGTCTTGTGCAGATAGGCGAGGGTATGGGAGTGCAGATAAAATGCCAGCGTGAGGAAATTTTCGATAAGATGCATAGGATATGATAAATATAGCAGAGGTCCAGGAGACCAATATGATGATAGAGCAGGAGAATCTCGATGTCCGTACTATAACGATGGGCATTAACCTGCTCGACTGTGCCGACGGCAGTCTTGAAAAGACGTGCGAAAACATATATGGAAAGATAACAAGGCTTGCGGGAAATCTGGTAAAGACGGGTGAGGATATCTCCCGTGAGTTTGGCATCCCCATTGTAAACAAGCGCGTCAGTATCACTCCCATTTCGCTTGTGGGTAGTGCATGTTGCAACACATCTGACGATTATGTGAAGATTGCGCATACACTCGACCGTGCTGCAAAGACCGTAGGCATTAACTTCCTCGGTGGTTACAGTGCGGTGGTGTCGAAGGGTATGACAGCGAGCGACGAACTACTTATTCGCTCAATACCAAAGGCAATGGCACAGACCGATTTTATATGTTCGTCGGTGAACGTGGGAAGCACAAAGACGGGCATCAATATGGATGCGGTTAGGCTCATTGGTGAGATTGTGCGTGAGACGGCTGTGGAGACAAAGGAGCGCGACTCTATTGGTTGTGCAAAACTTGTAGTGCTTTGCAATGCGCCTGATGACAATCCTTTTATGGCAGGTGCTTTTCACGGCGTTACCGAGGAAGATGCTATAATAAATGTAGGCGTGAGCGGTCCGGGAGTAGTGAAGCACGTTTTGCAGAACATTCGTGGCGAGAGTTTCGAGGTGTTGTGCGAAACGATAAAAAAGACAGCCTTCAAGATAACCCGTGTCGGTCAACTCGTGGCACAGGAGGCATCGGCACGTCTCGGTGTGCCTTTTGGCATTATTGACCTTTCGCTTGCGCCGACCCCTGCCATCGGTGATTCCGTTGCCGACATTCTTTGCGAGATAGGACTGGAGCATGCAGGTGCTCCCGGCACTACGGCAGCACTTGCCTTGCTCAACGACCAAGTTAAGAAAGGCGGAGTAATGGCATCGTCGTATGTGGGTGGATTGAGTGGTGCGTTTATCCCCGTGAGCGAGGACCAGGGTATGATTGATGCCGTGGAGGCAGGTGCGTTGACGATAGAGAAATTGGAAGCAATGACTTGTGTGTGCTCCGTGGGGCTCGATATGATTGCCATTCCTGGCGATACACCTTGCACTACCATTGCCGGCATCATTGCCGACGAAAGCGCCATTGGAATGATCAACCAAAAGACCACGGCGGTGCGTATCATTCCTGTGATAGGCAAGGGAGTGGGCGACAGCGTTGAGTTTGGTGGCTTGCTCGGACACGCTCCGATAATGCCTGTCAACAAGTTTGGTTGTGCCGATTTTATAAATCGCAAGGGTAGGATACCTGCTCCGATACACTCATTTAAGAACTGAATAGGTTACAAATTGGCAGACTTTTCGTCTATATATAAACAAATGTATACAATATTATATAATAAATGTATAGAAACAAATGAAAAATAGAATAACAATAACAATATTATGGCTCGTTGCCTTGATGATGTTGCCGCAGTTTGGCTGGGCACAGCAATATAAGGTGGGAGCATGTGACTGGATGATGCTTAAAAGGCAGAAGTTGGGAGAGTTCCAGTTGGCGCACGACATTGGTTGCGACGGTATAGAGATGGATATGGGAGGTCTTGGCAGACGCGACTCCTTTGACAATAAGATGCGCGATGCTGTTCAGGCTGCACGCTTTAAGTTTGTTGCCGACAGTCTTAACATCGAGGTTGGTGCAGTGGCAATGTCGGGTTTCTACGGGCAGTCGCTCATAAAGAAAGACTCTTATATGTGGCTGGCAGAAGACTGTCTTAACACTATGGACATATTCGGTGCTAAGGTGGCGTTCCTTCCGCTTGGTGGCTGTGGCAACGATGTCTACGACGACGCGGCTATGCGTAGCGAACTTGTGAAGCGTCTGCACGCCATTGGTGAAATGGCACACAAGCGCGGCAAGGTGATAGGAATTGACACACCGTTTGATGCTGCCGGCAACAAGAAACTGTTGAAAGAGATTGACAGCGAGGGAATAAAGATTTTCTACAAGTGGCAGACACAGACCGAGGCAGGGCGCGACGTGTGCAAGGATATGAAGGCACTCGGTGCAAAGAACATCTGTGCCATTCACAGCAGCAACAGCGACGGACAGTGGCTGCGCAACGACAAGAAGATAGACGTGAAGGCGATACGCAAGATGCTTGACAAGATGAAGTGGAGCGGTTGGCTGTTCGTGGAGCGCAGTCGTGATACCACACAAGTGAGAAACGTGAAACTGAACTACGGCGAGAATGTAAAATATCTAAAAGAAATATTTGGAAAATGAAAAGAATGATTTTGGCTGCCGTTGCAGCAATGATGACCATGGGCGCAGCCCAAGCCGTGGAACTTGACAGTGTTGGCAGGAAAGCTGACTATGTGCAAAGCATCGTAAGCAGAGCACAGAAGTGTACGGATGCCCTCGGTATCACAGGTACTACTCGTGGTGACGAGGTGTTGAAGATTGTGGCAAACCGTTATTTCGCACTTAATGACATTTATACAGAGCGCGACAGTGTCATAGCTGTGGCAAAGCAGTTACAGGGCAAGGAGAAGCAGGCGTTGATGGAAGCTGCCGAGGCAAAGAAGGACTCAAAGCTCTACCGCAGCCATTTCGGTTTCGTTGCCGACCTTTCTATCTTCCTTAACGACAGCGAGATTGTGACAGTGAAGGATGTTATGACTTTCGGAGTGGTAAAGGTTACATACGATGCCTACAACGATATGATTCCTACACTGAAGGAAGAGGAAAAAGTGCAGATTCTCGCTTGGCTCAAGGAGGCGCGCGAACTTGCAATGGATGCAGAAAGTTCTAACAAAAAGCATGAGACATTCAAGAAATACAAGGGAAGAATAAACAACTATCTCAGCGCACGTGGCTATGACATAACCAAGGAGCGCGAGGCATGGGAAAAACGACTACGGCAGTGATTGGTTGTTAGTGTCCAGTGTTTGGCGGTTATTTTTTGTAATGGATTAGTAGGAAACAAATGTTTAGACAATCACTGAACGCCTGACACTAATAGCCAATCATTTTACAATCCCCATTAACAAAGGGAACAGCGAGGATTTCAAAACTTCTGTTCCCTTTTTCAGTTTTATTGACGAAAGTGTAAATTTTGTTAAACATTCATATTTCCTTAACATTTTTTTGTGTGTTTGTATAATTATTTGTACCTTTGCCCCAAGTTATAAAAAAAGGACAGACAAATCAAATAACATCAATTTATAAATTAAAAACAAAATTTTATGGAAAAAAACATCAAGAGAATGTCATTTGCTGCTTTGGCAGCACTTGCAATGGTTTCTTGTAGCAACCATGATGAATGGATGACCTATGAGGAATTCCAAGCTGCTAAGTACGACGCAGCGTTTGTACAGAAGTATGGTAATATTGATCCAAACCACACTTGGGGATTTAGCAGTGTAGGAACACGTGCTGTGACACGCTCCGTATTCACTGAAACTTGGGATGGTGTTCACGCTAATTGCAAATTTGACGATAGCGTGTTTGATATGGATGTACCTTCAGGCGCAGTTGACCTCACAAAGGGTAACTTTACGGATGCAGAGAAGAAAGCTGCCGCATTCTATATTAAAGGTAATGGTGACTTTAATGCACCATTTAACTTCCCTGCTGGTTGTAAGATTTATATTTCAGGAACAGTAACTTCATTGAGTGCCAATTATGATGGTAAGGTGACATTCTATAATACAGGTACATTCACTTTTACCGGAGCAACTGCTGCTCGTCATACTGTTATCAATACTGGAACTTTGACAGTTACAGACTATGCTAATATTGGTGATGTATATAATAAAGGTACTCTTGTTTTAGAGCGCGGACATAACCAGTGGTGGCCAAACGAAGGCGGTACTGCTGATATTCCTAATGATATGCACATTTATAGCAATGGTGAAGGTTCTGTGATGATGCCTGACGGTGGTGACTTGAAAGCTGTTTGTGATATTCATGGTACTCTTACTGTAGGTAACAGAGATCAGGGAATTGTAAAGAACGTTAAGATTCAGAACGGTACAAGGAAGTATATTTGTGGTATAGATGCCACTGGTACTGTAGAGAATGTTGACGGCGCGCTTGAGACTTCTTATATCAAGGCTGATTTATTCACGTTTGATGGTAATCCAATTTACTTGTTACCTGGCGGTCATGTAGATGTTACTACCTTGAAGGTGATTAATAGCGGTTGTCATTTCTATGGTGCTACTGGCTCTAACGGTCTTATTGAGGCAGTTAATTATGAGTTCGGCAACAAGAACGATTTTACCCATACCTTTAGCAACAATATCTATTTCAAGGTTAAGGGTGGTACGATCAAAGTTGACAACTGCTATGCGCATGGACAGTCTGAAGGCACTTATGCAACCGTTGAGGCCTATCTGGCAAACACTGCTGATGAATTTGATTTGGCAAAAGACCGTATAAATGCTGGCAATGCTACAGGTTCTCCTGCTTGTGGTGAGCCTTGGACAGTAGGTAAGACAAACGAGGACGTAATCATTGATCAGGGTCGTGTATTCTGTGAGGACTTGGGCTCAATCGGTGACTTTGACTTCAACGATGTAGTGTTCGATGCATATATCTACAAGAGTGGTAAGGTAGAAATCACTTTGTTGGCTGCTGGAGGTATCTTGCCAATCACAGTTGCTGGTGAGGATGTACACGCACTTCTTGGAGAAGGTATGGTAAATACAGGTGCTGGTCCTACACATGATCCTGTTACAATCACTACATCAGGTTATGAAACCATTAATGATATTCCAGTAGTTGTTAGCCAGACTGATAATGCTGGTAAGAATATGGATATCCTTTTGAAAACAGAGATAGGTAAGGCTCCTCAGAAGATTTGTGTACCTGTTGGCACAAAATGGCTCAAGGAGTATAAAGATATTAGCGATGGTTATTCTTCGTTCAAGTCTTGGGTTTCTAACAGTTCTGTAAAGGCTTTCGAACAAGGAGTTGTAGAGCATTTGTATATTGCTGAATAGAATTAGATTCTTTTTTATAACATTTTTATAATATTTGGACTTCCTCAGATGTGAATCTGAGGAAGTCCTTTTATATATAAATATTCGTATATATAGATTATGGCATAAAAGAGAGATTACTACGAGGTGCCTCCGGAGGTTTTTAAGTTTCCCTTTTCATAGTGATTAGATTTTAGTGTTTAGTGATTAGTGTTCAGTGATTAGTGAGGCGATTTTATGTAATCATTTCAAAGAGCGCTCTCTTTCGCGATTGATGTGTGCAAAGGTACTGCAAGTTTCTGCTAAAGCCAAAAATCGGTATCCCGTAACTTGTAAAAATCTGTTAACAAAATAGCATCTTCGCCTTAAAAGATGTAAACCGCCTTTTCTTTGGTGTTCAGCCAGACAACCAACTAAACACTGAACACTAATCACTTATAACTAATCAGTCTCGATTGCCAACGCATATAGGAGCGATGCCCATCGCTTGCCGTTTCGATGCCCATCGTACATAGGTTCGTGCGCCAATGAAGTTAAGTGCGTTAAATCACGAAAAAGTGACAATGACAAGTGACAAAGTGACATTAAGGTGGTTTGCACTTATAGGGAGGAGGCGCATCCTAATAGCCTATAATAATATATAATATATATTATATATTATTATAGAATTATATTACTTACAATCCTTAACTAAGTACTAATCACTAAACGCTGAATACTGGAAAAAGCTTAATGTCACTTTGTCACTTGTCATTTTGTCACATATTTTGTTGATATTTATTAAAAAATATACGTATATGAATAATAAGAAACTTATAAGATTGGCAAAAGCAGACCTTCACAGAATCGTAAAAGAGTCTGTGAATAAGGTATTGAGAGAGGGAGTGTATAATGGTACAGGGCACTATTCCGGCTCAAATGGTACATCGCGATAAACCACTTAATAAGTGCCAACTGCTGTGTTATTGCCGATTTAAATTAGACTTTCAACAACTCCCTTGCATTGCTGATTGCCGCCTCGGATATGTCGCTGCCGCTCAGCATCTGTGCGATTTCCTGCACTCGCTGCTCTTGGTTGAGCATCGTCATGCGACTGATAGTGCCTTCTGCGGTGTCTTCCTTGTACACTTTGTAGTGGGTAGTGCCGAGGGCGGCTATCTGCGGAAGGTGAGTAATGCTTATTACCTGTCGGTCGCTGTTGCCCATTTCCTGCATAATCTTTGCCATTTGCTCTGCCACCTTGCCGCTCACTCCCGTGTCAATCTCGTCGAAGATTATTGTGGGCAACTTCACCGCACCGCTAATCATTGCCTTCAGCGAGAGCATCACACGGGCAACCTCACCGCCTGATGCAACGTTTGATACTGGTTGCAAAGGCACGTTCTTGTTTGCGCTGAAAAGAAATTCCACGTGGTCTTGTCCGCTGTCAGACAAGTCCGTGGTGGTTATCTCGATTACAAACTTCACGTTTGGCATGCCGAGGTTTACGAGGCTTTCCTGCATTTTCTTTTCCACAGCCTTTGCCGCCTTTGTGCGCGTTGCGGTAATCTTGTCGGCAATGTCCTTGCATTGCGCTGCAAGTTGCTCCGCCTGTCTTTGCGCTTCCTGCAATGCTTCGTCGCTGTTCTCAATGTTGTTGAGCATAGTGTGCAGTTCGTCGCGCAGTTCTATAAGTTGCTCCACACTGTCCTTGCGATATTTCTTTTGCAAGTCGTAAAGTTTGTCCAGACGGTTGTTTATGGCATCAAGTTCCGAGGGGTCGAAGTCGATGCCTTCAAGTTCGCTGTCTGCTTCTGCGGAAATGTCTTTTAGTTCTATCAGGCAGCTGTCCATGCGCTCACCCAACTGCGATGCAGAAGGCAACACGTTGGCAATGCCTCGCAGGGCATTAGCGGCTGTCTTAAGATTGGCAAGCACACCGCGTTCATCAGCGTTCAGTGCGTCGCTCACCTTATATAGCGCGGTCTTTATTTCTTCGCTGTGGCTCATAGTATCGGCACTTTGCTCCAACTCTTCCTGCTCGCCAGCCTGCAGGTTGGCACTGCTCAGTTCGTGGTGCTGAAATTCAAAGAAGTCCTGTTTCTCGCGGTTGTCCTCAATCTCCTGCTTCAGTGTCTTTGCCCTTTGCTGTGCCTGCTTGTATTCGGCGAATTTCTGTGCATAGTCGCTTACGAGTTTCTGATTACCAGCCACAATGTCCACGGTGTTCAGTTGAAAGTCCTGTTTTTGCAGCAGAAGATTCTGGTGCTGACTGTGTATGTCCACAAGTTGCTCGCCGAATGTCTTTAGCAGTGCAAGCGATGTAGGCGTGTCGTTGATGAACGCGCGGCTCTTGCCCGATGCCGTCAGTTCGCGGCGTATTATGCAGTCTTTCTCGTCGTAGTCAATATCGTTGTCGTCGAAAAAGCCCTTCATGTCATAGTTCTTAAGGTTGAATCGCGCCTCGATGCTGCACTTGTCGCACCCCTGCTTTATCTGCTTGCTGTCGGCGCGCTGTCCGAGCAGCAGCCCTATGGCTCCGAGTATTATGCTCTTTCCTGCTCCCGTCTCGCCCGTTATCACAGAGAACCCCGGACGAAAGTCAATGTCGAGCTTGTCTATGAGCGTGAAATTCTTTATGTAGAGATGTGTTATCATTGTGGTTATTCGTAATTTTTAACGTTTGCAAATTTACTATATTTTCATTTTTCCTCCAAACATTTTGTGTTAAAAGCATGTTAAATGTAAGTTGAGTGTTTGGAAGATGTTGTTTTTTTGACTAATTTTGCAAACAAAAAACATGAGACGCATATCCTTATATATACTACTTACAACACTTTTCGTATGCTCTCCCTGTGCGGCGCAGTCGATGCACGAGCAACTTAAGATAAAGTTCATCGAAGGCTCGGCATTCTTCATGTCGTTGGTGGCTTTTGCGCTGGTGGTGGGACTGGCATTCTGCATAGAGCGAATAATATACCTTACACTTAGCGAGATAAACGCCAAACGTTTCATGGCAGACGTTACCGACAAGATTGAGCAGGGCGACATTGAGGGTGCGAAAGACCTGTGCCGCAACACTCGCGGACCGGTGGCAAGCATCTGCTATCAGGGGTTGGCACGCATCTTCGAGAGCATCGACAATATTGAACGCTCGATAGTGGCTTACGGCTCGGTGCAGATGGGCAAGATGGAGAAAGGATGCTCGTGGATAAGGCTGTTCATTTCCATTGCCCCGTCGCTCGGATTTCTCGGCACGGTGATAGGCATTATAATTTCGTTCGACGACATACGCATAGCAGGCGACATAAACCCCACGGCTGTGGCTGGGGGTATGAAGGTGGCGCTCATAACCACAATATTCGGTATAGTGGTTGCCGTGATACTGCAGTTGTTCTACAACTATGTGCGCTCCAAGATTGAGCACCTCACAGCGCAAATGGAAGAGTCGGTTATAACCCTGCTTGACAGCATAATGCAGTACAAGCGAGAGAAGGGCGAAGGCAAATAATAAAGCAAAACTGGACGAGAGGAAATGGAAGCAATAGACGCAGTACTTGTTTTGATGTATCTGATGATGCTTGCGGCGGTTGCCGTGATGGTGTTTTCCATCGTGAGGAGCATCCGTCTGGGCAACAAGTCGCTGTCCGTAGTCAACGGCGTGCCTGCCGGCAGGATTGTGGGCGGCACGGTGGCGTTCACTGTCGTTTTGCTTGTTATTACGTTCCTTGCCGGGTCATCTGCTCCGCTCACCGTAAACGGCGAGACATACGGAGAAACTTTGTGGCTCAAAGTGGCTGATATGTTCATCTTCACGTCGTCGCTCATGTTCCTTGTGGCTGCGGCGTTGATAGTATATGGTTTGTTTAGGAGGCGCGACTATGCTAAGAAGAAATAGATTCACTGAAGAAGCGCAGGAACTGAACACCACATCAACTGCCGACATATCCTTCATTCTGCTCATCTTCTTCCTGATGACCACCTCCATGAGCCTGGAGCGCGGAATGTTTCGCAAGCTGCCTCCTGCTCCTGCGGAGGACGAAGCGCCGCAGGTGGTGCAAAAGGAAAACCTTATGGTCGTTGACATACTTGCCGACCATATCCTGCTTTGCAACGACGAGGTGGTGGACACAAAGGCACTGGTGGAGCGTGTAGCCGACTTTGCAAGTGACGAAAAGCACGTGATAAACCTGCGCACGGCAGACGATGCAAGTTACGAAGACTATTTTGCCGTTCAGCAGTTGTTGGCACGCACGGCACGCCAGATGCGCAAGAAGATAAAGATTTCGGAAAGCGAATTGCCGCAAGGCGCAATACAGCAGGAAGGAGGCGCGCAATGAGCCTGTTTCGTCGCCGCCCACAGGCCGAAATGCCGATGCTCAACACGGCTGCGCTGCCCGACTTGATATTCACGGTGCTCTTCTTCTTCATGTTCGTAACCCACATGCGTGTGGTTGATGCAAACGCCGATGTGAAAATGCCGAAGGGGCACGATTTGGAAAAAGTGTCGCGACGCTCGTCAACGATAACTCTCTTCGTCACCGCCGACGGCAGGGTGATGGCAGACGGCAAGGTGATGAAAGCCGACGATGTTGCCGACTATATCGTGGCGGAGCGCAGGAAGATGTCGCCCGAAACCGTAAGGGATATAATGGTGAACATTAAGGCTGACAAAGATGCCAAAATGAACACGCTGAACAGCATACGCAGCCAGTTGCGCAACATTAACGTGCTGAACGTAAGTTACTCGGCAACGGAGGAAAAGGCTGCAGGCATGGCAAACGAAAGAAAATAACAAACACAAAACAAGTAAAAAGATATATGGGACTTCAAAAAGTTGACAATTTAGACAAGCAGATTCTGAAAATGATTGCCGAGGATGCACGCGTGCCTTTCCTCGAAGTGGCAAGGGCTTGCGGAGTGAGTGGTGCTGCGATTCATCAGCGAATACAGAAACTTACGCAAATCGGAGTCATCAAGGGTTCGCAGTATGTTTTCGACCCGGAGAAACTTGGGTATGAAACATGCGCATACATAGGGCTTAACCTGAAACACCCAGAGACTTTCGACCAGTGCGTGAAGGAACTGAAGAAGATGCCAGAGGTGGTGGAATGCCACTATACGACTGGCGACTTCGACCTGTTCATAAAGATTTACGCCATAAACAACCATCATCTTCTGGACATCATCCACGACAAGTTGCAGCCTCTCGGACTTGCGCGCAGCGAGACAATCATCTCTTTCAACTGCGCCATAAACCGCCACTTGTCGATAGACAACATACCTGTGGCTGAAGAAGAATAAAGGGAACAGGCTTGTCCTATTCCCTTATATAGTCCACGAAACTGTATCGGAACGCGTGTTTCTCGTCAGTTTCGTGATTTTCCCTTGCTGTTTCCTTCCATTCGCCGTATTCAGGAAAGAACGTATCGGCATTGCTCGGCGTGTCGTCAATCTCGGTAAGGCACAGCCTGTCTGCAATCTTTATTGCCTGCTCGTACACGCTTGCACCGCCTATTATATAAACGTGCTCGTCAGGACTGCAACTTTTCAGTGCCTCGTCGAGCGATTTGTAGACATCGCATCCCGGCAACTCACCTGCCGTCGTGCTCAACACCACGTTTCTGCGGTTGGGCAGTGCCCCTTTGGGCAGCGAGTGGTAGGTGTTGCGCCCCATTATTATAGTGTTGCCCGTGGTCAGCTGCTTGAAGCGCTTCAAGTCGTTTGGCAGCCAGTATATCAGTTTGTTCTCAAAGCCGATGGCGCGGTTTCGAGCCACGGCAGCGATTATCGTAATCTCCATTTTTTCCTTTTTCCGTCTTTTGCGTTTTCTTTCTGCTTTTGCACTCCCCTTACACCGACACTTCCGCCTTTATATGCGGCAGAGGGTCATAGCCCACAAGTTCAAAATCCTCATATTTGAAAGAGAAGATATCCTTCACGTCAGGATTTATCTTCATCACAGGCAACTGGCGCGGCGTGCGTTGCAGTTGAATCTGCGCCTGTTCAATATGGTTAAGGTAGAGGTGTGTGTCGCCCGTGGTGTGCACGAAGTCGCCCGTTTTCAATCCGCACACCTGCGCCATCATTTGCAGCAGCAAGGCATAGCTCGCTATGTTGAAAGGCACTCCGAGGAAAGTGTCGGCACTGCGCTGATAGAGTTGCAGGCTTAGCTTGCCGTCGGCAACATAGAACTGAAACAGGGTGTGGCACGGTGGCAGCGCCATACTGTCCACTTCCGCAACGTTCCATGCACTCACAATCATTCTGCGCGAGTCGGGACTGTGCTTTATCTGCTCTACCACGTTCTTTATCTGGTCTATCGTGCCTCCGTTGTAGTCGGGCCACGACCGCCACTGATGCCCATACACAGGACCGAGTTCTCCGTTTTCGTCAGCCCACTCGTTCCATATCCTCACGCCGTTGTCCTGCAAATACTTCACGTTGGTGTCGCCCTGCAAAAACCACAGCAGTTCGTGTATTATCGACTTCAGGTGCAGCTTCTTCGTCGTCAGCAGAGGAAAGCCGTCCTCCATGCGAAAGCGCATCTGGTGTCCGAACACGCTTTTCGTGCCCGTTCCCGTGCGGTCGCCCTTCACCACTCCTTCGGTCATTATCCTGTTCAACAGGTCAAGATATTGTTTCATAATTTTTTATCGGTTATTGGTGTTTTATTGACTCAATACATATTTCTGCAAAGTTTATTCGCTTAATACATACTTTCTGCAAAAATACAACTTTTTCTTCAAAAAGCAACGTCTATTGCACAAAAAACATTTATTTCGTTGCAGAAAACTTGTCTATGGACAAAAAAATACTTACTTTTGCACAGCATACATGACTTAAAGAAAAGTGACGGGGTTTAGATTCAAGCAATTCTCGGTGGAGCAGGAACTCTGCGCAATGAAGGTTGGCACTGATGGGTGTCTGCTTGGGGCATGGGCTGCTTGTAGAGAAGATGGTGCTGCCGCGGTGCTTGATATTGGTACGGGCACGGGACTAATAAGCCTGATGATGGCACAACGTTTTCCCAAAGCACAGGTAACGGCTATAGATATAGATGAAGGGGCTGTGGAGCAAGCAAGGATAAACGTGGAGGCTTCGCCATTCGCGAAACGTATAGAGGTTATAAAAGGTGCTGTACAGGACTTTTCGGGAAAGTTTGATGCCATAGTGAGCAACCCTCCATATTTCGTAGATGCATTAGAATGCCCCGACAGCAGGCGCAATATGGCACGCCATGCCAATACACTTTCATACAGCGAACTGATGCACTCGGCATACAGAATGCTGAACGATGACGGGGAGTTCTCGGTGATAATCCCTGCCGACTACCGCAGCAAAATGGAGATAGAGGCTGCCATTGCAGGGTTTCATCAGAGCAGGATGTGCGCGGTCTTTACATCGGTGAAACGACCGGCAAAGCGATATATGCTTGCATTCAAGAAAAGGCTTGTACCCATTGAGAGTACAAGCCTTGTGATTGACAGCGACGAGTTTAAGACGCTGTTAAAGGATTTCTATCTTAAATATTAGTTGGCACGGTTTGGCACGAGGTTAACATTCTTGAGATTAACCTTTGCAGTCTGCTCGTCAATATCTGCACCTTTCTTGTCGTAGACGAAGGTGCTGTTGGAAATATTGATGTCGTGAACGGCATTCATTCCGCTTATTCCGGCAGCCTTGATAGCAGTCTTGCTGCCACGGCATACAATGTTGCTGATGTTGATGTCCTGGAACTCCGGAACCTTCTCACCCTTCTGCTTCAACTGCTCAACAAATGCATCGGCATCTTCCTTCTTAACGCCTGCCGGCAGGTTTACATAGTCGCACTGCAAGATTACAGCCTCGTCCTTGATGTCGCTCATCACAATATCGCTGATATAGATGTTTTCGGTCTTGCCACCACGACCTATTCCGCTTTTGAAACGCAGACCTGTGTCAGTGCCGGCAAAGCGACATTGGCGCACAACGATGTTCTTCATTGCCGTAACGTCCTCGCTGCCAATAACAAAAGCACCGTGGGCATGGTATACAGTACAGTCCTGTATAAGAATGTCTGTGCAGCCGTTTGCTATAGCATTCCTCTTTGCATCACCACTCTTCATGCAAAGACCGTCGTCGCCAGCATCAACGGTGCAGTTAACGATGATGCACTGGTTGCAGTCGCTCAGGTCTATAGCATCACCATTCTGCGCATTCCACGGACAACGCACGGTAACGCCGTCGATGATAACATTCTTGCAGTTGCAGGGGTGAACATGGAAACGAGGTGAGTTCTGCACAGTAACACCCTGTATCAACACATTCTCGCAGTTCTCAAAGCGAATGATATCGTTGCGCATCTGCTCCTGCTTTTCCGGACTGTTGCCGAGATTAGGATAACCGCTCTTCATATCCCACGGATACCACAGCGAACCTTTATCCTTCTCAACGCCTCCCATAGCCTTGAATTCGTTCCACTCAACATCGCTCACCTTGCCACGCTTCACTGGTCTCCACTGCGCTCCGTTACCGTCGATGATGCCTTCGCCCGTCACGGATATATTCTTTCTTCGTTCGGCACTTATGCCTGGACTGCATCGCCTTTCCCTCTTATCCTTGCTAACGTGCAGTGTCTTGTCGGGTGTAAAGTAGATTATTGCGTTCTTGTCAAGATGCAAGTCCACGTTGTCTTTCATTTCTATAGGTGCTGTCAGCCATACGCCCAACGGCACGTTAACGTGACCTCCGCCTTTTTGCGCCACCTCGTCGATGGCTTTTTGTATAGCATCTGTGCATAGTGTAACGCCGTCGCCCACTGCACCGAAGTCGGTGATACTCACGGTATAGGAAGGCAGTGTGAAAGTTTCCACAGGCATAACCTTCGTGGGCAAATCGTGATAGTACTTGTCATAGTCGCCGGCATTGGCATTTGTCACTGCTGCGGCGAACATGATAAACGCCGATAGCAATAGTTTGTTTGTAATCATAATTTGTTTATGTTTTTTTTGTTTTTCTTTCTTTCTTTTAGAATTGTTCAAGTATTCTTATTCTCTCCGCCGTGTCGGGGTGGGTGCTGAACATTGACGACAACCAGTTGCCCACGCCGCCGCTGAACGACTGGGGGTGTATGATATAGAGCTGTGCAATGTCGTCGCGTCCCACGTTGGCAAGTGCAGGGTCACCCGAAATCTTACGCAGTGCCGAAGCAAGTGCAAGCGGATTGCCGCAAAGTTCTGCACCGCCGGCATCTGCCATATATTCGCGCTTGCGGCTGATGGCAAAACGGGTCAATAACGTGAAGACGTATGCAATAGCACTACACACCAACCCTATGAGCAATACCACGATGATGCCCAATCCGTTGTTCTTGTCGTTGCTGTTGCGGCTGCGAGTGCCTCCGCCATACCAAAGAACGTTTTGGAAAATCTGCATTACTAAGCTCATTATCGTAGATACAATGCCCACAAACACTATGCTTACGATGAGCATTCGCGTGTCGCGGTTGCGGATATGAGTCAGTTCGTGCCCTATCACTCCTGCCAGTTCATCGTCGTTGAGCAGGTCGAGCAGTCCCGTCGTCACGGTAACGGTGTAGCTGTTCTTGTCTATTCCGCTGGCAAAGGCATTGAGTTGTGGGTCGTCAATCACGTTTATCTGCGGCATATCCATACCGCACGCCATTGTGAGGTTTTCCACGATATTATAAACTCGCGGATTCTCCTTGCGGGTTATTGAGCGTGCACCCGTGGCGTGCTTCACCATTGAGCTATTTGTGAAATATGCGATGATAAACCATATTCCCACTCCGCCTACTACCCACGGCAACGCATTCATAAAATAATAGTTCACGGTGTCGGCATCGAGTGCGTTCACCATATTGCCGTACTCGTCGTAAGTGTATGTGCCGAAGTAGTTTACAAGGGCAAGAAACACCCAAACCATTCCCAGCATTATTGCCGAGAATGCCAATAGCAACAACAGGCTCATCCTGTTGTTGTGGCTTATTTGGGTTTGCATTCCTACATACCGCATCTTTCTTATTTTGTATTATATATAATGTGTTCCCGTTTGTTGAATTTCATTAGAACTTTATTTCGGGAGCCTTTTCCACGATGGCACGCTCAGCCTGCGGCACTTCGAACATTGGCTCTTTGTGGAAGCCGAACATACCTGCAAAAATATTCGACGGGAATGTCTGTACAGCGTTGTTCAGTTCCTTTGTCGTTGAATTGAAGAAACGGCGTACGGCTGCCAATTTGTTCTCAATATCCGAAATCTCGTTTTGTAGTTGCAGGAAGTTCTGGTTTGCCTTCAGGTCAGGATAAGCCTCAAGCTGTATGCGCAGACCAGCAAGTGCGTTGCTCACTTGGTTGTCGGCAGCAATCTTGTCGTTTATGGTCGTTGCCCCCATAGCAGCCGAACGGGCTTCCGTAATTTTCGTCAGCAGTTCCTTTTCGTGCTCGGCATATCCCTTTACCGTAGCCACGAGTTGCGGAATTAGATCGTAACGCTGTTTCAGTTGCACGTCTATGTTTGCAAATGCGTTTTCTCTGTTATTGCGCAGTTTCACGAGATTGTTATAGATGCTTATGCACCAAATTAAGATAATTGCCACAACGGCAATGATAATGAGTGTTGTTGTCATAGTTTTATTGTTTTATTTATGATTTTTGATGCAAAAATAATGCCAAAATTTAATATGGCATAACTTTTTAGCATTTTTTAGAATACATAAGTGTTTATTTTCCTGTATACCTTATTTCATACCCTCGGTATTTTAATTGTATTGTTACCCAAAAGATATATATCCAGAAAAGAACATGTACATAGGTAAAAAAGGAACGTAACATTAGTGCGAAAGGAAAGACATGTATATGTCTTTGTTTTTTGGCGGACGTGCGAATATCTTGCAGCGTACGGTGCAAGATATTATGGCGTTCGGTGAAAAGTCTTGCAGCGGCCGCTGCAAACATATTTTCGGAAAGTTTGCTTATTTTATAATAAAAATGGAAGAAACGTCACATAAGGTTTGTGACGTCTGCAAAGATACAAAATATTTTTGGAAAATGCAAGAGTTAGACAAAATAAATTTGTACGTTTAAATAAAAAACGCTATCTTTGCAAAGACTTTTGGAAACTACCCTAATTGAGAACTTTTGGCTATGGCACAACGGCGGACATCTTTGAAGGACTTGGCGCAAAGGCTCGGAGTGAGCATTGCGACGGTGAGCCGTGCACTGCACAACAGTCCGGAGATAGGACAGGAGATGCAGAAGCGCGTGAAACAACTGGCGCAGGAAATGAACTACAGACCAAATCCTTTTGCACGCGGATTGAGGCAGGACGGACCGAAAGTGATTGGAGTGGTAGTGCCAAACCTGCTGACACACTACTATGCGGCAATGCTCGACGGCATAGAACGGGAAGCATCGGAGAACGGATATAGTGTGATAAGCGCAAACAGCCATGAGGACTTTGAGACGGAGAGGCGCATAATAGATAATTTTGTGAATCTGCACGTTGGCGGAGTAATAGCATGCGTGACGCAAAACACAACGGACACGGCACATTTCGAGGAACTTGAAAAGATGAACGTGCCGCTTGTGTTCCTCGGCAGAACGTGTCTGCACGATAAATTCTCGAGCGTGAAAGCCAATGACGACGAGACAGCACAAATGGCTACACAACACCTGATAGACACGGGCAGCAGGAAGATTGCCTTCGTGGGTGGTCCTAACCACCTTGACATGGTGCAACGGCGCAAGCACGGTTATCTTGAGGCACTGCGCGACAACCATCTGCCGATAGACCGATTTATGGTGGCGTGCGACAAGATTGACTTCAACGTGGCGTGCAATGCAACGGAAAAGCTATTGAGGCACGAAGAACGCCCCGATGCAATATTGGCTTTCAACGACATAATAACATTTGCTGCATACACCACAATAAAGCGAATGGGATTGCGAATACCAGAGGACGTGGCACTGATAGGCTTCTCTGACGACCCACACACGGAATATGTAACGCCGCGGCTGTCGGTGATAGTAGACCAGAGTGAAGAAATGGGGCGCGCGTCGTGCCGTATGCTGTTCAAGCACATAGAGGGCGAAACGAACATACAAAAGATGATTGTTGCGCAACGGCTCGTGATAAGGGACACTTCAGCAAAGACTATGAAGAAATGAACGGTTTTGTGATTAGGAAAGAAACAAAATGAGAATAGGAATAACATTGCTTGCAGCATTGATGCTTTGCAGCATGCCAAACACAAAGGCGGCGAACTACAAGAAAACGGGAAATGCTGTAATAATAAACACCGACAACGGCGACGACGAGGCAAGGACGATACGCCTGCAAGTGATTGGTGACAACATAATAAAAGTGGAGGCAACTCCCGAAAACGAGATACCCAAGAAGCGCAAAAGCCTGATAATTGTGGACGAAAAGGCTGCTGCAAACTGGAAAGTGGAGGAAAATGGTGATAATGTTACGGTGAAGGCAACGGGTGTGCAGGTTTGCGTGAACGTGAAGACGGGACGAATATGCTTCTATGACGGCACGGGCAAAAAACTGTTGCAGGAAACGGCAACGAAAGGAAAGACATTCAAGAAATTTGTATCTAACCAAACGGAACTGCCACCAAACTACCAACCGACATCGCCCGACGAAATAAACTGGGGAAAGAAAACGGAACTGAACAAAATTTCGCTTGCCGACCGCAGCGGATATACGTGGCACTTGCAATTCGACGGTGCAGAGGGCGAGGCTGTATATGGACTCGGACAGCACCAGTCGGAGGAAATGAACTACAAGGGAAAAAGCGAGGAGCTTTTCCAATACAACACCAAAGTGTCAGTGCCATTCGTTATGTCAACGGCAGGCTATGGACTGCTTTGGGATTCTTATTCATACTGTCGCTGGGGCAATCCCGACGACTATCTGCAACTTGGTGAGGCGTTCAGTTTGTATGACAAGGAGGGTGTGAAAGGTGCGCTTACCGGCACATACACCGAGGCTAACGGCAAGCAGATTACAAGGCGTGAGGATTCGCTGTATTATGAAAATCTTGTGGAAATAGAAAAACTGCCAAAGGGTTTTAAGATGGCAGGCTCACGCGTGGTGTACGAAGGATTCATAGAAGCACCAGTATCGGCAGAATATGACTTTATACTCTACTATTCGGGCTATATGAAAGTGTATATTGACGGACACAACGTAGTGCCCGAACGGTGGCGCACGGCGTGGAATCCCAATGCCTACAAGTTCAGCGCGGCACTGCTGAAAGGTCGCAAGACAAGGCTGCGCGTGGAGTGGCAGCCCAACGGCGGCGTGGCATATTGCGGACTGCGCACGGCAAAGCCTCGCACGGAAGAGGAAAGAAACAGAATATCCATTTGGAGCGAGATGACGAAGGATATGACTTTCTATTTCATTGCCGGCGAGAATATGGACAAGATAGTGAAGGGCTACCGCAGGTTGACAGGCAAGTCGCCGATTGTTCCTAAATGGTCGTTGGGCTTTTGGCAGAGCCGCGAACGATATAAGTCGCAGCAGGAAATAGAAGAGACGATGCAGGAGTTTCGCACTCGCGGTATTCCCTGCGATGTGATAGTGCAGGACTGGTTTTACTGGAAAGAGCCTGAATGGGGCAGTTTTGCTTTCGACCCTGAACGCTTCCCCAATCCGCAGGCTATGTACGACAAAGTACATTCGCTGCACGGCAGACTTATGATTTCGTGTTGGCCAAAATACTATTGGGGCATTCCCAACTGCAATGAACTTGATGCCAACGGCTGGATATACAAGCAGGCGGTGAACGACTCCATACGCGACTGGGTAGGCAAGGGATATGTGAGCACGTTCTACGATGCGTACTCCGCAGGAGCAAGGAAGATGTTCTGGCGGCATATGGACGAAAACCTCTACAGCAAGTACGGCAAAGGTATGGACGCATGGTGGATGGATGCCTCGGAGCCAAACATCAAGGACTGCACGCCGATGAAATATCGCAAACTGCTCTGCGGACCAACGGCACTCGGCACTTCCGACGAATATTTCAATGCCTATTCTATACCCAATGCCGATGCCATATATAACGGGCAAAGGGCTATATCCGACAAACGAGTGTTCCTGCTCACCCGCTCTGGATTTGCCGGCGAACAGCGATACAGCACCGCAACGTGGAGCGGCGACATTGGCACACGATGGGAGGATATGCGTGCGCAGATGACGGCAGGCTTAAACTTTTCAATGTCGGGCATTCCGTTCTGGGGAATGGATCAAGGCGGCTTTTGCGTGGAAGACAGATATGTGGCAGCGCAAAAGCTATATGACAAGCAGAAGGTTGTGAACGACGACCTGCGCGAATGGCGAGAGTTGCAGGCACGTTGGAATCAGTTTGGATGCTTCGTTCCGTTATATCGTGCCCACGGACAGTTCCCGTTGCGCGAGGTGTGGAACATAGCACCCGACAACGACCCTGCATACAAGACAATACTATACTACGATAAGCTGCGCTACAGAATGATGCCATACATATATTCAATGGCAGCATGGGTGCACCGCCACGACTACACCATAATGCGAGGACTTGCAATGGACTTTGGCAACGACAAAAACGTGCACGACATAGGCAGCCAATGGATGTTTGGTCCTGCGCTTATGGCTTGTCCCGTGGGTGAGTATAAGGCTCGTGAGCGCGAGGTGTATTTCCCCAAGCAATGCGGTTGGTACGACCTTTACACAGGCAAGCATATAGATGGAGGGCGCACGTTGTGCGTTGATGCACCCTTTGAGCGCATTCCTGTATTCGTTCGCGAGGGGGCGATTGTTCCGTTTGGTCCTGAAATGCAGTGGAGCGACGAGAAGCCTGCGGAACTAATAAACCTATATGTATATGCAGGTGCCGACGGAAGTTTTGAGCTTTACGAGGACGAGGGCACAAACTACAATTATGAGAAAGGCAAATGGGCAACCATTGAGATTACATACAACGATGCCGAGCGTACCGTTACTTTTGGCAAGCGCAAAGGTTCGTTTGAGGGTATGCTGAAGGAGCGGCGCTTCAACGTGGTGCTTGTTGACAAGGACAATGCAAGACCGCTGAACCTCGACAATCCCGAAGGAACGATGATTCACTACGACGGAAAGGAAATAACAATAAAAATATAACACAACTAAATGAGAAAAAGAAGCATGATTTTGGGTGCCGTATTAGCTGCTTTCAGCCTTTCGGCATCGGCTGACGAGAGAGAACTGTTTGACGAAGGGTGGAGATTCTCACGAAACGACTCCACATATATGTCGTGGTTTGGCTATGACGACCGCCAATGGCGGGTGCTCGACCTGCCGCACGACTGGGCAATAGAAGGCGACTTCACCGCAACAGCCCGGTCGGGAGCAAGCGGCGGCGCACTGCCAGGAGGCATAGGTTGGTATCGCAAGTATTTCACTATAGCAAAAGCTGACCGTGACAAGAAGTTCTTTATAGACTTCGACGGTGCATATATGAATTCGAAGGTGTGGATTAACGGTCATCAGCTCGGCAAGCGTCCATACGGCTACAGCTCATTCCGCTACGACCTTACGCCGTATCTTGATTTCAAGGGCAAAAACGTGATTGCAGTGCGCGTGGACAATAGCGACCAGCCCAACAGCCGTTGGTACAGCGGTTGCGGAATATACCGCCACGTATATCTCGTGAAGACCGACCGTATGCACGTTTCCCACTGGGGCACGTGGGTGAACGCCGAGGTACAGCCTACGGGAGCAGCCAAGTTTGCTATAGACGTAGAGGTGGACAACGAGACAGGCAAGGGGCAGCAGGTAACGATAGAAAACACGCTGCTCGACGCCGACAGCAAGACCGTAGGCTCGTCGAAGGGCGTGCTGAAGGTAGACATCGGTGCAACACGTGCCGTGAGCAGCCAGTATATAACGTTGCGCAACCCCGAACTTTGGTCTACCGAGCGCCCCTATATATATAAGGTGCGCACGCAAGTGAAAATAGGCAACAAGATAGTAGACGAATACTATACCAATACTGGTGTTCGCTCGTTTGAGTTTAATCCGCAAAAGGGTTTCTTCCTCAATGGCAAGAGTATGAAAATAAACGGTGTCTGCCAGCATCACGACATGGGCTGTCTTGGTGCGGCGGTGAATGAAGACGCGCTGTATCGCCAGTTGAAGATGTTGCGCGATATGGGTGCCAATGCCATACGTTGCTCACACAATCCGCCTGCACCCGAACTGCTCAATATGTGCGACACTATGGGACTAATAGTCATGGACGAGAGTTTCGACATGTGGCACCGACGCAAGACCAGGAACGACTATGCCCGTTTCTTCGACGAGTGGGCAGAGCGCGACCTTACAGACATGGTGCGCCGCGACCGCAATCACCCATCAATAATAATGTGGAGCATTGGCAATGAGGTGCTCGAGCAGTGGTCGTCAGCAGAAGCAGACAACCTCACAGTAGAACAGGCAAACATGATATTGAATGCAGGGCACGATGCGTCCACGCTTGCGCAGGATGGCGAGATGAGTGCCAACTCCATTCTGACGCGTAATCTTACAAACGTGATACGCCGTCTTGACAACACCCGTCCTATCACGGCAGGATGTAACGAGCCCGACCCAAAGAACCATCTTTTCAAGAGCGGTGCGCTCGACATCATCGGCTATAACTACCATCACCAGTGGGTGATGGACGTGCCGAATAATTTCCCCGGCAAGCCATTCATATTTACAGAGAGTGTAAGTGCATTGCAGACACGCGACTATTACACTATGCCGAGCGACTCGGTGCGTGTAGCTCCCCAAGAGTGGTGGATGCCGTATACCGACCCGTCATACAAATGTTCTGCCTACGACAATATGCACGCTCCGTGGAGCAGCACGCATGAAGAAACATGGGACGTAGTAAAGCACAACGATTTCGTCAGTGGTCAGTTCATCTGGACTGGTTGGGACTATATAGGTGAGCCAACCCCTTATGGTTTCCCTGCACGCAGCAGCTATTTCGGCATAATAGACCTTGCAGGTATGCCGAAGGACATATATTATATGTATCAGGGCGAATGGACCAACAAGCAAGTGTGTCACTTGTTCCCTCACTGGAACTGGCTCGACGGACAGGAAATAGACATGTGGTGCTACTATAACAATGCCGACGAGGTGGAGTTGTTTATTAACGGTCGTTCGCAGGGTGTACGCACAAAGGGAACACATGACTATCATACAATGTGGCGAGTAAAGTTTGAGAAGGGCGAGGCAAAGGTTGTTGCACGCAAAAACGGCAATGTTGTTGCCACCGATGCTCGCCGCACCGCAGGCAACCCTCACCACATACGCCTCACTGCCGACAAGACATCTCTTGCCGCCAATGGCAAGAATCTCTCATTCGTCAACGTTGACATTGTAGATGCCGACGGCAATGTGTGTCCGTGGGCAGAAAATCAAGTGTTCTTCGAACTCAGCGGTGCTGCCCGTCTTGATGGTGTTGACAATGGCAACCCTGCATCGCTTGAGCGTTTCAAGGACAACAAGCGCCGTGCCTTCTTCGGTCGATGCGTCGCCGTTGTCCGTTCTGCCAAATATCCCGGCAAAGCTGTATTGAAAGCACGTTCATACGGACTGCCCGATGCAGAGATTACGATAGATGTAGAATGAGGTATGAATAAATGGTTATTTTCCATCGCTATTGTGGCATTGTGCGCAAGCTGCACAAACAAGACAGAGAAGAAGGTAGAAATAGAAACAAGCAAAAGCATCTATGCTTACCCTGGCGACCATGAAGCAGAATCGGTTGCAAACATTCAAGCCTATTTCGACTCTATCTGCAAAAACTGTGGTGCAGAAGTACTGATTCATAACGCGAACAGAGACGACTCGATTGAAGTGTGGAACGCAGTCAAGGAACTGGACAGGTATGTGAACCATCAGCGCAAATATTACCCCGTAGAGGAAATTAGAAAGGCCATCCAAAATATGGCGTTTGAGCAAGGCTACATTTATAGCCACAGCGGCGAAAAGACAAGCAGTGCTAACAGCGGCGAAATATTCCTGTTCCGTCTCATAGAGCAGGCGGCTCTGTATAGTCCGCAACTGGACTTTGTAACGACTTTCCATGCAGAAGGTGGCGAGGCCGGCATTCTGTATTTCCCAGAATGGAGCGGCATGAACCCGCTATACTCCTTTTTGGTGTATAAGACAGAGCAAGGCTACAAGGTGTTGACTGTCGGAGAAAAGGGGATTGCAAAAATCAATAAGATATTCCACTTACTCGATAGGCAAGGACGGACATATTATCTGTGTTCCAACTACGACTCATCTATCTATTATAGGCAATACCTATACGGATGGGATGGCAAAACCATGACATTTTTGTGCGAACTTGATGGCTTCGACGAATCGTGGTGGGACGAAGATGGCAATATGTATGAGGTAGTGTTCAATCCCAAGAAAATACGATGGGACTTTTGTACTTTAAAAAACGGAGTGTACCAGAAAGTGAAAGGTACGAAAAGTTTTGTCTTGTCACTTGATTGGGAAAACTCAAGAATTCACGAAGTGACAGAAGATGATGAGTGACTCCCCATGCACCACCGCCGCAAATCAAAAGTTTTTGCTGCTTTATGCTTTAATATGAAATAATTTTTGTATTTTTGCACCGTGTTTCGTAAGAGACACGACATAATGATTGCTCAATTCGCCTTTCAAATCGCTACCCCGAAACCGAAAAAGAGCATTAATCCCACTTCCGAAGGAGTGTACGCATTATGCGTAGACTTTTCCGTAGGAAGTGGAGGTTGTAGCGAACCTGAAAGGCGTATGGCAAAAGTCTGCGCTTTCTTTTTATCCTAAAGTTAGTGCAGTACAAGCCAAACAGATGGAGCATTAACAACATTATCAATAACAATTTAAAAACATTGTATTATGAACATTTTTAGAAAGAAAAACATGTTTACGTTTGTGTCCGCCCTGCTGCTGGTCATGTCGGGAGCGGTCTGTGCGTCATGTGGAGATGACGATGAAGCAGCCTCCACCTCTTTTGATGCCTCTGCCTTCGCAGGGTTCTGGACCATTCCTGTCAGTACATCTGCAAGCGGTACGACCGACCTTCATCTGCTGATGTACCCCGACGGCCATCTCGTCTATTACACCACGGCCATCAATTTGAAGAGAAGCGGCACTTGGTCGTACAATGCCAGTCAGAATGTTTTGGCTACCAGTATTTCGCTCGGTGGCAGTACCCTGCAATGGGAAATCGAATCGACCGGCTCTGGCTGGTGGTCTGGTGTGGAAATGGGGAGCGACGGGTATCTGGCGAACACCGCACGGAAGGGCAATGCCGAGGACTTTGCGCGTCTGATTCTGAACGACCTCACATGGGATAACACAGATAAGTCTAGCACGGTATATTCATTCCGTGTGCAATGGTCTGATACTTACAGTAAGTTGGTTGCATCTTCGCTGGTCTATTATCATTTTAATAAAAAAGCGAATGGCGAAACTGTGGAAGATTTTGATGATGCTATATGGATAGAATACACTAAAGATGGCATAGGGGAACTGGACTATACTTTCACAACTTCTGTAAGTGATGATTATCAGACGCTGCTGCTTATGTCTTCAAAGGCTAAGATAACGATTACAAATCCACTATCATATAATGTCAGTGCTATGAAAATGGCAATTGAATTTGATGAATTTCTTTTAAAATATGAGGTATTGGAGGGTGGTATGTTGGGCAGTATCGGTGAAGTATTCATTCCAACTATAGACAAATTCAAAGGCGATTTCACAGTATCTAAATAATGATGTGTCATTTTAAACAATCAAAAATATAAACTTAATTAATAGAAACAGAAAAATGAAAAGAAAATTGTGGAGTATCATCAGTATCATCCTCTTATCGACGATGATTGTATCATGTAGCAAAGACGAGGATCCTTATGTCATTTTTGAGTTTCGGTTGGATTGCCCAAGCGCTCTTTTAAGGTATGCGACACCTCAAGTGACTTATAAAGGAAACGACGGGGGAGCCATCACATTCACGATTCCAGAGTCAGAATGGACAGAGACAGGTATCAGCAATGGTATGACGACAGTTGTCATCAATGGAGAAACCGTTGTTTTGGAAGCACAGAGAATGATGCGATGGACAAAGCGCGTCAGATATGACGAAATTCCTGCTGAAGATGAGATGACGGTAGTTTATATTCCCAAAAATAATGTGCCAGCGGGAAATGTTAGTGTCATTGATAATTTCGAACCTAAAATAAGTGGTGAGATGAACTATTGGGATGAGCTTGGAAAAATGCATCAGTTCACAGGCGATGGTATAAATCCTAATGTGGCATTTGGCAGCGGCACCTCTCTTGCTGATATTATTAGCAAATACCAGAATTATATGCGTTTATTTCTACAAAAGGCTCAGTAAAAAGGAAAGGAACTGCAATACAAACAAGGAGGCAAGTCGAAATTCAGGCTTGTATCCTTGTTTTACAATAAGTTCCAGACTAAGTTTTTGGTTTATATCTCGATTGATATATATTTTTAAAACAATCTTCTCGTATTAATATAATTTTTGTTACTTTTGCATAAGAATCAGAAAACAATAAAGAAAAGAATATGAAAAAGTATTTGCTTCTGACAATTTTTGCAGGCTGTGCCATGATGGACGTATCGGCACAGCAAAGTGTGGAACAAATGGTGAATGCCTCATGGCATCAGTCGGCACCATTTAATGGTGAGTGTCCAAACAATGCAGCTGCCGGCTGCGGTGCCATCGCTGTGGCACAAATACTAAATTACTATAAAATGCCTCAACACGGATTTGGGCACGTAACATATGAAGGCGTGGACATAGATCTTGATGCCCGAAGTATCGACTGGCAAAACATTCTCGACAGTTATTCGCAGGGTTATAGTCAAGCAGAAGGAGATGCTGTGGCAAGCCTTGTGTTTCAGGTGGGAGCTGCAATGAAAATAAATTATGGTTCATCGAGTTCTCCCTATAACTATGCAAGCATGATGTGGGGATTGCAACATTATCTTCATTTCTCCCCCGCCAGCCGCTACCGAAACAGGAAATACTATTCCACCGCAGAATGGATAGAGATGCTGAATAGCGAATTGGAGCAAGGACACCCTGTATTCTATCGTGGTGACCATACACAACCAGGGCAAAACGTGGTTGGCCACATGTATGTCATCGATGGTCGAGACAGCAACGGCAACTACCATTTTAACTTTGGACATGCCAGTCAGAAGCAGGACAAGTTTACAGACTTGAATATCATTAATCAAGGCGATGGTATTTGGCCGGGGGTTTATAGCGTGAGTTACCATCATCGGCAGGCAATGGTGACAGATTTCTATCCTGTTGATGGACTGACTGACGGGGATTTTGACCACACGGCATTGGTGCTGAACTCGCCGTTGGTGCTGGAAAATCAACCTTATGCCCAGACAGTTAAGGCAACAGAAAGCGTACAAGCAAAGTTTCAGTTTCGCTATATCAGTTTTGAGGGAGGAAGTGCGCAGTTCAGCCTCGGCTTTTATCAAGACGGCACACTTGTGGGAGTTTCAAAGACCGTGCGCAATACTACGCTCTCTGGAGGTGGCAATGCCGTGAATATTGACCGCAACTTCATATTGCCAGACCAACTGCCTGACGGCGACTATGAGATGAGCGTCGTATCGCGTGATAGTGAGACTGACCCTTGGGTGAGAGGATGGGACAACGCCCCGAACTGTATACCTGTGAGTGTGAAAGATAATACCTACACATTCACCTTGCCCAACTATCATACCCTGCAGACGCGTCTTTACCTGACAGACGACGGCATAAAGGAGATAACAGGCGGCAAGACTGGTGGCAAGACTTTAGAGATGACGGTGTGCAACTCGTCAGACAACAACTTCGAGGACAGTCTGCGGCTGGTGGTGACATCTGATGCCAATAGCAGAACCTACGAGATGCCCACATCTATCTATGAAGGACAAATGATTACCTATCGATTCTTTGTTGCCGACAGCGAGGTGAATACCAACAACGGTTACACGGTGGAGGCCTATTACAAAGAGACAAATACAGATGAATGGATATTGCTACAAGACTATGCTTCAGGAGTACATCCCGCTGTGGACTCTACTTTTGATGGATTGGAAATATTCACCATAGACGGTAAACAGCTCAAAAAGATTGCCAAATCAGAAATAGATACTACGTATCATGACGTATTGGCTAACCTACATAAGGGTATTTATATTATTCGTGATAAGAATGGCATACGGAAATTTATAAAACAGCTTTAAATATTTTAAAATACTCAAAAGAGTGGAGCGTTATCTTATACAGACACGCTCCACTCTTTGTTTTAGTACAACCGTCTTTTATTGTGCAGAGGCAATCATCTCTATCTCCACGAGTGCACCCTTTGGCAAATCCCTTACGGCAAAAGCCGAGCGTGCAGGATATGGTTGAGTGAAGAACTCAGCATAAACCTCGTTCATTGCGGCAAAGTCAGCTATGTCGGCAAGCAAAACCGTTGTCTTGCACACGTTGCAGAGGTCGAGACCAGCCTCGCGCAAGATAGCCTGCGCATTGAGGATAGACTGGCGTGTCTGCTCCTTTATGCCACCTTCTACGAACTCTCCCGTTGCAGGGTTTATGGGTATCTGTCCCGATGCAAATACCAATGATGATGTCTGAATGCCCTGGCTGTATGGTCCTATTGCAGCAGGCGCGTTGTTTGTTGAAATCGCTTTCATAATGATTAGTGTTTATGATTAGTTATTATATTTTGTCGTGTCATTTATTTCTGCATCGCGCAAAGCCTCCATTCGTTCCACACAGGTGCCGCACTTGCCGCAGTGAACGTCGCCGCCCTTATAGCAACTCCACGTTTGGCTGTAGTCTATGCCGAGCCTTTTGCCTATGCGTGCAATGTCGCTCTTGGTTATCTCCGTATATGGCGACACCACATCTACATCGATATATGTGCCAGTCTTTGTCGCCTCACTAATGGCATTGATAAACTCCGTGCGGCAGTCGGGATATATGGCATGGTCGCCTCCGTGGTTGGCTATCAACACATGGTGCAGCCCGCGACTTTCGGCAATTCCAGCAGCAATGGCAAGCATTATACCATTGCGGAACGGTACCACGGTCGATTTCATATTCTCGTCAGTATAATGTCCTTCGGGAATAGCCTCTGCACCTTCGAGCAACGAACTCTTGAAATACTGCTGCATAAAGCTGAGGGGTATCGTTATATGCTCTATTCCGAGCATATCGCAGTGCATCTTGGCAAACGGAATCTCCTTTTTGTTATGGTTGCTGCCATAGTCGAACGATATGCCGAGTGCAATCTCGTCCTTGTGTTCGTAAAGCAGCGTTATGCTGTCCATTCCACCGCTTACTATTATCACAGAATCTTTCTGTCCGTCGTTATTCATAGTTTAGTTTTTGTGTTTGTTTCTTGAAACTTTGTTTGCAAAGTTACTACTTTTTTGTGAGAATTATTCCCGTTTAACAGAAAAACTGAATTATCATAATAAAACTTTTTGGGATTTTAGACATATATTCTGAAACAAAATACGTATCTTTGCATCTGAAAATATAAAGCAACAAAGAAAAATGTACAAAGGCAATAACAATAAGAAAGAGAACTACAACTACATAAGTGTTGACAAGGAAATGCCGCTGCTGGAGTTTCTGATAGAAAAGGCTGGGCAGAGCCGTTCAAAGATAAAGGCGACGCTGCAAGGCAGGGGCATAAAGGTTGACGGAAAATGCGTGACGCAATTCGATTTCCCGCTGCACAAGGGAATGACGGTGGCTGTAAGCAAGACGAAGAAGAACAATGAGGGGCTGCAAAGCCGCTATGTGAAGATAGTATATGAAGACCGCTGGATTGTGGTGGTGGAGAAGAATATCGGAATACTTTCAATGGCGGCAGGCCATTCGTCGCTGAACGTGAAGAGCGTGCTCGACAACTATTTCCAAAAGCGCAGACTGAAATGCCGTGCCCACGTGGTGCACCGACTCGACCGCGACACCAGCGGACTGATGATATATGCAAAGGACATGGAAACGGAGCAGATTTTGGAACACAACTGGCACAATATTGTTTACGACCGCCGGTATATTGCCGTACTAAGCGGAGAAATGGAGAACGACGAAGGCACGATAGCCAATTGGCTGAAGGATAACAAGGCGTATGTAACATTCTCGTCGCCAGTGGACAACGGTGGAAAATATGCCGTGACCCACTATTTCACCCACGACCGCACCACGGAACACTCACTCGTGGAATTCAAATTGGAGACGGGGCGTAAGAATCAGATAAGGGTGCATTCCGCTGATATGGGGCATCCCGTGTGCGGAGATACGAAATATGGCAACGGCGACGACCCACTTCACCGCTTGTGCCTGCATGCTTTCCTGCTTTGTTTCACCCACCCTGTGACGGGCGAGCGAATGGAGTTTGAAACGCCCGTACCCACACAATTCAGGAAGCTGTTCAAGCACTAAGAAGAAACGCAATAAAAACAAGAAACAATGGGAACATTAGGATATTACATTGCATTGTTAGTGGCAATCATAATAGGCGTGATATTGATAAAGCGTGTGGTGAGTTGCCTTTTCCGCACAATAGTTACACTTGTGCTAATAGCAATATTCGCATACATATACTACTATTACCTCAGATGATGAGCAAGCCTGCCGCCACCAATATGCCGTAAATAAAAATGTTGCGCGCCGTCTCGCCAAGACATTGATTGAGCGCCCTGCCGTGGTCAATGCGTTTCATCTTGCAATATGTGATGATGTGCAGCGGCAGATATATCAGAGGTAGCACAAAGGCAAGAATATGCCCCTCGTACCAATAGACGGCATTGAGAACGACGGCTGCCACTCCAGACAAAAGATAAAAGCGCAATCCCCATTCAGCACCACAACGAACCACAATGGTCTGCTTGCCGGCATCGCGGTCGGTATCGCGGTCGCGGAAGTTATTGACAATCAGCAAGGCATCTATCACGAATCCGCAAGCCAAAGAGCCGATGAACACCTGCCAAGTGAGCGTATGCAGTTCTATATAATAAGGTATGCACACGGGGATTATGCCGAAAAACACTATCACGAGCAAGTCGCCGAAGCCCATATAACTTAAATGAGTGGTGTAGAGAAAGCAAAACACAACACAGAGAATGCCCACGGCAATCATTTCCAATCCACCGAAATAAATCAGCGGCAAGCCCACGGCACAGGCAACGCAGGTGGTTGTGGCAATGGCACGTTTCATTGCATCGGTAGTAACCCACCCTTGCGCACAGGCACGTTTCGGTCCTAAACGGGTCTCCACATCATCGCTGCCTTTCACATAGTCGAAAAAGTCGTTTATGAAGTTTGCGTCAATCTGCATAATGAAGGCAAACAGAAGGCACAGCACCGCCGGCAGCCAGTTGAAAACACCCTCCACATAATACGTTCGTGCATCGACATAGGCAAGTGTCAAGCCAATCAGCACAGGCACAGCCGCACCCGTAAGCGTCTTTGGGCGCGCGGCAAGAATCCACGCCTTCATTGAATTTGTCCTTACATCCTCCTCGCCTTGCATATTTTTCACTTGTGTTTCCATAATCCTTCTTTTCGCCACATTAATGACATCTTTTTTGTTGTTTTTATGGCACAAACATCAATTTTCTTGTTATCTATTTGCAAAAGTAACATTTTTTCCGTACATTTGCAAAAT
The DNA here is from genome assembly GCA_022511075.1 of Prevotella sp. GTDB lineage: Bacteria > Bacteroidota > Bacteroidia > Bacteroidales > Bacteroidaceae > Prevotella. The sequence continues at coordinate 42,911 of JAFLSE010000020.1, forward strand.
TATTTTGGTTTTTTATGATAACTAACACGGCAAGTCTCGATTTGGTGGAGTTTGTGGAACAGAACATTCTTCCGCAATACGCCAACTTTGACAAGGCGCACGGGCTTGGGCACGTAACATCGGTTATACGCCGCTCCATCGACCTTGTGCGATCCACAGGGGCAGACATAAATATGGTGTACGTCGTGGCTGCCTATCACGACTTGGGACTTTCCGGTCCTCGTGCCAACCACCACATAACGGGCGGAAAGATTCTGCAAAGCGACAAAAGGCTGCGCCGTTGGTTTTCGGCAGAGCAAATCAAGATAATGAAAGAGGCGGTGGAAGACCATCGTGCCAGTGCCAGCCGCCAGCCACGCAGCATCTACGGCAAGATTGTGGCAGAGGCTGACCGATGCCTCGAACCAGAAACGGTGATAAGGCGCACGGTGCAATACGGACTTGCCAACCACCCGACATACGACAAGGAATGGCAATGGCAACGGGCACGCAAGCACCTTGAGGAGAAATACTCCGTGAATGGTTACATAAGATTGTGGATTCAAGGCTCTGAAAACGAACGCAACCTAAACACCCTGCGCTCAATCATTGCCGACGAGAAACAACTGCGACAACTTTTTGACAGCATATATGCCGAGGAAACAACGAAAACATAAGAGAAACAAAGACAAAAAGATGATTTTCTGAATACTGAATATATAGCCAAAAAATAATAATAAGACGATGAAAAAGATTTTTAGTATGGTTGTTGCGGCTTTGATAAGTCTGGCTGTTTTTGCAGATTGGAGCTATGGCACGGCTCATTTTATTGGTAGTCAACCATCAAATTGCATGTCTATTGGAGGAGTCATGGTCTATTATAATGGTACATTGACATGCACGCAAAATGTTGGTGGAGTGCAATATTATGAAGGCACTGGTGATATATGCGTGATTTACCCTAAGAATTATTCTGGCACCCAATATAAATTCCTGTCAAAAGGTGGTATGGTTCAGATTGAATATTTAAAGTAACGATGCTGTTTTCCTCTGCTAACTATGATAGTAATCACTCATTACTCTATGGTTAAGCAACCGTTTATTCTTAGCAAAGAAATGAAAAATGTTCTTGATATGACTTTCAGACTAAGTAATGATTATTTTGCCAAGTATGCCAATAAAATCAATGGTCATAATATATTAATAATTGACGACACTATTAGTAGAGGACAATCAACAAAAGAAGCCTGTCATATTATGACAGATTCATATGCCCCAAAGAGCATAACAGTTCTTACGCTATTATCCAAGTTGTATTAGATAAATAAAGTGAATGAGTAATCACTATCTGATTGCTCATTCACTTTATTTATTCATTATTTCCCCTTGGGTCAAATTATACGTAATTGTCATTGAAGAAAATGTATAGCGACAAACACATAAGAGCATTCGTTGCAATTTAAGATTCACCTAATTATTAAAAAAGAGTAATAACTTATTCTTACTTCACCTTCTCAACGATAGCCTTGAAAGCCTGTGGATTGTTTACGGCGAGGTCAGCGAGAACCTTGCGGTTAATCTCGATGCCAGCCTTGTGAAGAGCACCCATAAAAACAGAGTAGCTCATACCCTCGAGACGAGCGGCAGCGTTGATACGCTGAATCCACAATGCGCGGAAATTGCGCTTCTTCGTACGACGGTCACGATATGCGTATGTTAAACCTTTCTCCCAAGTGTTTTTGGCAACGGTCCACACATTCTTACGCGCACCAAAATAACCACGGGTAAGTTTAAGGATTCTCTTTCTCTTTGCCCTTGAGGCAACGTGATTTACTGATCTTGGCATAGTTTTCTTACTTTAGTTGTTTGACAATTTAGATAATTAACGGAGACACAACAAATCACGTACCTGCTTTGTGTTTGTACCGTCCACAAGCGTCTGGTGTACAAGGTTACGCTTTTGCTTCTTTGTCTTCTTAGTCAGAATGTGACTGTGGTAAGCATGGTGTCTCTTAATCTTACCTGTACCGGTGAAACGAAATCTTTTCTTTGCGCCGGAATTTGTCTTTTGTTTTGGCATTGTTTTTAATTTTTTAAATTGTTATTAATTAAATAGGTGGCAACGTATATACCAAAGACGTTGCGCACACATGTTCTTTTAGTCTTTTTCTTCATCTGTGGTGTCCTGCAGTTTCTTTAACGCATCGGCACTAATTTTTGCGTTTGCAAACAAACCACCGTTTGCTGGAGTCTCTGCGTCTGCCTCGACAGACTGTACCTTTGCATTCTTGGCATCAGTCTCACGTTTCTCCCTGTCCATTGCCTGCTGGCTCTTCTTTGCCACACCTGCCTTCTTGGGAGCCAAGTAGAGGAACATCTTCTTTCCTTCGAGCGACGGCATGTGTTCTACCTTACCGTATTCCTCCAAGTCGTTAGCAAAGCGCAACAGGAGAACTTCACCCTGTTCCTTGAAGAGAATGGAACGACCACGGAAGAAAACGTATGCCCTTACCTTGTTGCCGTCCTCAAGAAACTCCTTTGCGTGCTTCAGCTTGAACTGATAGTCGTGCTCGTCGGTCTGCGGTCCGAAACGAATCTCCTTCACCTCCACCTTCACTTGCTTTGCCTTCATCTCTTTGGCGCGCTTCTTCTGCTGGTAGAGGAATTTTGAGTAGTCAATGATACGACAAACAGGTGGTTGTGCATTGGGTGATATTTCTACAAGATCCACGCCCTCGTCGCGTGCCATGTCCAATGCCTGTCTTGTTGGCATTACTGTTGAGCCGCTGTCACTCACGACGCGGACTTCGCGTACTCGTATCTGTTCGTTTATACGATACTGGAACTTACTGTTGTCGTTTTTCATTCAACGTTTTTAGTGAAACTTTTCTTTTTCGCAGTTATTTTATACAAATCGGTTGCAAAGGTACAAAAAGTTAACGAACTGGCAAAATTTTTTGCCTCTTTTTTTATTATAGTCAAAAAATCTGGCTCGGCAGACAGCCAAGCCAGATTCTTATATTTATACAAGATGTGTTTTATTCTCCTCTTTGAACGAATCCGTAGCCATTGGTAAATCCACCTGTAGCCATGGTGTTTGGAGAGAACGGGAA
>JAFLSE010000021.1 GCA_022511075.1 Prevotella sp.
GCACGAATGCTGCAAAAGGAGTTGAGCATCATTTTCCAGCAGCAGACAAGGCAGATGCACGGTGTAATGGTTAGCGTAACACGTACAAAGGTGTCGCCCGACCTCAGCATCTGCACCGCATATCTCAGCGTGTTCCCAAGCGAAAAGGGCGAGGAGATTCTGAATAACATTAATGCTAATGCCAAGACCATCCGCTATGAGCTTGGCAGTCGTGTACGTCATCAGATGCGCATCATTCCCGAATTGCGTTTCTTCATCGACGATTCCCTCGACTACATCGACCGCATCGACGAACTTCTCCATAACGCCTGACTTAATCACTGAACACTAATCACTCACCAATGTCTTTCCCGTTCTACATAGCCCGCCGCTATCTTTTCTCCAAGAAAAGCACCAATGCCATCAACGTAATTAGTGGCATCAGTGTTGTGGGCGTTGCCGTGGCAACAATGGCACTTGTCGTAACACTCAGTGTCTTCAATGGTTTCCACGACCTTGTGGCGGGGCTGTTCACCAGTTTCGACCCCCAGATTAAGGTTGTGCCGGTAAAGGGAAAGACCGTAAATGCCGACGACCCTATACTCACGGAGATACGCCAATTGCCGCAGGTGGCAGTAGCCACGGAGACTCTTGAGGACCAAGCCCTCGCAATGTATCGTGGCAGACAGGCAATGGTAATGGTAAAGGGTGTTCAGCATAATTTCGACTCTCTCACGCACATTCGTGAGATACTTCTCGGCGACGGCGACTATTATCTTGAGATAGCCGGTATGCACTACGGTATCATTGGCATACGCCTGGCAGATGTTCTCGGCACTGGCTACGATTTCAGAGAGCCAATGAAAATATATGCTCCACGGCGCGAAGGACAGTTCGACATATCTAACCCAGACGATGCCTTCGTAGAAGGTGAGTTGTTGTCGCCCGGAGTAATTTTCAACGTAAAGCAAGCCAAGTACGATAAGAACTATATCATTACCAGCATCGACTTCACACGGCGCATATTCGAACAGCAAGGCATGCTCTCGTCATTGGAGCTACGACTGAAAAACGGCAGCGACTTTGAGGCAGTGAAAGCCCGTATGAGTGAGATTGCAGGCGACAAGTATCGTGTCCTCGACCGTTTTGAGCAGCAGGAGGACACGTTCAAGATTATGAAGATAGAGAAACTCATGGCATACACCTTCCTCACCTTCATTCTCATTGTGGCATGCTTCAACATCATAAGCAGCCTTTCCATGCTTATGATTGACAAGAAAAACGATGTCGTAACCCTGCGCAATCTCGGAGCAAGCGACAAGCAGATAACCAATATCTTTATGTTCGAAGGACGCATGATATCTCTTTTCGGTGCCATTCTCGGTATAGGTGCAGGCTTGCTTCTCTGCTGGCTGCAGCAGCAATACGGACTTGTGAAACTCGGCACATCGTCGGGCTCATTCATCATCGATGCCTATCCTGTAAGTGTACATCCAGAAGACATCGTAGTAATTTTCTTCACCGTAGTACTCGTAGGCTTCGTTGCCGTGTGGTACCCCGTCCGCTATTTCGCCAAACGACTTATTAACTAAAAGATACCCAAATAGTAGAAACACTTTTTCTTGCAAAAGTATATTTTCATAGTAGAATGAAAAAGTTATACTACGAAATATTCAACAGTATCACTTTTGCCGTCTTGTTATCCATATTAGGCATTGTTGCACCGATAGGTGCTCCAATATAGGTTGGGTCGCAGACGGTGAAGCGTCTGCCGTTAAGCTGTATGTAGTCACCATTTACACTATCATTAAAGCATACCGCAGTGGCAAGATGCCCAGGATAGAACACCAATATAACATCAAGTCCAAGCAAGTCTCTCACAAGACGGGAGAATAATATGGAGCGGTCCTCGCAGTCGCAGTATGGATAGTATAACGTTTCCTCTGCAAAGAAGGCGCGGTCGTGCCCCCACACCTTGTCGTCGTATTCATAAACGAAAGCCGTCTGCACCCAGTTCAGCAGCCAATTTGCCGCCTCCTCTGTGTTCTTCGTCTGCTTCAATGTCGACTTTAGCTGCGGATAAATGCGTGCTTTTACATTTTCTGACAAAGGGGTGTTGGCGTACATAGCCCACCTTGATACAATGTCCTCTCCCACCATTGATGTTGGATAGGTGTCGTAGAACTGAAGGAGGTTTTCGTTTACCTGCGACTTGACGGAAACATTACCATTCTTCGACGTAAGCACACGTTCTGTGGATTCTTTTTCCGCAAACCTTTGTTCCTGCATAATCCAGAGCGACAGCGGTCTTTCTTCGGGATAGGAAACATCGCAGATATATAGTCCGTCGTCGCTGACGGATTCCGTCAGATAATACAAACCGTCTTTCAGGTCATACCCTACCAAGTCGAATATACGATGTTCGCTCTTGAACAGCAGCCGCAGGTCGTTGCCTTTCGTCACGCCAAACCTTATCTTATATCCCGACTGGCAGAGCACATAACCTTGCAGCATTCTTGCCTCGTTGCTGCCTTTGCCGCATACAGCCTCGCTCATAGCTCCGAGCATCATCAGATATGCCCAGTCGCAGAGTTGGTGCTCCATTCGCAGTACGAGGCAGTCACGTATCAGATTGTCGTATCGGTCAGTAGACAGTTCCTCCCATGCAGAGGCAAACACATCTTCGTCTTTTCCTTTCATCTTAAAAGAGAAATCCTTCGGCAGCCGCACGCTTCCTTCCGTTCCGAAGAACGTGAACGTTCCCATTCTATAGTCGCCCTCGTTTTCCTCCCTTATTGGTGCTATCGGCTTTGGCTGCGGTTCGGGAACGGGTACAGGCACAACATCATCATGCGGCAGAGGCTGCGGCTCGTCTTTCCGTTTCCCATCGTCATATATAACAGGAGGCAGCATATCGTCTTTAGGTCGTGACATCGGTTCTATCTTTTTATGCCACTCCCATGCCAGCCTCATCCATTCTGCATACTCCTTGTTTGCCTGTTGGCGAAAGTTCTCATATTCAGTCTTTGCTTGTTGTCTGAACTCGTCATAACTTTTGCGAAACTCGTCGGTTTGGGCATATACCATAGTAGATGCCCAAACCCATAAAGCAACAAGGAATAACCGCTTCATATCTTAATTTATTTCAGTTTGGTTACTTTCCGTATAATCTCCAGTTTTTCCATTGATTTCCGATATTTTGCGGAACAATCACAGCGGGAGTTTGCTTTTTACCATTAATCAGGATGGATTCTCGAGATACATTTTCTATTATATAGTCAGCTAAATCTCCTAATGACATCTTTCCTTTTTTGTCCTGCATCATTTTAAGAAAGAAGTAAGTAAACAAACCGTGTTTCTGTTCTTTGTATGAAAACGCCGTTTCAGAATCAGATGTGGCAGAAAAAACGATTGTGTTTCCTTGAGGTTTTTCCTCTTGAGGTTTTATTGCAACTCCACGGGCGGCAACAATCATATCGCCGTCTCGTTGTGCACCACTAAAACACGCATCAAGAAATACCACCGATTGATTCAGATGCATAGCATCTAATTCATTGTACAGTTTCTTCAATGAAAAGCAAACTGCAGGGTCTGTGCCATCTGCATCTACAGGCATTATATAAGCATCTTTTGTCTCATTGTCTGGTATGCCATGACCTGCGTAATATACAATCAGATTTATTTTGCCGCCATAAGCCTCAGCGATTGATTTTACATCTCGAATAGCTTTATTTATCTTACCATACGTTGCATTCGGGTAATATAGGATTTGCTTGTCTTTCATTCCCAATGTCTTGGAGCAATATTCCTTTACGGCAAGTCCGTCGTTATTTGCCATCTCCACGTCACTTGCCATTTCGTATTTTTCATTTGCAATAATCAGTGCAAAAGTGTTCTCTGCTTTAATCCCTGTATATGGAGCAGCATTTACACCATGTGTAGTATCAATCCCATTAATTTCTATTTTAGGTTGATCTTTGTTTGGCACATTGTTATATGCATAAAGTGGAATGTCTGCAACCTCCTTCTGCTTAAGCAAATACACATGACCAATATCGTCTACAGGTTTTTTGGGTATCTCAATGGTTATATATTCATAATTATTGGAGCGAAACGACAATATGATAGGCAGTTCTTCTTTTTCAAGCTGAAACTCATACGGAAGGGCTGATATTATTTCTGTTCTTCCTGTATTGCCAATGGTCATTTCAATACTTTCAGATATTGTACCTGTTAATTTTATTTTCGTTTTACCTGCAAAAACAATGTTAGGTAGCAGGAATAAAATAGCAAAAAATATAATTGGCTTGATTTTCATTTTTTTATAAATTAATTGATTCTAATATTCTTGTAACGTTAAAGCTTTCTTTTTCCCACGCAGATTTACGATAAGATGCCATACAATACGATCCGTCGTTTAATATAATTTCAAAAACAGGAGGTGTGTGCTCCTTAAAAACATTTTTGATTTCATTAAAGGAAAAACGAGATGTCACCCTTATTTCATATCCGTGTTTCTTCACCTCACGATATAATATAAACAAGTCATTACTGTGTATTTTATTATTGCCACTTTTCAAATTTAAGAGTTTTATGTTATATTTATTACGTATCCTAAAAGAACAATTTAAGGTAACAGAATCATTATGCGAAATATATGTCATATCAAATACAAACATATCCACATTGGTATTCTTTTTTAGTTTTTTAGGATGAAAAAAGTTAATAACTCCAGCATTACTTAAATGGCTACTATAACGTTTTTCTATAGATTGCGCATTGCATGTTATGCTGATAAAGCAAATTAACAATATGAAAACAATTCTTGCCATCGGCATGTCATTTTATCCGTTTAAAGGCGAATTGTGAAAGCATACATTCCACAATTCGCCATAAATCACCTATTTACTCTCCATAAACACGAGTTGTATACTTGCTGTAAATCCCAAGGAAAGAATAGGTCGAGTAATCCACGTGTGAAATTTTCGTAATTCCAGCATTTTTTGCAGCCTTGTTGATACCAATGTTTGCAGAACCTCCGAAACCCAAAATTCGGGTTGTGGATGCTTGACCACATTTATTACCTACGGGATTTGATGTTGCTGCAATAGGTGTTGTTGTTGAGCAACTTGAGAGCATTGCCACAGAAACAATGGCAACTGCTACTGATTTGATTACTTTTTTCATAATCATTTTAATTTTTAATTGTTAATAATATTAATAAAAAAAACTAATTATCAAGGATACTTATTGTTATTTAATCATCAATATCTTTTTATCCAATACCATATCTTTATCGTGTCTTCTGTTTTTCGCCAGCCATTTATGGAATTCATCATACCCAAGTTCTCGTGGCAACATATCTGCTGTTGCATTATCTGAGGCTTTCGCAAAAGGCTGTGGAGAAAACACAATGTATATTTGATTCTGCTCTGACGAACGTACACAAGTCATTGTGTATTCATCTACATATTGACGTTCTTGCGACTCTGCTTCTCTGATGTTAAAAAACAAATATCGACGGTTAGCAGCCACCTTGTATATTCCATCACTTTGGCTGCGGTAAGGCAAAAGACAATATGCCCTTTGCTCCACATCAATGAGATATATGGCAAGATAGCCATCAACAGGAGAAACAAAAGATAAATATAGGTCGTCGCCACTGCGGAATTCACTGCTCTCAAACTTGTCCTCCGTACCATTGCGCAGCACCCGCGCTTTTATGTCTATGGCTGCAGAAACAATCTCCCTTATTCTACCTTTTGCTGAAACCTTCACTACAAGCATACCTTGTTCGTATGTGATTTCATATTGTGGCTCTTCAATTGTTTCAATCCATTCTCCTTTCACATCGCTGCCGCCAATTGAAAAGAAATCAACTGATGATTCCCCATTATGGTTTTCAACGTATGTGGAATTAGTCTGTGACACAATCGTACCAAAAGCATCCGCTATAGCTTGTATTTTAGCTCTGTCAAATGCGGTAGTCTTGGCTTGTTCCATAGTCACGTTTTCTGGAGCATGGTATATATACTCTGCATCAACCACCTTTGTCTTTTGGGAAAAGCAAGGCAGTGAAAGCAATATCAGAAGCAACAATAGCGTGTTTCTCATAATTTTATTACCAACCGAGTAGTTCGTCAAGTTTCTTGTGTAGGTTTTCACCTCGTTGTTCCAATTCTTTGCGAATGGCGTCTTTTGTCACTTTCTTTGCAGCATTACCGCTATAGGCAATCCTTACAAGCACTTGTTTATTCTTGTTAGAGAGTGTTTTATATACCTCTACCACAGGAATTGTTCTGCCAAGACTTTGAGAAATTAGATTCTTTGCTGCCATAACACTGCGTGTAACAGTTTCTGCCTCTTCGCCACTCAATTGCTCGTTGGCTACGGTGTTCTCAATAAGTGCTGTCACCTCCGTCTGAATCTGCCCAGCAAGGTTTTGTTTTGCCAACTCCAATGCCTGCATCTTGGCGGCATCATAGTTGCCGCCTATACTCATTGCCTCACCCATTATGTACTTGGGATACATATCCTCGTCGTACTCCATCTGCATCATGTACGACTTGTCGAGCTGCTTTTCTATTGGAAGTGCGCCGGGTGCAGTCTGCCAACCGTCCTTCTTCATATCTTTGGCTTCCTTGCGTGCGGCTTTCGAGGCTTTCTCGTTCAGTTGCGTTTTAGAAGTTTTCGTAATTTCCTTTCGTTCTTTAAGTTGCTCTTTTGTGAGTTGTGCATAGCATACAGTAGTACCTGACATAAGGCACACAGCAATAAATAGAATAACCTTTTTCATCATTGGCTACAATTTATTTTGCCTATGACTCCCTAATTCAGCGTTAATATTAATAAGGTATGGGAAACAAAAAAGACGTGGGAGTTAATTTCTCCGTGCCTATCCCCGTCTTCAGGCCTTAGCATTGCCCCCATATCAAAGATAAGCAACGCAAGCCAGCCCACGCCGAGTGATATTATACTATACCAAAATACATCTACGGCATAACTATGCCATAGTTGCTTTGGGGATATAATACACCCACGCGGACGCTTCAGTTGCATTACCACTGCGATATGGATTCAAGTTTGCTAAGTTTGAAGATCACAGATAGTAACGTCCGAAAACGTCCTTTCGAGACCTGCCCTACAAACGGCTTGGTGGTCTCATTCCCTCGATGTCTTGACCCGCCATCCCTCGCAGGCTGGCTTAGTCGGCTACAAAATTAGCAATAATTGTCAAAACAACAAAGAGAATGACAAGAAAAATGAAAAAGCCGACGAATATTAACGGTTTTTAATAGTTTGTGGCAGTAAGCAGAAAAGGAAGATGAACATAGGAGAAAAAGGAATAGCACATAGGTGTAAAATCACAGACTCATAGGTATCTTTGATTTTTGGCGCACGTGCGAATATCTTGCAGCGTGCGGTGCAAAGTCTTGCGGCGTTCGGTGAAAAACCTTGCAGCGGCCGCTGCAAGCATGTTTTATAATGTGGTGATTACTTCTACAAAGGGAAGTAATGGAAAGAGCCTCCTATTTTCTCTTTCCTAAGAACGGGATTTTCACAGGAGCAGAGACTTTCGAGATAACGCTGGGCGGAATGGTATTTAAGACCTGACAGAGCCATGAAATTGCGAATGGTGGTGAAGCCAGCCTTCATTGAGTGCCGCAGGGCATCGGCCATAAAGGCTTCGTTTTGCATTTGTATGTTGCCAACAGAAGTGGGCTTTTTGCAAAAACGAATCTTGTTATATCCAACCAACTTGACAAACTTCTTGGAAGGAGTTATTTCTATGCCTGCAAACTTCACGTTCTTACCCTTTATCTTTGAAGGGTCGGTGAAGTCGCCTTCCAACTTTATTTTGGGAGAGAATACGCCAAGAGGTGTCTCAACGCGGTAGCCTTCTGCTAACCATTTGCTGCATACGTCCATAAAAGTCTCAAAGGCAATGTCTATCATCGCACCGTTTATGCCACGGAACGCACTGGAGTTTTTCACATCCTTCATCGTCATTTTACGCTGAGCAGCAGGACGGGCATAAAGCAAAGGTCTGCCATCTTCGCCATTTGTGGGGCGAGGGTGCAGCTCAAAAAACATTTCATCGGTCTTGCGTGGCATAGTCTCATTAGTTTGTTTCAATTGCAAAGATACAACAAATCGAATGGAAAACCAAACAAATTAACTTTATTTATTTTTATTCCTGAGATGCTGTGTATCTTATTAAAAGATACTTAAAAAGGCAAAATGCAAGAGTTTCATACAATTATTTATCTTTTGCGTGGGAGAATAAATTTTCTATATCGAAGGATATATGTATCAGTTAGCGCAATTTGCACATATACCCTTAATCACATAGTTTATTTCTCTCGCAACAAAACCTTGCGGTAGTTCTATTTGCGGTATACTGTCATTCTCCAGACAATATGTCTTTTTGCATTTCTCGCAATAGAAATGGCAGTGCCATTCGTCCTGCTTGCAATGGCCGTGGTTATGACACACGCAGTATTTCAGCGAACCGCTGCCGTCCTCAAACGCGTGCAGCAGGTGATGCTTGTTAAGCAGTGTCAGAGTGCGAAATATGCTTGAACGATCCACACTCAACAGTTTCATTTCCACGTCAGCCAAGCTAAACGAGTCGTCCATCTCCGCAATAGTTCTGTACACTAATATCCGCACAGCAGTAGGTTTTATACCCACCTGCTCTAATATGTCACAACATTCATTAGATGTCATATATATTGTGTTTTTTCCGCTACAAAGGTACATATAATTTATGAATATTCGATTAACAACATGAACAAAAAAGGAACAGTGGCGATAAAAAATCTGATAAAGTTTGGAGAATTGAGGAATTATTAGTACCTTTGCGCCGAAATTTTGAGTTTCAAATGGAAATAGCAGAGTTATACAAGGTTTATCAGGCTTGTCGCACGATAACGACCGATAGCCGTAACTGCCCAGAGGGGTCTATTTTCATTGCCTTGAAAGGCGCATCATTCGACGGCAACAAGTTTGCAGCCGACGCCCTGAAACAAGGTTGCGCATACGCAGTAGTAGACAATGCCGACTACGCCGATGACGAGCGCTGCATATTGGTGGACGACTGCCTGAAGACATTTCAGCAACTTGCACGATTCCATCGCAGACAGTTCGACATTCCCGTGATAGGAATAACGGGCACAAACGGCAAGACAACCACAAAGGAGTTGGTGTCGGCAGTGTTAGGCGAGAAATACAATGTGCTTTATACGCAAGGAAACTTTAATAACGACATCGGAGTGCCGAAGACGTTGTTCCGCATAGAAAAAGAGCACGACATTGCAGTTATAGAAATGGGTGCAAGCCACCCGGGCGACATAAAGACGCTTGTGGAATTGGCAGAGCCAGGTTTCGGACTGATAACAAACGTAGGATGTGCCCACTTGCAGGGATTCGGTTCTTTCGAAGGAGTGATAAAGACGAAAGGCGAGCTTTACGATTTCCTTCGCAACAATGCTGACAGCGAGGTGTTCATAAACGGTGATGACGAGGTGTTGGCGGACATTGCAAAAGGACTGAAACAGATAAAGTACGACACGACAGGACAAGAGAGTTCTGAAATAACCGGAGAGGTAATGTCGTGCGCACCATTCCTGAAATTCCGCTGGAAAGCGAAAGATACGGACTGGCACGAAGTGCAGACACATCTCATAGGCGCGTACAATATATATAATATGCTGGCAGCAGTCGCAGTGGGGCGGCGATTCAACGTGAGCGAGGAAAGCATTTGCAATGCACTTGGCAACTATATTCCAAGCAACAACCGTTCGCAACTGAGCATCACGGAGCATAACAAGCTCATAGTAGATGCCTACAATGCCAACCCTACAAGTATGAAAGCTGCATTGGAAAACTTCCAAGACATGGCAGTGAGCCCGAAGATGGCAATCATTGGCAGTATGGGAGAACTTGGAGCAGTGAGCGACGAGGAGCATCAGAAAATAGCCAATCTAATCGGTAAGATGGATATAGAAGATGTGTGGCTCGTAGGCGAAGGCTTCGAAAATGCCGACACTCCGTTACGGAAATTCCGCGATGTGGAGGAGGTAAGGCAGGCAATAAAAGAAAAACAGCCGCAAGGCTATTACATATTGATTAAAGGCAGCAACTCGCAGAAGTTATTCCAATTACCGGAATGCCTTTGACGAAAAGAAAGTTGGCGGGGTGTAGCGCAGTTGGTAGCGCACTACGTTCGGGACGTAGGGGTCGGCAGTTCGAGCCTGCTCACCCCGACTTTCTTTTTATAGGCAGGTCAACTAACTGAAGCAGAAAGCAAATAGGGCTATTATGAAGATACGCAACATTGACTTGGGCGAACGCCCCGTGTTTCTTGCACCAATGGAAGACGTTACCGACATCGGCTTCCGATTGCTGTGCAAGCGTTTTGGCGCGTCGATGGTGTATACCGAGTTTGTCAGTGCAGAAGCCTTAGTTCGCTCGATAAAATCGACTCTCAATAAACTTACGATAAAAAACGAGGAGCGTCCTGTGGGCATACAGATATATGGCAGGGATGTGGCTTCGATGGTCGAGGCGGCAAAGATAGTGGAAGAGGCAAATCCCGATGTAATCGACCTGAATTTTGGTTGCCCGGTAAAGAAAGTGGCAGGAAAAGGTGCAGGTGCAGGTATGCTTCAAAACATTCCATTGATGCTTGAGATAACGCGCGAAGTGGTGAAAGCCGTAAAGATTCCCGTAACGGTTAAGACACGTTTGGGTTGGAGTCAGGATAATATAATAATCGGCGACCTTGCGGAGCAACTTCAAGACTGCGGAATAGAGGCACTGACAATCCACGGGCGCACACGTTCGCAGATGTACACAGGCGATGCCGACTGGACTCCCATAGGAGAGATAAAACGTAACCCGAGAATACATATCCCCATAATAGGCAACGGCGACATAACAAGCCCAGAGGAAACACGACAAGCGTTTGAGCAATACGGTGTAGATGCGGTGATGATAGGGCGTGCCACATTTGGCAGACCGTGGATATTCAAGGAGGTGCGCGACTATCTTGACGGCAAGCAGCCCGATGAAACGATGGATTTTTCTTGGAAATTAGATATCCTGCTCGAACAACTACGGATAAACATCGAGCGCATCGATGAATATCGTGGCATTCTGCATACTCGTCGCCATCTTGCGGCGACTCCCATATTCAAGGGCATTCCCGACTTCCGTCAGACCCGTATAGCAATGTTGCGTGCAAGCACCGCCGATGAACTTGTGGCAATACTCGAAGATTGCAGGGAGAGATTGGGCAACGGCAATCTTTAAGGAGTATTGGATGATTCTATCGTTTTGGCTATTTTCTCTATGTTCAAGCTACGGGCAGATGCATCGATGATATCTTTGTAGACACCACCCTTCTTATACACATCATCAGGATTTCCCGATTCTTCCACACGCCCTTGTTGCAAGGCATAGACCATCTCGCTGTCGATAATCTGCGATATATTGTGTGAGATGATTATTACTGTGCGGTCTTTCTTGATAGCATCAATACTGTTCTTTATTTGCTCGGTGGCAATGGCATCAAGGCTGGCAGTAGGCTCGTCAAGGAAGATAATGGGAGGATTTTTCAGGAACATACGGGCAATGGCAATGCGCTGCTGTTGACCGCCGGAAAGGTCGGAAGCCTTGTTCTTGAACTGCTTGGGCAGACTCATAATCTGGTCGTAGATATATGACTTCTTGGCTGCCTCTACAACTTCCTCATACGTTGCATCGGGATTTCCATAACGTATGTTTTCTTCGATTGTTCCGTCAAAAATATGATTTTTCTGCAATACCAAGCCTATGTTGTCTCGCAAATAGTGCGTATCATATTCCCTTATGTCTACGCCGTCAAGGAGGATTGTGCCTGACTGCGGCTCGAAGAATTTATCGAGCAAATTCACTACCGTGCTTTTCCCAGCACCAGAAAGACCGACCAATGCCGTAATCTTGCCTGGCTCGATGGTAAGGTTCACACCATAGAGCGCCTGATTTCCGTTGGGGTATGAGAAATCCACATCCTTCATCTCAAACTTTCCATAAATCTTTTCCGGACGATATGTGCCGCTGTCCTCAACTTGGTCATCGGAGTGAAGGATATCGAAGAAACCTTCGGCATAGATGAGAGCATCATTGACATCGTCGAAAATGCGCTGAAGTTGGGTGATTGGTGCAATGACATTGCCGAAAAGCATAACGTGGTACATTATCTTACCGATTGTCATACCCGGATAATCTATCAGCACCAAATAGGCAGTGAGGATGATTACCAATACCGTTCCCACCTGCTTTACGAAACTCTTGACACCACCATAATAGAAACTTACCTGGCGCGTTTTCATCTGGTTTTCGGTTACCTGGTTTTGCAAGTCTAATTGCTTCTGCGCCTCAATAGATTCCCTATTGAATGACTTGATTACATTGATGGAATCGACGATATTCTTAATTCCCTGACTTTTGGACTCCCTATAATAGCGCATCTCTCGCCTCCATCCTTTCAGCCTGCGCGTCTGCCGCCAGGTAATCCAAAAATATACAGGCACGATGCTCAAAGCCACCAATCCAACGTATACATTGGCTGCAAACATAAGAATGAGCGCAAGTATGGCACTGGTAAAAAGTGGGAGCAGGTCTATAAAGAAGTTTTGCACCGTTCTGGAAATACTGCTGACACCTTGGTCTATACGTGCTTGTACCTTTCCTGTGGCGTTTTCATCGGAAGAAAAGTATGCCATCTTGAAAGTGAGCACCTTCTCTATGACACTCTGCGAAAGGTCTCTCGACACAAATATGCGCATCTTTTCGCCGTAGTAACTTTGTGCAAAGGTAACTACAGCCGACAAAACTTCCTTGCCAAGAAGAACAATGGAAATAATAGTCAGGATTCTTGCAGCCTGCGACCAAGAAAAGTCTGTTCCAATGAGAGCATTGATTGCGTCCACGGTTTTATCCAATACAATGGCGTTTACCTGCTGCATCAACGAGCCTACCAACGTAAGGAACAGTGTTATTGCAACCAATAATCGATACGGTCTTACGAAAGGACCGATGTTTTTGAAAAGTCCAAAAAGGTTCATTGAGTTATTTCATTTTATTAAAATCTTCTCTCTGCCCAATCACCACGGTCAAGGTTGCGATAGCCGATGGTTTCGGCAATATGATGCCCAAGTATGCCGTCACTGCCTTCAAGGTCGGCTATTGTTCGTGCAACTTTCAATATACGGCTGTAGGCACGGGCGGAAAGCTGAAGGCGCTCCATAGCAAGACGAAGTTTTTCTAATGACGAGGCATCGGGCTCTGCAAACTGGTGAAGCATTCTCTCGGTCATTTGGGCATTGCAGTGAATGCCTTTGAAGTCTTTATAACGGGCTTCCTGTATCTGCCTTGCCTTTATCACACGTTCACGAATCTTTTCGCTTGGCTCGCCTGGCGACATCTTTGCCAAATCGGCAAAAGGCACTGCAGCAAGCTCGCAATGAATATCAATGCGGTCGAGCAAAGGACCGCTAATCTTGTTCATATAATGGGAAATCTGCCCTGGAGTGCAAACACAACTGTGCGTCGGGTCGCCATAATATCCGCAAGGACAGGGGTTCATACTCGCTACGAACATAAAAGAACTGGGATATTCCACAACATAGCGGGCCCGCGAGATTGTGATGCGACGGTCTTCAAGCGGCTGACGCATAACTTCGAGTACGGAACGGTTGAATTCAGGCAATTCATCGAGGAAAAGTACACCGTTATGTGCGAGCGATATCTCTCCGGGCTGCGCACTGTTGCCGCCTCCGACAAGGGCAACGGGAGATATAGTATGGTGAGGACTGCGGAACGGGCGCTGCGATATCAGTGCCGTGTCGCTGCCCAACTTACCTGCAACACTGTGTATCTGCGTGGTCTCAAGACTTTCCGACAGCGACAACGGAGGCAATATCGACGGAAGGCGCTTTGCCATCATCGACTTTCCACTGCCTGGCGGACCTATCATAATCAGATTATGACCACCGGCAGCGGCAACCTCAAGGGCACGCCTTACACTCTCCTGCCCTCGCACATCGGAGAAATCAAGTTCAAAGTCATACTGGCGTTCAAAGAAAATCTTTCGCGTGTCAAGATTCTGAGGCTCTTGCTTGTTATTACCATTGAGGAAAGCAATAACATCCATAATGGTGTCCATACCATAGACCTCAAGATTGTTTACCACCCCAGCCTCACGAACATTGTCCTTTGGCACAATGAGTCCCTTGAAATGCTCTGCACGCGCCCTGATAGCAATGGGCAGCGCACCTCGCACAGCGTGGAGATGTCCGTCAAGACTCAATTCGCCTATCAGCATATACTTGTCGAGCATACTGCTCTCCACCTTACCGGCAGCAGCCAGAATGCCTATTGCTATCGGCAGGTCGTAGCCACTGCCTTCCTTGCGTATGTCAGCTGGAGCCATATTCACGGTGATGTCTGCCACGGGAAACTTGAAACCGTTGTTCTCCATGGCAGCCTTTATACGGTCGTGGCTCTCCTTTACGGCAGTGTCAGCAAGACCCGACAGGTGGAACATCACTCCCCTACTCGTGCTCACTTCCACCTTTACCACCGTGGCTTCAAGCCCCGTAACCGCTGCGCAATATGTCTTGACAAGCATTTGTCCTAAATCTATTCTTCCTTGGTTATCACCTCAAGACCTTTCAGCACAATCTCGTTTTTCTCGTTGAATACAGAGAAATATTGACTCATATCCCACAAGTCGCGTGCAAGAAGGGCTTTTAACTGCAACTTGAGGTTAGGCAATGTCTTTTGCAGTTCTTCATCGTCTTTAGGTTTAATGTTTTGTTTCTCAGCCTCGGCAACTACCTCGTCGATGAAATCTTGCGGAATCTCATAGTTAGCCTTGAAACTATCAAACGTTGCATATTGTTTCTTCAGCTTCTTACGATTGTTGTCAATATATCGCAGGGATGTGTTTATGATAACACTCTTTGCTGCTAATTGCCTGTGGAATTTGGTGTACTGTGTTGTGTCGAGAGGCACGAAGAAATCGGGCATAATACCGCCCCCACCATACACGGTACGTTGCTTGCGCAGGGTGTAACACTTCAATGAGTCAGCAAAATGTATACTGTCGGCATTCATCAATTCACCATGCTTAAGCCTGTTGCTCATATCAAGTGCATAGTCTATAGCCTTACCTTTTTCGTATGGCTTTTGTATACAACGCCCGGCAGGAGTGTAGTAATGTGCCACGGTAAGACGAATCATCGAGCCATCGGGCAAATCAAGCGGACGCTGGACAAGTCCCTTGCCAAACGAACGGCGACCAACCACCATACCACGGTCTTGGTCTTGTATTGCTCCCGTAACAATCTCGGCTGCCGATGCCGTGTATTCATTGATTAATACTACCACCTTGCCATCGAGGAACATTCCGTTGCCCTTTGCAACATAATCGTATGAAGGCACTTGACGCCCCTTTGTATATACAATCATGTCGCCGCGCTGCAAAAACTCATTGCTTATATCCACTGCAGCCTGCAAATAGCCTCCGCCATTGTCCTGCAAGTCGAGTATAAGGTCTTTCATACCCTCCTCTTTCAGTTGTGTCAAGGCATCAACAAATTCCTTGTATGTAGTGGCACCAAAACTGCCTATACGCACATATCCTATGCCAGGACGAATCATATATACGGCATCTATCGACTTAACAGGAATTTTGTCACGTTTCACTGTGAAATAGAGCATATCGGATATGCCACGACGCACCACGCCAAGCTTTACCTTCGTGTTCTTCGGACCGCGAAGGCGACGCATAATCTCCTCCTTGCTCATTTTTACACCTGCAATGGCACTGTCGTTCACCGTAACAATACGGTCGCCTGCAATAATACCCACTTTCTCTGAAGGTCCGTTGGTAACAGGCTGGATTACAAGCAGCGTATCGTCAACCATATTGAACTGCACACCTATACCCTCAAAGTTTCCGGCAAGAGGCTCGTTCATTTCCTTTACCTCCTTCGGTGTTGAATAGCTTGAATGTGGGTCGAGCTTTTCAAGCATTCCTCTGATAGCATCCTCAGCAACCTTTCCTTCGTCCACCGAATCCACGTAGAGGCTTGCTATTGCCATTTGTGCCATCTGCACCTTGCGTATGGCGTTTTCATCGAAATGCTGTGCAAAGAGCGACGATGGCATAAAGCAGTATAGTGCAAGAGTGCAAAGAAACATATTCACCCTTGCTATATTACATAATCTTTTCATAAGTTTAACCACTATAGTTTATATGTTTTTCTCCTGATTTCCGTTTCATTGTTGGCTACCCGGCATCTTCCTCAGGCTTGTCTTCCTCTATCACAAGATTGTCGATGATAAAGTTCTGGCGTTCCATGGTGTTCTTGCCCATATAGTATTCAAGCAACTTTGCCACTTGGTCGGTCTTTTGAAGCGTAACCTGCTCCAAACGCATCTCCGGTCCGATGAAACCTGCAAATTCTTCTGGTGAAATCTCTCCGAGTCCTTTGAAACGTGTTATCTCCGGTTGCGGACCAAGCTCGTTGATAGCCTTTATACGTTCCTCCTCACTGTAACAGTAGCGAGTAATGAAATCACTCTTTTTCTGCTTGCTTTCAGCAGCTTTCAAGTCTGCTTCGGCAATAACCTGTCTGTTCTTTATCTTCGTGCGACGATTGCGCACACGGAACAATGGTGTCTGCAACACATATACGTGCCCCTTCTTTATAAGGTCGGGGAAGAATTGCAGGAAGAAAGTGATTATTAGCAGGCGTATGTGCATACCGTCAACATCGGCATCGGTAGCCACAATAACCTTGTTGTACCTCAACGAGTCCAAGCCGTCCTCAATGTCAAGTGCCGCTTGCAGCAGATTGAACTCTTCGTTCTCGTAAACCACCTTTTTGGTCAATCCATACGAGTTCAACGGCTTTCCGCGCAACGAGAACACCGCCTGTGTATTGACATCGCGGCTCTTTGTGATGCTTCCGCTTGCCGAGTCGCCCTCGGTAATAAATATAGAACTTTCCTCCTTCTTGTCATTCTTTGCATCGCAGAAATGTATGCGGCAGTCGCGCAGCTTGCGGTTGTGCAGGTTGGCTTTCTTCGCACGCTCACGGGCAAGTTTGGTAACACCTGCCATTGCCTTGCGCTCTTTCTCGCTTTCAGTAATCTTTTGCAGCATTACTTCGGCTACATCGGAATGCTTATGCAGATAGTTGTCAACCTCCTGCTTTATGAAGTCACCGACATACTTATTTATACTCACGCCGCCATTAGGTGCCATCGTCAGTGAACCGAGCTTTATTTTTGTCTGACTCTCAAACATCGGTTCCTCAACGTTCACGGCTATTGCTGCCACAAGTCCGTTGCGTATGTCGCCATATTCAAAGTTCTTGTTTGAAAACTCCTTTATTGTCTTGGCTATATGCTCCTTGAAGGCACTCTGGTGTGTACCGCCCTGCGTGGTATGCTGTCCGTTAACAAATGAATGATATTCCTCGCCATACTGGTTGGTATGCGTGAAGGCAATCTCTATATCCTCGCCTTTCAGATGTATTATAGGATATAATCCGTCATTTGTCATAGTGTCCGTAAGCAGGTCTTTCAGTCCGTTACGGCTCAATATCCTGCGTCCGTTGTACATTATGGCGAGTCCTGTGTTAAGATAGGTATAGTTGCGCAGCATAGTTTCCACGAAGTCATCGTGGAAAGCATAGCCCTTGAACAGCGTGTTGTCGGGCTCAAAAAATATGTATGTGCCGTTCTCGTCGTGCGTGTCCTCGGTAGTGTCCGACTGCAATATGCCGCGTTCAAACACAAGATGACGCACCTTTCCATCGCGATACGACTTTACCTCGAAGCGCGAACTCAATGCATTGACAGCCTTGACACCCACTCCATTGAGTCCCACACTTTTCTTGAATGCCTTGGAATCATACTTGCCGCCAGTGTTCAGCACGCTTACCGCCTCCACTAACTTACCCTGCGGAATACCTCGTCCATAGTCGCGCACCGACACGCGCAGGTTTTCTTCCACGTCAATCTCTATACGGTCGCCGCAATTCATCTTGAACTCATCGATAGAGTTGTCTATCACCTCTTTCAGCAACACGTATATACCGTCTTCGGGCATATTTCCGTCACCAAGCCTTCCTATGTACATACCAGGACGGGTACGCACATGTTCCATATCGGAGAGATGCCTTATATTATCGTCGGTATATTCCACCGTCTGCGCCATTTCGTCGGTCGGGAATATGTCTTCAGCCATTATCTTATATCGTGTTTTTATTGTATCTTTTTCTTGTAGCATCTGCGTCGCTTGTGGTTTATCGGATCAAGAGGTCCCCACTGGCTCTGCACGTTTCTGTTAGTTTCCATTTCCACCTGTGTCTCGCCCCATTTCCAACCATATTTTTGGTAACGGGGAATCAAGTCGGTAAACAACAGTGCATTTGCACCTTTCGAACGATATTCGGGCAGCACACCTATGAGCAACAAGTCTACAGACTCGGTCTTGTGGAACTTCAATGCCATCAGCACGTGCCACCAACCAAACGGGAAGAGCCTTCCGTTCTTGCACTTTTGGAAGGCGCGCGACATTGACGGCACACTTATTCCCACGCCCACAACCTTGTGGTCAGGGGTGTTCCAGTCTTCAATAAGCGTAACGATGTCAAGGTCTATAACTTTCAGGTACATGCCAATATACTGCTCTATCTGTCGCGGTGTCATCTCCGAGTAGCCATACAAGTCCTTGAATGTCTCGTTTATCACGTCGAACACTCGCTGTCCATAGCCGCTCTTACCAAAAATCTCATTGCGGCGCAACTTCTTCACATGCAGGTTATAGCGTTCTTCAACCATCTTAGCCACCTTCATGTATTTTTCGGGCACGGCATCGGGCACGTACATTTTATACTCCACATAGTCGTTGTCTTTCTCCCATCCGCCCAACTTCTCCATGTGTTGCGGATAGTAAGGATAATTATATATAGTGGCTTGCGTGCCGAGCTGGTCAAATCCCACGGTCAGCATTCCCTCCGGGTCCATGTCCGTAAAGCCCAAAGGACCGATTATTTCAGTCATTCCCCGCTCCTTGCCCCACTGCTCCACAGTGTTGAGCAATGCTGCCGATACTTCCATATCATCAATGAAGTCAATCCAACCGAAACGCACGCTCTTGCGCTGCCACTTCTCGTTGGCACGCCTGTTTATTATGGCAGCCACGCGCCCTACCACCTTTCCGTCTCTCTCCGCGATGAAATAATCAGCCTCGCAGAAATCGAAAGCGGCATTCTTATCGCGCGAGAACGTTGCTATCTCGTCGCGATACAGATTGGGCACATTATACTCGTCGTCACGATACAAGTCGTAGTTAAACTGGATAAACTTGTCTAATCCCTTTCTATCGGTCACTCGTTTTATCTCAACATTACTGCTTGCCATATTCTAAATGATTTTTGCGTTATTGTCATATAAAGTTTTATATATAAGACGTGCAAAGTTAGCAATAAAAAACGGAACAACGAAAGATTTTTTATTTATTTGTTTCATTCACATACTATTAAATGATTTTTTAACATTTGCCATAACAATAAAAAGAAAAGGGGCATCTCTTTCAAGATTTGCCCCAACAATAGTACATTATGAAAAATTTTGAGAGAAATGAAACTTCACAGTTTCGTGTTTTAAACATGATTATTTAAAGATTAAAGCATTGAAAATTTTATCGTATGTATAAATTTATGTCATTCAAATTGCACTGGCTCTCCAGTGGTGCTTACGTTGTTGAGCAACGTGTCCATAGGCAACTGTGTGTTGTCGTATGCCACCGATGGGTCACCCGTAGTATATGTTTTCCTGTAGCCGGCAGCCACATTTGTTTCCTCCGCAGCATCATCATTGCTGAACGAGAATTGCGCCGCATTGCCTATTGTCACGACGATTGCCACTATTGCAGCTGCCTTGAACAACGGTTGCAGACTCGCACTTATGCTTATCCTCTTGGCTTTCACCGTCTCTTGGTTGTCAACCATAGCAATAATTCGCTCGTCAAATGCTTCATCGAGCACATCGGTCTTTTTGCTCATGTTGCCACACATGAACAATGCGCCTTGTTCAGCAAGTTCTGCCGGAATATCTTTCTGGCTAAAGAAAGTCCGCAGAATCTCTTCTTCTTCCTGCGTGCTCTCACACTGCCAATAGCGTTCGAGCAGTTGTTCAATGTACTTGTAGTCCATAGTTGTCTGTTGCTATATATTTCTCTTTTATCGTATGTCTTGCCCTGAAGAGGTAAACTTTTACTTGCTGCTCGGTTATACCTAAGATTTCAGCTATCTCCTTGTACGGCTTGCCTTCGAAGTCACGAAGCTGTATTATACTCCTCTGCCTTTCCGGCAGTGCCTCGATGAGCCTTTTCACCTGTTCCACTTTGTCGCGCATTATCGCTTGGTGTTCAGGGCTTGCCTCATAACTCGTATCGGGTTTCTCCTGCCCCTCTGCCATTCCCTCATCGAGCGATAGGCTATCGTTTGCCTTTGCCCTTGTCTTGTCTATTGCGAGGTTTCGGCATATTCTGAGACTGTAAGCCTCGATGGAATCAATGGTTTGCCACTCATCGCGCACGTTCCACACCTTTATCATAGTTTCCTGCACCACGTCTTCCGCCTCCTCTCTGTTGAGAGTTATGCGTTGTGCCAATCGGAACAAGATGTTCTTCAGTGGCAATACGTCGTTACGGAAATCTATTTTCTTCACCTCTCTATAATGAATGACGAATGAAAAAAGGAAAAGTTACACAATATACGAAAAAATTTATTTTTTTATTGTCGTGCCGTGTTTGCCGTCTATTGCGGTGGCAAGGGTGATAATCACCTTTTCCACTCCTGCATCCACAGCCGACAGGGCGTTTTCTATCTTTGGAATCATTCCGCCTGCAATAGTACCGTCCTGCTTGTAGCGTTCAAAGTCGGCATGGTTTATGGTGGCTATCACACTGTCATCGTTGTCAGGATCAGATAGCACGCCTTTCTTCTCAAAGCTATATATGAGCGTAACGTCATAGTATTCTGCCAATGCCTTAGCCGTTTCAGCAGTAATCGTGTCGGCATTGGTGTTCAGCATATTTCCCTTGCCGTCGTGCGTCAACGGTGCCATAACGGGAACAACACCAGCATCTATAAGCGTCTTGAGAGCCTTGCCATCAACTTGTTTCACGTCTCCCACAAAACCGAAGTCAATACCATTCTTCACTGGGCGACGGCACGATGAAATGGCGTTCATATCTGCACCCGTAAGTCCGAGTGCATTCACGTCCACCGCCTGCAACCGTGCTACGATGTTCTTGTTAACAAGTCCGCCATACACCATTGTTACCACCTGAAGCATATCTGCATCGGTGATACGCCTGCCGTCAACCATCTTGCTCTCTATGCCAAGCATCTGTGCCACCTTTGTTGCACGCCTGCCACCGCCGTGCACAAGCACCTTGCAACCTTCAATCTGGCTGAAATCCTGCAAGAGGCGAGCCAACTGTGCCTCATCCTCCACCACAGCACCGCCAACCTTCACTATCGTAACTTTCTCTCTCATAATGTATGTATTATTGCTAAATACTCAAAATATCTCTGATTCTGTCGACGGATATCTGAATCTTGTCACTGCTGTCCATAAGGCTCACGTCAAGTATATGTCGTGCCTTGCCATAGAATTCTTCGCGTTTCTTCAACTGCCCCGTTATGAACTCTATCAGTTCTTCAGGTGTCTTGCCTGTCAGTAACGGGCGGTTGCCCTTGCCCATAAGCAAATGCTTGTAGAGCACCTGCGGAGTAGCTTTCAGATAAACCACGTCGCCCTGACCGTTGAGATAGTCCATATTGTCGAAGAAGCAGGGAGTGCCGCCGCCACAACTTATGACAACATCCTCAAACTCTGCAACCTCATGCAGCATGTTGTGCTCTATCTTCCTGAAGCCTTCCTCGCCACGCTCTGCAAAGATTTGCGCCACGGTCTTGCGCATGCGGCTCTCTATATACCAGTCCAAGTCGTAGAAAGGCAAGCCGAGGCTTTTCGCCAGCGCCTTGCCCACCGTGGTCTTTCCAGACCCCATATATCCAATGAGAATTATTCGCGTCATCGTCTACTTCTTCGCCGTCTGTGCCTCCACAATCTTCATACACTCCTCGAAAGTGAGTTCCCTTGCCTTTTCGTGCATAGCCTTCGGCAGTTTATAGTTCTTTCCGTCGTAGCAGATGTATGGTCCGTATCGACCGTTGAGCACCTCCAACAATGGGTCTTCCTCAAACGCTTTCAGGTGTTTCTTCGCCTCTGCCTTGCGCTTCTCTTCTATTAGTTCTATGGCAGCATCAAGTGTCAGGGTCATTGGGTCTTCCGTCTTGGGGATAGAAACAAATTGCTTGTTGTGCTGCACGTATGGTCCGAATCTACCAGCACCAACCATCACAGGCTTACCCTCGAACGAGCCCAACTCACGAGGCAGCTTAAACAATTCCATCGCCTCTTCCAAAGTCACGGTTTCCATACTAAGTTTAGAAGGAAGCTGTGCAAAGCGTGGCTTGTCATTGTCATCGGCTGCACCAATCTGTATCATCGGACCGAAACGACCTATCTTCACGAACACAGGCTTGCCCGTAGCAGGATCACTGCCCAACTCACGCTCGCCTGCCTTGCGTTCCGACCTTGCGTTGAGTGCCTCTTCAACCGTTGGCTCAAACTTCTTGTAGAACGTTCTCATCATATCCGTCCATTCTTCCGAGCCGCCGGCAATCTCATCAAACTGCTGTTCTATCGTGGCAGTGAAGTTATAGTCCATTATGTTCGGGAAGTTTTTCAACAGGAAGTCGTTCACCACCAAACCTATGTCGGTAGGCATCAACTTGCCCTTGGAACTACCGACAACCTCGTGGCGCACTTTTTGCGTCACTACCTTGCCTTTCAGCGTGTCTATGGTATATTCGCGTTCCTCACCCTTCTTGTCGCCCTTGCACACATATTCGCGCTGCTGTATTGTACTGATTGTCGGGGCGTATGTTGACGGGCGACCTATTCCCAACTCTTCCAGCTTGCTTACGAGCGAAGCCTCCGTGTAGCGCTGTGGACCGAGTGTGAAACGTTCCGTTGCAGATATCTCGCGGCGCGTCAGTTTCATTCCTTCCTTTATCGGCGGAAGGATGTGTGCGGCTGCGCTCTCGTCTTGCACGTCATCATCGCCGGCACTCTCACGGTACACTTTCAGGAAACCGTCGAACGTAACAACCTCGCCCTGAGCCACAAACTGCTCATCGGCAGTGCTCACAGATATGTTGGCAACGGTCTTTTCTATGTTTGCATCAGCCATCTGACTGGCTATCGTGCGCTTCCATATCAAATCGTAAAGACGCTTTTCCTGCGCCGTTCCCTCTATCGTTGCCTGGTTCATATAGGTGGGGCGTATCGCCTCGTGAGCCTCTTGTGCTCCCTTGCTGTTTGTCTGATACTGGCGTGTCTTGCTATACTCGCTGCCCCACAGTTTGTTAATCTCTTCCTTGCTTGCTCCTATGCACAGTGCCGACAGGTTTACGGAGTCGGTACGCATATAGGTTATCAAACCGTTCTCGTAGAGATGCTGTGCCACCATCATCGTCTGGCTCACCGTGAAGCCTAATTTCCTTGCTGCCTCCTGCTGCAACGTGGAAGTTGTAAACGGCGGTGCCGGTGTGCGCTTCAGCGGTTTCTTGCTTATGTTCTCTATGGTAAACTCTGCATCCTTGCACTTTTCAAGAAAAGCCTCTACCTCCTCGTGAGTCTTGAAGCGTGTGCCAAGCTCAGCCTTTATCTCCACGGCGTGCCCGTCGGGGTTGGTGAATGCAAATATGCCGTTCACCCTGTAATACGTTTCCGATACGAAGTTCTGAATCTCGCGCTCGCGTTCAACTATCAGCCTCACAGCCACGCTCTGCACGCGACCAGCCGACAGCGCAGGCTTGACCTTGCGCCAAAGCACGGGCGACAGCTTGAAACCCACAATGCGGTCGAGCACTCGTCGTGCCTGCTGTGCATTGACAAGATTCATGTTTATGTGGCGTGGCGACTCTATTGCTGCAAGAATCGCAGGCTTTGTTATCTCGTGGAAAACAATTCTGTTGGTGTTTTCCTTGTCAAGTCCGAGCACCTCGCACAGATGCCACGAAATAGCCTCTCCCTCGCGGTCCTCATCGGAAGCCAGCCACACCTTTCCGGCACTCTGGGCATTCTGCTTCAGTTCCTTTACAACCTTTTCCTTCTCTGCTGGTATCTCGTAGCTTGGCATAAGCGACTTCAGGTCTACACTTATCTCCTTTTTCTTCAGGTCGCGTATATGTCCGTAACTCGACATCACCTTGAAATCCTTACCCAAAAACTTCTCTATAGTCTTTGCCTTTTGGGGGCTCTCCACTATAACCAAATTCTTTTGCATATCGTGTCTAATTAATTTTTCGGGTGCAAAAGTAAGAAAAAAGTTGCTAACACATTATATATATATGTGTGTTTTTAATTTTTTTAACCTGCTTGTATAACATAAAAAAACAAGCTGCACAATGAATGCAGCCTGTTTTTAACTTGTTTGTGAAATACATTTATAAACAATTCTCAATTATTGCCATGCGTAAATTTGCGCCCATTTTGAATTACCACACCCTTGTAAGTTGCTGAAACACGCTGTCCTGCAAGGTTGTAGCGAGGTGCATTAGCATCATTGTCTGAAACCTTTTGTGTGATTGTCTCTATACCAGTGACACCTTTCTCGTAGGCAAAGTTGAACTGGCGTGTCAGACTGATGCCGTCTTCCGCAGCTTGTACCTTTACTGAGAACAATTTAGATGTTGTTTCGTTGGGCGTTACAACGAGACTGCCATTGCTAATCGTTGCGTTGTTTCCACTGACGATACTGTATGTGGGATGAGTGTAACCAGCAAAGTACTCAGCAAGGCTGACTGTCTTGCTGCTTTCTTTGATTATGAAGTTAGGCAATGCCACCCAGTTCAGGTAGTCTTCCAAATTGGTATATCCGTCACCATCAGGGTCTTCGTTGTTGTCGGCAACGTTTGGGTTAGTGCCTTTCAGGTTTTCAAACCAGTCGGGCATACCGTCTTGGTCGGTATCCCAATTGGCATCGCGAGTGGCTTCAATGATACCTAATTTCTCCAAGTCGAAGCCCTCGCAGCCTTCGTCTTCTTCAGAGTCGATAAGTCCTGCCTTGCCTGTTCTGCTACCCTTAGTCGATGTCGTTCCGTTTTTCGATTCGGTCACCATACGCTGGTCGTGGTTGTCAAAGAATGGTTGGTTGCAACCAACATCAGAGAGCACGTTCTTAAACGCAGCCTGTGCCGTCTCCATATTTCCCTCTGGATTTAGGAAGTCAAACGGTGTAGTGGGCAGTGGATCCCAATCAACGACCTGACCACCAGAGGTTGAATATGTATAGGTAACTCCCTTCGCATCCTGTGTCAATGCTCCGTTGTTCTTTTCCTGTCTGATATTACCATTCACATATACACTCTGCGTGCCTGTACCAGTACCTTCGAGTTGTAGCCTCATGATAGTCGATGTACTGTTTGCGCCCATCTTATAATAGTTGTTGCAGAAATTCATTTCGTGAGTACCGCCGTCAGTAGCGCGACCACCATAATTGTACACCACATTGTTGTAGATGTCGTGATGACCGTCGTAGCTTCCGCCGCCATCCAAACCACCTGAAATACTCCAGTTGCGACCTTCACAGTGAGCAAGCAGATTGTGGTGGTATGATGCAGGACGACCGCCCATCTCACCGCCGCCGATGGTTGCAGCATAACCGTGGTTAGTGCCAGAGCCATAGTTTGGATGACCGGCACGGTTCAGTGCCTCACTGATAAGAGTGCGTTGCAGGGTCAATCCTTTTCCACTGCGACTTGAGAAAGCCTCGTCTATAGTCCACGAGATAGAACAGTGGTCCATAATTGCGTGATCGTTGCCAGCCATACCCATACCATCGAGTCCGCCGAGGGTTGTTTCCGGTGTCGTTCCTTCCTCACTGCCGTAGGAATATCCGTTATCGCCTCCAGGAATAACACCGTTTATAAGCTTCTTATGTCCGAGGCGCATACGCAGGAAACGGGTGATACCATCGCTCTGCATACCGAAGGCACTGGTGCGCAACATAATACCGTTACCTGGAGCAGTTTGTCCTGCTATGGTTACATACTTGTCGCTACATGTCAGACGGCTCTTCATATCAATGACACCTGCCACGTCAAACACGATGGTTCGCGGACCTTCAACCTTCTTTATGCCATAACGGAAAGAGCCTGGTATCGGATTCTCATCGTCACCATTGTCCTCGAGATTTGTCACGTGGTAAACCACGCCGCCGCGACCGCCAATAGCATACTTGCCATAACCTTCTGCGCCGGGGAAGGCAAGGTGTGCCGGGCGAAACATCCACACATCGCCGGATGTAACCGTTCCGTCTGCCTCTTCCTCGTCGATGCGCCAATAATAATCCTTCAGGTTGCTCAGGTTGTTGGCAGTATAGGTTGGCGTTGTAACGGTAGCTATGAATGACAAGTTTTCCTTGTCAGTACCGATATACACATGATGCTTCACGGCTGATGCCGGTGCAGTCCAGCTCATCGTAACGTTTCCCTCACCATCACCTGCGTGCATCTCGTTCTCGTTGGGAATAGGGTCTAATGCTATCTTACTGTTGTCAGCCGTATTGAACATCAGTCCGTTGATGGTACAATATGTTCTTCCGTAATTTGTCACCGACGGGTCTGGAGTAGAGACGTAAGAAATTACCACAGGCTTTCCTGCAACAGCATCAAACTCTATGTATGACATACCTGCTTCCGAAATCAAACTTTTGCGTAATGTCTGCTTTACGCCTGTAAGCACCTTCGTACCATTCACATAAACATCAATATCGGGAGCGATACCGTTTTTTTCGTCAAACTCCACCACGTTGTGATAAGCCTGCAGACTATGGTGTCCTGCCGACAGTCCTTCTATTTTCACGTCTATCTGTGTAGGACCACTTGTAATGTAACTATGGTCATCACCAGTCACAATGAGCGCATCGCCAATCAACTTGCAGCCGTCATTGCCACTGGTAATGGCTGTTTTAAACCACTCGGTCTTGATATGACGGATATCACTCACATTATTTTCAGGGTCAGCACCTTGCGGAGTGCTGACAGTAATCTTGATACCATCAAACTCTTTTTCAGCAGAAACTGTTTCATAGATGAGCCACGGCTCATATCCAGGCTGTGTAGATTGATCTTGGTTAGTATTAGCATCAAAGTCAATTCGCTGTGCATATGCCAAAGTTGACAGCATCAATGCACCCATTAAAACAAGTCTTTTCATAATCATTGCGTTTGGTTTGTAGTTAAAACTAAATTATTTTGCAAAATTATAAAAAATATTGAAACCAGTGCAGAACAAATATAAAATTAACTATTTTTATACCGAGAAAAATCATATATCTTATGCAAAGGTACTACATTTTCCAATGGAAACCAAAAATCGGCATTCTGCGACTTGCGAAAATCTGTTAAAGAAACCATTCGCTCGTATTAAAAATGTAAACCGCCTTTCATGCCTCAACGCACATAGGAGCGATGCCCATCGCACTTAACTTCATTGGCTGGTGCTCCCTGCTTCGTTGGCTGCTGAAGTTAAGTGCGAGAAAATCCAAGATACGACAAAAGGGTGTTTTGCTACATTACTACATTAAGATGGTACCATATCGCAGGAAAGGGGCATATCCTAATAGAATATAATAATACGTATTATTATAGAATTATATTACCTTCTATTTTGTAACTTACTTCCAAGTCTAAATCACAGATAATTGAAGAGTGCTTAATGTAGCATTTTCATTCAAGTGACATTGTGGCAAATATGCTGCCATTTTCTAAACAATATGTCTTTTCGCAATAAAAGTAGCAGTGCCATTCGCCTTGTTTGCAATTCCCATAATTATGACATAAGCAGTATTTCAACAAACCGCTGCCATCTTCAAAAGAATGCAACAAATGATATATTGTAAGTAATGTCAATGATCTAAAAAATAATCTTTTCAATGTCACAAAACGGAAAGTTTTTCGTTAGTAATATAGAGAGTAAGAAAATGAATATAGAGGCATTTAAACGAAATATAGTGCCGATTAGGCAGCTGTTGGTAACGAGGGCACGGTCGATGACTGGCGACGACAGCCAAGCAGAGGACTTGGTGCAGGAGGTAATGCTGAAGATGTGGGACAGACGCACGGAAGTAGCAAATCATCCTAATCCTACAGCATTGGCAATGACAATGTTGAAGAACAAGGCACACGACCAATGGCGACAACAGCAGATACGCACAAACACAAGTCGGGCTGCGGAACATGGCATCGAAGACAACAGAGCAGAGGCACGCAGCGACATGGAACTGATAAGGCAGATAGTGAACAGGCTGCCGCCACTGCAACAAAAGATTTTCAGAATGAAGGAAATAGAAGGATATGAAGCGCAGGAGATAATATCCATAACAGGATGCTCGCCAGAGGCACTGAGACAGAACTTGTCGAGGGCAAGGCGCACGATAAGGGAAGAATTCGTTAAACTTTCAAACGACAAAAGGATATGACAAGGGAAGAGGTAAGACAACTAATAGAAAAATATGACGAGGGACTGACATCCAATGCGGAAGAAAGGGCATTGAGGCTGTTTTTCAAGGAACAACCGCAGGAGAATATTCCAGAGGAATGGCGAGTGTACAAGGCTTTGTTTTCTTTTGTCGAAGAAGAGAGTGTGAATACTGCTACAGACGATGAAATGGACAATAAAGTCGTGAATAGCAGTAAGCGCAGAAGTTCGAAAGCAGTGATAACACGGTTAACGATACTTGCAGCCGCTGCTTGTATTGCAATAACAATGATAATTACAACAACGCAAACTGCTCCAACAAATAATGGTAACGGGAAAGATTATGCCGTAATTGACGGAAAGATGGTAACCGATCAACACCTTATTGCAGCAGAAGCAGAAGCGGCACTGCAAAATGTGGCATACAACGATAACGACGCATTTGCGGCATTCGATGATTTATAAAGCAAACGACAAAGTACAAGATAAAAACTACGGATATGAAAAAGATACTGACACTGCTATTGACGATTATATGCACTTTAACGGTTGGTGCACAAACGGCATTAGGCGTGGAAAAAGCATTTGCCACATACGGGCATTCGAAAGGATGCAAGATGGTAGAGATGCACGACATGCAAATAAAAGGCTACAAGCTGAAGACATATAAGAGCCTGACATACAGCAGATACGGCACCGAGATAGAGGCAATGTTAGCCGAGGACAAGAAACAGGCAAGGAAGATACGCGAGGTGGTGGAAGACGGCGTGGTAACAAGCGGATACTACCAAATGGATGCACGACGAGGCATCAACCGCTACGTATTGTTCAGCAAGGGAGCAAAAGGCAAAGGCACGCTGATATACATAGAAGGCATGCTGAAGCCCGAGGACATAATGGTGCTGTGTTATGGCAAGAACAAATAGGAAACAACGATAAAATGGACAAAAAAATACAATGATCTATGAAAAAGCAACTGGCAACGATTTTGATGATGCTGCCCTTGATGGGACATGCACAGACAGAAAGTGACACTACGTTCGTGTATGGCGACAAGCAGATTGTAGTGAATGATACCGACAACGGACTGGATATAACCGTCATGACGAAAGACGGCGACGAATACAAGAAGGCACAGGAAACAAATTTCGTAGACGGCAAAGAGGTGACGAAGATATATGTTACGTCGCCGTTCCTCTCAAACATGTGGACAAAAAAGAACGACCACCGTTTCGTTGGGCATATTCCTGCCATATCGTTTGGTACTTCAACACTCTTGAGAGGGTTAATGGCAGTTAACCGCTCCAACGGCATGAACCTTCAAACCGATGAGAGAAACTATGAAATCACATTAGGCACCTTCAACGTAGGGATTCCACTCAACAGACAGCAGACGTTTGGCCTATCAACGGGTTTGATGGCAACGTATGCAAGGCATCAATTCAACGAAGGATACGGCCTTTACAATGACGGAGGCATAGTAAACGTGCGACCGATAGACGAACTGGGCAACGGCGAAACACTGAAATACGCATATCTGAGCTACTGGGCTATGCGCTTTCCCTTATTCTTCGAATTCCAAAACACTTTAGGCCGCCACAATTTTTTCTTCACCTTCGGAGTATCATTTGATTGGAGATATAGTGCACATTCACGGGTAAAGACAAACAAGCGGAAGATTACACCGACAAACGACATTAACTTAAATCCAGTAGGCGTGAGCCTCGAGATGCAGTGGGGCTATTCACAATTCGCCTTTTTCATGAGAACGTCGCTTACACCAATAATGAATACAAATTTCGCACCGAAGGCATATCCAATGTCAATGGGCATAGCCTTATTATTTTAAACAGTATGAAAAAAGCAATAATAATCGGAGCCACCTCGGGCATAGGTCGCGAGGTGGCAGCACTGCTCTCAAAGCGAGGCTGGAGCATCGGAGCGGCAGGAAGGCGTACGGCACTGCTGGAAGAGATGAAACTTGAAGGCATAGCCGACAGCACAGCAACAATAGACATAACGACCGAGGACGCTCCGCAACGGTTGCAGACTTTAATCGATGAAATGGGAGGAATAGACCTCTATTTCCACTGCTCGGGCATAGGATGGCAGAATCCAACCCTTGCACCCGACAAGGAATTGGCAACCGTAGAAACCAACGCCACAGGATTTACGCGAATGGTTGATGCGACATTTGCATATTTCAGGAAACAAGGCGGAGGACACATCGCAGTAGTAAGCTCAATCGCAGGAACGAAAGGATTAGGTGCCGCCCCTGCCTACTCTGCCACCAAGCGTTTCCAGAACATTTATATTGATGCACTGGCACAACTTTCACGAATGCAGCACCTTAACATATCGTTTACCGACATTCGCCCCGGCTTCGTAGACACAGCCCTGATTAGCGGCAGCAATTTCCCGATGAAAATGAATGCCGTACAAGTGGCGGAAAGCATTGTATCGGCAATAGAGAAACGCAAGCGCACAATAATCATCGACTGGCGCTACCGCCTGCTAACGTTCTTTTGGCAACTACTGCCAGAATGGCTGTGGGAAAGAATGAAAATTGGGAAGATATAAATAGTATAGTGTTTCCGTAGAAATATTTAATAACGCTCGTACGAACGTCGGTCGTTACTCCATAGGAACGTTAGCCTTCGTTCGTACGAGCGTTGACCTTCGCTCCGTAGGAGTGTATGCAATATCATTACAAGAGGCTATATATACATATATTCACTGCATATTTAATATCGCTACATACACATTTATTGCATAAAAATCTCATTTTTTTTACAACCTTTATCATATTTCCATATTTTATTTGTAATTTTGCAGCGCGAAAACAAAACGCCTCTGATGGAAAAGCTGCTTCACTATGTATGGAAACACAAGTTACTGCCGTTGCAGCAACTTGAGACAACTGATGGTCGCGCTGTAGAAGTGATTGACCCGGGGCAGCATAATAGCAAGGATTCCGGACCAGACTTTTTCAACTCGAAACTGAAGATACAAGACACGCTATGGGTTGGAAACGTGGAGATACACGACAAGGCAAGTGACTGGCATCTGCACGGACACGACCACGACTCGGCGTATGACAATGTGGTACTGCACGTTGTGGGCACTGCCGACAAGGAGGTGCAGACGACAAAGGGCGAATGGGTGCCGCAGATGGTGCTCCAAGTGCCAAAACACGTAAAAGACAACTACGAAGAGCTGTTGGAAGAGGACGCATATCCTCCGTGCTACAGGATTATACCACAACTGCCAAGCATTATGGTGCACTCGTGGATGGCTTCGCTGCAAACGGAAAGATTAGAGCAGAAAACAAAGGCGATAGAGAAACGTGCGGAAAGGAAAAACGGTGATTATGAAGCAGCCTTTTTCACTACATTGGCACGCAACTACGGTTTCGGAACAAACGGCGACGCATTCGAGATGTGGGCACAAAACCTGTCACTCGGTGCAGTGATGCACCACAGGGACAGTCTTTTCCAGATAGAAGCAATATTTATGGGGCAGGCAGGACTGCTCGACGAAGAAACAATTCCTGAAAGATACAGGAAAGATGCCGATGAAGACGGATATTTTGCAAAGTTGAAGAGTGAATATGAGTATTTGGCACACAAGTTCTCGATGACACCCGTAGACTCCAAAATATGGCGATTCCTCCGAATGCGTCCACAGAATTTTCCTCACATAAGGATATCACAGTTGGCAAACATGTACTACGAAGGCAACCTGAACCTGAGCAGGCTCATAGAGTGCACCACGATAGAACAACTGCAAGAACCGCTAAAGACAAAAGTTACTCCATATTGGGAGACACACTATACCTTCGGCAGTACAAGTACGAGAACACAGAAGAACTTGTCGCAGTCGTCGATAAACCTGCTGATGATAAACACCGCCATTCCGATGATGTTTGCATACGGCAGACACACGATGAATGAGGAACTTTGCAACAGGGCTTTCGACCTGCTTGAACAACTGAAGCCAGAGAACAACTACATAACAAGAATGTGGCAAAGTTGCGGATTGCTTGTACGCTCGGCAGGAGACAGTCAGGCACTGATACAACTGAAAAAGGAATACTGCGACAAACGTGACTGTCTGCGCTGCCGCATAGGATACGAATACCTGAAAAGGACATAAGCACAGGAAAAAGGCAATGGATTTCAAGTATGACGTATTGATTATAGGCGGAGGACACGCTGGTTGCGAGGCAGCAACAGCCGCAGCGAACATGGGGGCTAAGACGTGCCTTGTAACGATGGATATGAACAAAATCGGCCAGATGAGCTGCAATCCTGCCGTGGGAGGAATAGCCAAAGGACAGATAGTGCGAGAGATAGACGCGCTTGGCGGACAAATGGGGCGCGTTACTGACGCAACGGCAATACAATTCCGCATGCTCAACCGCAGCAAAGGGCCTGCCGTGTGGAGTCCGAGAGCGCAGTGTGACCGTGAAAAGTTTATCTGGGAATGGCGCAAGGTGCTCGACAACACACCTAACCTGAGTATTTGGCAAGACCAAGCAGAAGAGTTGCTCGTAGAGTACAAGACAACCGCAGATGGAAAGAAAAAGCCCGAAGTCATCGGAGTAAAGACCATCTGGGGAGCAGAATTGAAAGCCAAAGCTGTGGTAATAACCGCAGGCACGTTCCTGAACGGACTGATGCACATAGGACGCAAGATGGTGGCTGGAGGACGATGCGCCGAGCCTGCCGTACACAACTTCACGGAAAGCATAACACGCCACGGAATAACCTCGGCAAGAATGAAAACGGGAACACCCGTAAGAATAGATATGCGCTCCGTACATTTCGATGAAATGGAGAGGCAGGACGGAGAAAGCGATTTCCATCAGTTCAGTTTCTATGCACCGCACAGGGTGCTGAAACAACTGCCATGCTGGACATGCTACACCAACAAGGATGTGCACGACACACTGCGCGGAGGATTGGCAGACTCGCCGTTATACAACGGACAGATACAGAGCATAGGACCACGCTATTGTCCTTCGATAGAGACAAAGCTCGTGACGTTTCCCGACAAGGAGCAGCATCCTTTGTTTCTCGAGCCAGAGGGAGAGGACACAAACGAGATGTACCTAAACGGTTTCTCGTCGAGCCTGCCAATGGATGTGCAGATAGCAGCATTGAGGGAAATACCTGCATTGAGAGACGTGGAGATATATCGTCCAGGATATGCAATAGAATATGACTTCTTTGACCCCACGCAACTGAAACACTCGTTGGAATCGAAGAAAGTGTCGGGATTGTTCTTCGCAGGACAGGTGAACGGCACAACAGGATATGAGGAAGCCGGAGGGCAGGGAACGGTGGCAGGAGTGAATGCCGCCATATACTGCACAGGCGGTGAGCCATTCGTGATGAAGCGCGATGAATCGTACATTGGCGTGCTGATAGACGACCTTGTAACAAAAGGTGTTGACGAGCCATATAGGATGTTCACGTCAAGGGCAGAATACCGCATACTGCTGCGCCAAGACGATGCAGACGCACGACTTACTGAAAAGGCATACGCATTGGGATTAGCAAAACGCGACAGATATGACTGGTGGAAGGAAAAGAAACAAGCCATCGAAGAAATCGAGAGTTTTTGCATGAACAAGTCGATAAAGCCAAAGGACATAAATGGTGCTCTTGAGGCGATTGGCACTACCCCACTCCGTGAAGGTTGCAAGCTGATAGACCTGCTCGCACGCCCACAGTTGACAATGGAAACACTCGCAGAGATTGTGCCCTCGTTAAAGGAGGCAATAAACCACCCAGCCAACCGCAAGGAAGAAATAGCCGAGGCTGCCGAGATAAGAATAAAATATAAAGGTTACATCGAAAGAGAACGCATTGTTGCGGAAAAGATGCATCGCCTTGAAAACATAAAAATAAAAGGGCACTTCAAATATAGTGAAATGGCACAACTATCAACGGAGGCACGCCAAAAGCTGGAAGCGATAAATCCTGAAAACCTTGCGCAAGCAAGCAGGATTCCCGGAGTTTCGCCAAGCGACATAAACGTGCTATTGGTGCTGTTAGGGCGATAAATACACAGAAGCCTGTTAAGGTTTCACGTGAAACAAGAAAGAATAAAACTTTAGATAAACAATTAAAAATGAACAACAAAACACTTTTGGACAACTTGCGATGCATTCCCGACTTTCCACAGAAGGGAGTGAACTTTCGCGATGTTACGACTCTTTTCAAATGCCCGAAATGCCTGGGCATTATGGTAGACGAGTTGTATGAGCTTTACAAGGACAAGGGGATAACAAAAATCGTAGGCATAGAAAGCCGCGGATTTCTGCTTGCATCAGCATTGGCCGTGAGGTTAAATGCAGGAGTAGTGTTGTGCCGCAAGCCGGGAAAGCTGCCAGCAGACACGATCAAGGAAAGCTACGAAAAGGAATATGGAACGGACACGATCGAAATACACCGCGACGCAATAAGCGAGGATGACGTGGTGCTGCTGCACGACGACCTGCTTGCCACAGGCGGAACGATGAAAGCAGCATTGGACCTCGTAAACAAGTTCAATCCAAAGAAAACATACGTGAACTTCATCATAGAGATTTCAGATGAAGGATTGCACGGAAGGAAAATCTTTGAAGGAATGACTGAAGTGACTACACTCATCAGTCTGTAAAAAACAACGTGCCTGCAATGCCGCAAATAATAGGAGTCATGGCATTGCAGGCTCTTATTTGTTTCACGTGAAACATCAACTAATCATATGACAAGGGAAGAGAACGAGAAAAGGCTTGAATACCTAAAAGGTATAGTAAGCAGGCTGCCGGAGAAACCCGGCAGTTATCAGTATTATGACGAAAACCACACAATAATATATGTAGGGAAAGCCAAGAATCTGAAAAGCCGTGTTTCTTCCTATTTTCATACCGAGGTAGACCGTTTCAAGACAAAAGTGCTTGTAAGCAAGATTTGGGATATCTCTTACACCGTGGTAAACACCGAGGAAGATGCATTGTTGTTAGAAAACAGTCTCATCAAGAAATACAATC
The DNA here is from genome assembly GCA_022511075.1 of Prevotella sp. Lineage (GTDB taxonomy): Bacteria > Bacteroidota > Bacteroidia > Bacteroidales > Bacteroidaceae > Prevotella. The sequence continues at coordinate 35,714 of JAFLSE010000021.1, forward strand.
CACGATACAACGTACTCTTGAAGGACGGCAAGACCTACCCGAGCATTTGTATAACAAACGAGCTGTTTCCACGAATATTCAGCACAAGGACAATAAACAAAAAGTTTGGAACGTATTATGGCCCTTATTCACACGTAAGCAGCATGCACGCAATGCTCAACCTCATAAAGAAACTATACCACCCAAGGACCTGCCGTTTCCCGATAACACAGGAGAGCCTTGACAAGAAGAAGCACAGCGTATGCCTTGAATACCACATAAAGAATTGCTATGCCCCCTGCGTAGGAAAACAGTCGGTAGAAGAGTATCGCAAGAACATAAGCCAAGCAAGGGAGATACTGAAAGGCAACACAAGGCAGATACTGAACGAGATAAAGGCAGAGATGATGCAGATGGCAGAGGAGCTGCGCTTTGAGGAGGCAAACGAACTGAAAAGGAGATATCTGCTGATAGACCAGTTTGTGACAAAGAGCGAGGTGGTGAGCCACACGATAAACAACGTGGACGTAGTGTCGATAACAAGCGACGAGAAGACCGCATACATAAATTACATACACGTAAGCAACGGCAGTATAAACCAGTCATTCACGTTTGAATATAAGAAAAAGTTGGAAGAGACCGACGAAGAGCTTCTGCAACTCGGAGTGATAGAGATGAGGGAGCGCTTCAAAAGCACAGCAAAGGAAATAATACTGCCAATCAACCTTGAAACGGAACTCGAAGGAGTAACTATAACCGTGCCACAAAGAGGCGACAAGAAAACACTGCTCGACCTGTCGATAATGAACGGCAAGCAATACAGGCTTGACACGCAGAAGCAGGCGGAGAAACTCAATCCAGAGCAAAAAGCAGTAAGACTGATGAAAGAAATACAGGCTGCCCTGCGACTGCCGAAGCTGCCATATCAGATAGAATGCTTCGACAACTCAAACATAAGCGGAACGGACGCAGTGGCAGCCTGCGTGGTGTTCAAGAAAATGAAGCCGAGCAAGAAAGACTACCGCAAATACAATATAAAGACCGTGAGCGGACCTGACGACTATGCCTCGATGAAAGAGGTAGTGAGGCGCAGGTACACAAGGCTAATGGAAGAGCAACAACCCCTACCCGACCTCATCATTGCCGACGGCGGAAAAGGACAGATGGAAGTGATAAGAGAGGTGATAGAGGACGAGCTACACCTTGAAATACCGATAGCAGGACTGGCAAAGGACAACAGGCACAGGACAAACGAACTGCTCTATGGTTTTCCTGCAATGACAATAGGAATGAAAACGGATAGCGAACTATTCAAACTGCTTACACACATACAGGACGAGGTACACAGATTTGCCATAACATTCCATAGGGACAAGCGCTCGAAGCATGCACTGCATTCGGAACTTGACAACATAAAGGGAATAGGTCCGAAAACAAAAGAGGAGCTGCTGAAAAAGCTGAAAAACGTGAAGCAAATAAAACAAGCAGAACTGCAAACATTGGAAGAGATTATAGGAAAAGCAAAGGCAAAAATCGTGTACGATCACTTCAACGACCAACAATAAACAAGCAATGCTCCATCAACGGAGCGTTATTTTTTGTCTGTGATTGTTTTGCCAATCCAAAAAAACTTTGTAATTTTGCAGCACTAAAAACACTAAAATGAGAATTGTCATACAAAGGGTGCAGCACGCATCGGTAACTATCAACAACACCGTAAAATCGGCAATAGGCAAAGGCTTCCTTATATTGCTCGGAATATGTGCAGAGGACAGCTGCGAGGATATTGACTGGTTAGTGAGGAAAGTGGTGGCACTGCGTGTTTTCGACGACGAGAACGGCGTGATGAACAAACCCATAACCGACGCTGACGGCGAGATACTCGTGATAAGCCAATTCACACTATTTGCTTCATACAAAAAGGGCAACAGACCATCGTGGCTGCGTGCGGCAGGACACGACATATCAATACCACTGTATGAGGAATTCTGCAAGAAACTTAGCGAGGCACTCGGCAAGGAAGTAGGACGTGGAGAGTTTGGCGCAGACATGAAAGTGGAACTGCTGAACGACGGTCCTGTCACTATTTGTATGGACACGAAAAACAAGGAATGAGCAACGTTTAGCAGAACGTAAACAAATAGAAAAAACAAAACCAAAACAAGATAAATTTATGGCAGAAAGAATGAGCAAGTACGATGAGATTCTCAGCAAGTACAACACCAAACTAAGCGATGAAAAAGTGCGTGAGGCGGTGAAGAGAATCATAGCCGAAAGAGTGCCTGAGAACGACACTACGGAAGTGAAGAAATTCCTTATGGGAAGCGTGGAATTGACAACGCTGAAAACCACCGACAGTGATGTGAGTGTGATGGCGTTTACGGAACGCGTGAACAAATTCGACAACACATATCCCGACCTACCCCATGTTGCTACGATATGCGTATATCCCTGTTTTGCAGAGGTGGTAAAGGAGACACTCGATGTAGAAGGCGTGGAGATAGCTTGCGTTTCTGGCAGTTTCCCATCATCACAAGCACTCTTGGAGGTAAAGATAGCCGAGACAGCATTGGCGATAAAAGACGGCGCTACGGAGATAGATATGGTAATGTCGGTAGGCAAGTTCCTGAGCGGAGACTACGAGACCGTGTGCGACGAGATAAGCGAGATGAAGCAGGTGTGCGGAGAAAGGAAACTGAAAGTGATTCTTGAGACGGGTTGCCTGAAAACAGCCGAGAACATAAAGAAAGCATCAATACTTGCGATGTATGCAGGAGCAGACTATATCAAAACCTCAACAGGCAAGGAAAGTCCGGCAGCAACACCAGAGGCAGCATACGTTATGTGTCAAGCCATCAAGGAATACTATGATGAGACAGGCATACAGGTAGGTTTTAAGCCCGCTGGCGGCTTAAATACCGTCATGGATGCAATTATATACTACACGATAGTAAAAGAGATTCTGGGCGAAAAATGGCTTACTAACCAATGGCTGCGTCTTGGTACGAGCCGGTTGGCAAACCTTTTATTAAGCGAAGTGATTGGCGAAGAGACAAAATTCTTCTAATAATTACGCTGTATAACGTAATCCACATAACCCATAAGCGATGACCTTATGGCATCTTCATTACAGTTGGCAGAGATGTATTCAATACACTCTGCCTTTAATTCTTTCATGCGCTGCTCGGCATACTCTATTCCCCCACCCTGCTTTGTAAATTCTACAAGCATTGCTATCTCTTCCTGCGTAACGTTTCCAGCCTTTACCTTGCGCGCAATGGCATACATCTCATCGTCGTTTGCAGCATTAAGGGCGTGTATCACGGGCAATGTCAGCTTTCCTTCCGCCATATCGTTTCCTGTAGGCTTCCCCACCTCTGACGAACTGAAATAATCAAAAATATCGTCCTTTATCTGGAACATCACGCCAAGATTCTGCCCAAACCTTTTGGCTTTCTCAATATCCTCTGCAGGAGCACCCGACGACAATGCTCCAATGGCGCAGCACGCCTCGAAAAGCGCAGCCGTCTTTTGCCTTATAACGTCGTAATACACTTCTTCAGATATGTCTTGGTTGGAGATATTGGAGAGCTGCAAAATCTCTCCGCTGGCAAGTGTCCTACCTAATTCGGCAAGGTATTGCACAATAGTTTGATTATCGGTCAGCGAAACGTGCAGCAATGCAGTGGAAAGAAGATAATCGCCCACAAGCACAGCCACTTTGTTGTTATATGTGGCATTAACTGATGCCTGACCACGACGCTCTCCACTCTCATCAACAACGTCGTCGTGAACAAGACTTGCCGTGTGCAGCAATTCCAAGCCCACAGCCGCATTCTGCGTGGCAGAAGTAACAAGTCCGTAGTTGCGCGCCATAAGCAATATGAGGATAGGCCTCATGCGCTTACCGGTACGCTTGCGAATATGCTCGAGAGCCTGCGAAAGCATACCGTCGGTGTGCGACAACGCCTTACTGAACAATTCATTGAAATCGTCCAGCTCGTTAATGATTGGCTGTTTTATAAGTGAGAGATAATCCATTTCGCCTATTTTGTTGCAAAATTAGTGAAAAAATTGCGATAATGAAAATTTTTTTGTAATTTTACACACAAAAAACTATTATAAATGGAAAAACTATTTCTTTTAGACGCATACGCACTCATATACAGGTCGTACTATGCCTTCATTAAGTCACCAAGAGTAAACTCCAAAGGACTTAATACCTCCGCGATACTTGGATTCGTAAATACACTGCACGAGGTGCTCGAAAAAGAAAAGCCCGACTACATAGGCGTGGCTTTTGACCCTGCAGGACTGACATTCCGCCACGAGGCATACGAGGCATACAAGGCACAGCGTGAGGCGTGCCCCGAGGACATAAGGAAATCCATCCCCATAATAAAAGACATATTGCAGGCGATGAGAATACCAATTCTCGAAGTACAGGGCTATGAGGCAGACGATGTGATTGGCACTCTCGCAACGAAGGCTGGCGCACAAGGAATAGACACCTATATGCTGACTCCAGACAAGGATTACGGACAATTAGTAAGGGAGAACGTGAGAATGTACCGACCACGCCATGGGGGTGGGTATGAAATAATGGGTGTCAACGAGGTGATGAAGAAATACGGTATCTCCTCCACCCTACAGGTTATAGACCTTCTGGGACTGATGGGCGACTCCTCAGACAATATTCCTGGTTGTCCTGGCGTGGGAGAGAAAACAGCCGTGAAACTGCTCAACGAGTTTGGCAACATTGAGACACTATTGGCGAGCACCGACAAACTGAAAGGAGCGATGAAGAAGAAGGTGGAGGAAAACAGCGAGAAAATAAAATTCTCGAAATTCCTTGCAACCATAAAAACCGACGTGCCGATAGAACTCAATCTTGACGAACTGAAAAAAGAAGAGCCAGCGGAAGACGAACTGCGCAGAATCTTCACGGAATTAGAATTTAAGACCCTCACAAACAAATTCTTTAATAAATCTAAAGAAAACGCAAAAAACGATAATTTGCAACTCGATTTATTTGCAGAATTTGCGACCAACGGGACGGTTGATGAAGAAAAATCGCTGGATTTTAGCCTTAAAACAGTACCTCACGACTACCAACTCATTGAAAAAGAAGAGGATATGCGAAGAATTTTCGACTATTTTTACACATCGAAAATTCTCGTTTTAGACACGGAAACCACAAGTACCAACACAATAGATGCAGAATTAGTGGGTTTGAGCTTCGCAATCAAGGAAAATGAGGCGTTTTATGTACCAGTTCCAGAGAATCGTGAAGAAGCACAAAAAATAGTTAATATATTTAAACCGCTATATGAGGACGAAAATATTGTAAAAGTCGGGCAGAACATAAAATACGACTTGGAGGTGTTGCACAACTACGGAGTGGAACTGAAAGGAAAGCTATGGGACACCATGATTGCCCACTACCTCATTCAACCCGAACTGCGCCACAACATGGACTATATGGCGAAAACTCTACTCAACTACAAGACGATACACATTGACGAACTGATTGGCCCGAAGGGGAAGAACCAGAAGTCGATGCGCGACCTCTCCCCTACCCTTGTCTATGAATATGCCGCCGAAGATGCGGACATAACACTGAAGCTGAAAAACGTGCTCGAGCCGAAGCTGAAGGAATACGGACTCGAAGACCTATTCTACAATGTCGAGATGCCGCTGATATACGTTCTTGCTGAAATGGAGATGAACGGCGTGCGCATAGACACCGACTCGCTGAAAGAGACATCGAACACGCTCACAAAACGCATGGAGGAACTCGAAAAGCGCATTCACGAACTTGCAGGCGAGGACTTCAACATAGCATCACCAAAGCAGGTGGGCGAGATTCTTTTCGGAAAACTGAAAATCATAGAAAAGCCGAAAAAGACAAAGACAGGGCAATTCATAACAAGCGAGGAAGTGCTGCAGACGCTGCGTGGAAAGCACGAGATTGTAGCAGATATTCTTGAGCACCGTGGACTGAAAAAACTATTAGGCACATACGTAGACGCGTTGCCGAAACTTATCAACCCACGTACAGGACACATTCATACATCGTTCAACCAAGCGATAACCGCCACAGGTCGCCTATCGTCGAGCGACCCAAACCTGCAAAACATACCCGTAAGAGGCGAGGACGGCAAGGAGATACGCAAGGCTTTCATACCCGAAGAAGGATGCAAATTCTTCTCTGCAGACTATAGTCAGATAGAACTGCGTGTAATGGCGCATCTGAGCGGCGATGAGAATATGATTGAGGCATTCAGAAGCGGACAGGATATTCACGCCGCCACGGCCGCAAAAGTCTACAAAAAAGACATCTCAGAAGTGGAGCGCGACGAACGCACAAAGGCAAAACGTGCCAATTTCGGCATCATCTACGGCATAACGGTATTCGGACTTGCCGAACGATTAGAAATAAGCAGGGAGGAGTCGAGACAACTCATTGACGGCTATTTCGAAACGTTCCCCAAAGTGAAAGACTATATGGAGAACGCAAAGGAAAGCGCACGCCGAAAAGGATATGTAGAGACACTATTCGGCAGGAGGCGCTATCTTGCCGACATAAACAGTGCCAATGCCACCGTGCGTGGGTTTGCCGAGCGCAACGCCATAAATGCCCCTATACAAGGCACTGCTGCCGATATAATAAAAGTGGCAATGGTGCATGTTTTCGAGCGCATGAAGCGCGAAAAAGTGGCATCTAAAATGATTCTGCAAGTACACGACGAACTTAACTTCAGCGTTGCTCCCGGCGAGGAGCAGATTATGGAGCGCATAGTAATGGAAGAAATGAGCAACGTGCTTGAAATAAAAGTGCCCCTGCTCGCAGACTGCGGCTGGGGCAATAACTGGCTCGAGGCTCACTAAACGATTATCTGCATAGACAAACAGCTATTTCACGGGAAGGGTAAACACCATGCGTGTACCGTCGTGATAGCCTTTGTCTATGACAAGATTACCTCCCAGGTATATGGCAATCTTGCGTATCACCGACAATCCTATACCGAGTCCCTGCGTAAAGTTGTCAACCTTATAGAACTGCTCGAACACCTGTTCCTGTCGCTCTTCCGGAATACCAATACCAGTATCGGTTATGGCAAACTTTAACTTGCTGCCATCTTTGCTTTTGGAAACAGAAAGCTCAACACTACCTTTTTCCGTAAACTTCAGGGCATTATCCATCAGCTGTTGCAAGACACGCTCCACACCCTCTTCATTGCTCTGCACGATAAAATCATGGGGCAAGTTTGTCTTGAAAATCAGTTCCAGTTTCTTAATGTTATTTCCTTCCGCCTTTTCCATAATGCTTCGGCAAAGGTCATTTATGGCAATCTTGTCGTTCTTGCTGTAGCGCGACGCACTGTCACCTTGCGACATTTCCAATAAGTCGTTGGCAATATTGATGATTGAGGCGGTGTTTTTATTTATTGCCTGCAACATTGATTTGCGCCCTTCCCTGTCAAGTTGTACATTGGGATTGGCAAGAACCTGCGTAAATCCCACAATACCATTCAACGGGGTGCGTATTTCGTGGCTTATATGCTTGATAAACTCACTCTTCATGCGCTCCGATTCCTTCAC
>JAFLSE010000022.1 GCA_022511075.1 Prevotella sp.
CGCCTTGCTCCCTGAAATTTTTATAGCCACTGCTCATTCATTCACGGATAGTCTTTCTTTCCATTCTGGCTATCTCAGCCAAAATCGTTATAAGGAATTGAGACATGGCATTTATTTCGCCGTCATCGTTCAGTGTCTCTATACTAAAGTTCTGAATGTACAATGAGACTTTGAGACTGTTCAGCATCTCTATAACCTGCAAGATTTGCAAAGTGTCGCGTCCCAAACGGCTAAGTTCCGTAACCAGGACTTTATCAATATGGCGTTCTTTGATATAGGCAACCATATTGTTTAGTTCTTTGCGCTCTACATTTTTCTTTGCTCCACTAATCTTTTCCGTGAATACGGCGCAGACATTCCAGCCTTTCTGCTTGCAGATAGCCGTCAGTTCATTTACTTGTCTGTCATAGTCTTGTATCATTGTTGATACGCGTCCAAATATAACTATATCCATATATAAGTCTTTAAATATTACACTTTATATGCGAAGATAACAGTTATTTTTGACACATTAAAGTATAGCAAGATTATAACTCTGAATTTCTGCAACTATTAGCAAATATGATAGTCTTATAGACTTTAGTAATCTTATCGTTCATAGTTGGAAGACTTAATTGAGACTTAGCCGAGACTTATCTGAGACTTAGTGTAGACTTATGGCCAAAGATGGTATTCATCTTCATTAGAAAACAAATATAAAGCCTTTGCATTAGTAAGGGAATTTTTCTTTCCATAGTATTTTTCTCATATAAAAGATGATTTTATAGATGCAAATTCTTTCAGTCGCTATTCTTGTCATTGCTCTAAAAATGCTATCCCTATTTCTCATAAATCACTCTGAAATTACAAAAAAGACAACTATTTCTTGGAGATTCTTAATTTTTTTATTAATTTTGCACAAAATATAGTCTTATGAGCCTATAAGAAGTCACAATTATAGAATAAGGGAATGGGAGTAGAGAGTAATTTGAGAACCCATTTGGGTTATGTCTGCAAGACAGGGAAAGGTTATTTGACAGATTTAAGGGATGTCGTTGGTTCCAATGACCTTGCTATGTTTGAATCTGTTGGTTTTATAACAAAGGGGCATACCTTAAAACATGAGACGTGGAGAAAGACGAAACTTGCCGATAGTTACTTTAAAGAGATGTTTGGTTGGTGGGCTTTCTTCCGATTAAAATAATATATATCTTTCACAAATGAGGACTTTTTATGTCGTGTTGTGGATGCCGTCTGTTGTTCACACTGATTTTAATTGGCTGTATAAACAACAAACCGATATTTTTGAGATATCAGATGGGTTACCTGTTGAAAGTTTAGCCCAAGATGATTTATGTCTTTATGCGCAGATAAGTATCAATGCACAAAAGGATTTTGAAGTATTTACTTTTAAAGATAAAGAAAAGAAACAAGACATTCAAGATGGTAATTTTATTTTGAGATACGAAGAGCATAGCCATAATGGATTGTTCAAATATAGTTTTGACATTCCTGATGAAGGCAATATGCTTATTAGAATAAAGGATGATGGAAGTGCAGTATTTCCCTGCGATATATATAATCATATGAAAGAATTTTATCATCGTCATAACTATCATGCTTTGGATGATGGGGATTCTATCATTAAGCCATTTGTTACGGCAGAGAATATTGACATAAAAGTAGAGAATAATGCAGCCTTAAGACATTATCTATGTGAATATGATAAAAAATTTACTTACAGTTTTCATTTTCTCTCTCTCTTATATGACCAGCTAATTTTGAAAAAGCGTTGGGTTGTATATATGCAACTTATGTTTGGGAAAGGAAAGCATGGACCATTTTACCAAATAGCAACAACAATAAAAGGTGATAAAACATATTGCAATACACTCTTAAATTCATATTATAATAGGTTTGTAAAAGTCGAAAGTGCTCCAGATGCTTCACCTGAAGAAAAAACCAGAGTACAGAAAGACATAAAAGAGGCAAGGCGGAGGGAATTTAACATAGAAAATATCACACAGAGTGTTGCCATTATGGGTGAACGTGTGAATAATCGCTTTTCTCTTTCAACTTCAGTGATTTCCTTCTGGCTTGCGTGTTTTGCTATTGTGCTAAGTGTGTTGTTTTTCTGTTTTACAAAATAAAGTTCTACCTTTGCAACAAGAGTTTCTGCCATGCCTCTTAACAATGCGTGCAATAATGGGACTCATTGTATTTTGGGCGAAACTGAATAGAATTGCCTTTTACGGACTTTTAAAACCAAATATTATGATCAAAAGAAGAAAAATTGTAATACAACATTTTGAGAATCAGTATAGTATAATTTTGTTCAACGAAGACGAATATTAAGCAAAAACAACGAGAATCACAAAGATACTGCCATAATGGGAAATAAGATGATGAGAATATTCTTTCATCATCTTATTTTTTGTTTTATGTCTTTTCCTATTAACGTTTTCAAATGCATTTGCACGTTCCATTTAAAACTTAATAAAAACGTAACATAAAGTTTACCGTTCATTTAATATATAATGCTTAATTTTGCAGCGTGAAAACAAAAATAACATTATTTATTAATCGACACACAAATGGAAATTATTGATAAAAGTTTGGGGAAATTGAAAATAAATGCCTATCTTTGCAACGTATGTCTAAAACAAGATTGTTAGTCGTTGACGATGAGGAAACCCTCAGGGAAGGACTGAGCACCTATTTGGAGCAAGAGGGTTATACGGTTGACACCGCCGTCAGCGCCGAGAACGCACTGGAGCATGATATCGTTGGCTACGACCTTATACTGCTCGACATAATGATGGAAAAGATGAGCGGCATTGAACTCGCCGCCATACTGAAAGAGAATCCTGCCACGGCAGACATTCCCATAATATTTCTCACGGCGAAAGACAAGGACGACGACATGGTTGCCGGTCTGCAACTCGGAGCAGACGACTATATCGTAAAGCCATTCTCAATAAAGAACGTTATGGCAAGGATAGAGGCCGTACTGCGGCGCACTTCCGGCAGGAAAAAGCAGAACGGTATAGTGTGCGACCGACAGATGCTTGTATGCACCATTGACGGTAACGTGGTAAGACTGACGAGAAAGGAGTTTGAGATTCTCGCGCTTTTCCTCGAGAATGTCGGGCGTATTTTTACACGCGATGAAATAATGCAGAGGGTATGGCCGGAAGATGTCGTGGTGTTCGACCGCACCGTCGACGTGCATATCACAAGACTTCGCAACAAGATATCGCCTTACGGCAGGCACATCATCTCACGTTCAGGCTATGGTTATGGCTGGCAGGATTAGGCTTTCGTTCCAGATGCGCGTGTTCCTCACGGTGCTGGCACTATGCTGGCTGCTGGTAGGGGTGTTCATGGTGTTGGAGTATCACAGAGAGAAGGAGTTCAAGACCTCGCTGCTCGATGCACGCCTGCAGATGCACAATGACCGTATTATCGAGGACATACGCCAAGGGCAGCATATAGAAGACATTGTGGCAAGGATAGGAGTGCCAGTAGAAGGACTGCGTGTTACGTTGATTGACAAGGACGGCAATGTGGTGTATGACAATAACAGGCATGCCGCACTCCCACCGACCAACCATAACGACCGCCCCGAAATAAAGACTGCAAGGGCATACGGGGCAGGACACGCCGTAGAGCGACTGTCAGAAAGCGACGACGTGAACTATTTCTATTCTGCCCGACTGGGGAGCAACGGCATGGTGGTGCGTTCTGCCGCACCTTACACCCACACTTTGGTGGACTTCCTCAAAGCCGACAGCTCACTGCTGTGGATCATGGCGGCACTCACACTTGTAATGAGCCTTGCCGTGTTCCTGTCAACACATACCATTTCGCAGAGCATCACGCGACTGCACCGTTTTGCGCAAAAGGCAGAACGGGGAGAAAGGATTTACAACGACGAGGCTTTCCCCAATGACGAACTCGGCAGCATAGCAAGCAACATCGTGCAACTATACGTGCAGCGCGACGAACAGCACCGCAAGGCGCTGATGCTTGAACAGGACAAGATAAGGCTGAAGAAGCAGCTTACCAACAACATCAACCATGAGTTGAAAACTCCCGTGGCATCAATATTATTATGCCTCGACTTGCTCGACGACCACCCTGAACTTGCCTCGGACAAGAAGAAGGAGTTTATGCAAAAGATACGGGTCAATGCCCGTCGCCTTAACGCGCTGCTCAAAGATGTTGCAACCATTACCCGAATGGACGAGGGGGCGAAACTGATTAGGAAAGAGAATATAGACCTTACTGCACTTATCTGTGAAATAGTTGAGGAGGAACGGCTTAGGACCGACATGACTATTTCGCTCAACGTTCCTAAGCTGACAATATACGGCAACCGCATACTGCTTGAATCTATATTCCGCAACTTGATTGACAATGCCATAGCCTACAGCGGTGCTACCGAGATGAAGATTACAGCCGACACGGACGGCAATTTCACCATAAGCGACAACGGCTGCGGCATAGCCTCGGAGCATCTTCCCCACATATTCGAGCGTTTCTATCGTGTGGACAAAGGCAGGTCGCGCGCGGCAGGCGGCACAGGACTTGGGCTTTCAATAGTGCGCAATGCCGTGGCTATTCACGGCGGAGACATCACGGCGGAGAGCGCAGGAGGTCTAACCTATACGTTCCGCCTGAAAGTTAACAAAAACGTAACAAAAAGTTCATAATCCGTTAACATAAGATGCTTAATTTTGCAGCGTGAAAGTTACAAAAACAGCATTTTATGGATTTACAACTTCATTTCAGACAATTTACGAAAAGATGCACATTCCTTTTGCTTGCAGGAGTAATGGCACTTGGCTCATATGCCCAGACTGCCCCCACGGTGGGCGGAGTGGTGCGTGCACGCTATGAAATTCAGACTGTTGACGGTCGCAGCCGCTTTGCCGTAAGAAACTCCCGTGTATGGATTAGGGGCAGTTTCATGCCGAAACTGAGTTACTATGTGTGTACCGACCTCTGCGACCAAGGGCAGTTTCAGTTTCTCGACGCATACGGGAAATTCGATGTGGGCAACGGCGTGGCAATACAGGCAGGTCAGTTTCGTATTCCGTTCGGTGTAGACCCGTTCCGCGGTCCTGGCAACTATATCTTTGCAGACCGCTCGTTCATTGGTCGTGACATCGACAACATACGTGCTGACGGAGTGCAGGCGGCATATACATTCCAGAAGGGCATACCTGCCGTAATCACGCTGGGTGTGTTCAGTCCCAACACCATTACAGACCAGAATCACTGGTCAAAGACGCTCAACTATGCATTAAAGGCGGAAGTGCCCATAGGTCCGTTCAAAATCACTGGCGGACTGCAAACCATTCAGCCCGATTCCGTGAGGGTGAACATGGTCGATGCCTGCGTGTCCTTCTCAAAGGGAGGGCTGAACGCCGAAGCCGAATACATTCTTGAGCATTATGCCGATAATCCCTTTCCCGACTGCCATTCATACAATGTGTGGGTAGACTACGGAATACCGTTGGAAAAATCTACCTTCAACCGACTTAGTTTCCAAGCCCGTTTCGATGCTTCCACGAGCCATTCAAACGGCATCGTCACAAACGGACGGCTGTCGGAGGACCATCCCAACCGCAAAAGGCTTACCTTAGGCTCTACATTAGGATTTGTAAATAAGCCCGTTAAATGTGAGATTCAGCTCAACTACCAGAAATATTTCTACAAGAAAGGCTATGCCGCACCCGACGGAAGGAACGACAAGGTGGTGGCTGAACTGATAGTGCTCTTCTAACCTCTCAAGGCGTATGCCTCGTTTCAAAGCATGAAGAAATAACATTAAAAGAATAACAAAAATTATCATTTTATGGATTCATTGTTTCTCGGAATCATAGTATTCCTTTTTTTCCTCGCCATATTTGACTTATGGGTGGGAGTAAGCAACGATGCCGTCAACTTCCTCACTTCGGCGGTAGGCTCAAAGGCATCTTCTTTCAAAAGGGTGATAGTGGTGGCTGCCGTCGGCGTGTTCATCGGTGCTGCTATGAGCAACGGCATGATGGACATTGCCCGCCACGGCATTTTCAATCCCGAAAACCTATCATTCTATGATGTAATAGCCATATTCATGGCGGCAATGGTTACGGACATCATCATTCTCGATATCTTCAACTCGCTTGGAATGCCCACGTCAACTACGGTTTCGTTAGTGTTTGAGTTGCTCGGTGCCAGTTTCGTGGTGGCGTTGTTCAAGATTGCAGCACCAGACAGTGGTCTGCATATCGGTGACCTGCTCAACACCGAGAAGGCACTGTCGGTGATAATAGGTATATTCCTCTCGGTGGCTATAGCCTTCGTGTTCGGTACGATAGTTCAGTTTCTGTCACGACTGATATTCACCTTTCAGTACAAGAGCCGCCTTAAATGGAAGGTGGGTCTGTTCGGAGGCGTGGCAAGCACAGCTATAGTCTATTTCATGCTCCTGAAGGGAATAAAGGACCTTACCATAATGACTCCTGCCGTCAAGGCATGGATAAACGAAAATACTGCTTTGATTCTCCTTGGCTCTCTCGTGGTGTTCACGCTGATTATGCAGATACTCCACTGGTGCAGGGTGAATGTGTTCAAGGTGGTGGTGCTGCTCGGCACGTTCTCGCTTGCCATGGCGTTTGCCGGCAACGACCTTGTAAACTTTATCGGCGTTCCGCTTACTGCATTTGCCTCATATCAGGACTATACCGCATCGGGCGGAGGCAATCCGCAGGGATTTATGATGGTGAGCCTCTTAGGATCGGCAAACACGCCGTTGTATTTCCTCATCGGTGCAGGTATGATAATGGTGGTGTCGCTCGCCACATCGAAGAAGGCGCGTCAGGTTACGCAGACTACGGTCGGACTTAGTTCAAAGACACAGGGCGATGAGATGTTTGGCTCTTCGCGCATAGGCCGCTCACTCGTCAGGGCTACACTCAACGCCCATTCATGGGTGAGCGAACGTACGCCCTCATTTATCAAGAACTGGGTAAACCGCCGCATGGACAACAGCATTACGCAGGAAGAGGACGGAGCAGCCTTCGACCTTGTGCGCGGCTCGCTCAACCTTATGCTTGCCAGTGTGCTTATAGCCGTGGGAACATCCCTTAAACTGCCATTGTCAACCACCTTCGTAACGTTCATGGTTGCAATGGGTACGTCGCTTGTCGACCGTGCATGGGGTCGTGAGAGTGCGGTGTTCCGCATCACGGGTGTCATATCCGTGATAGGCGGTTGGTTTATCACTGCCGGTGTGGCCTTCATCGGTGCAGGAATAGTGGTGTGCCTGATGCACATGGGCGGTGTGGCTGTGATGCTTGTAGGCGGTGTTGCAGCCATCACGTTGCTCATAAGGAGCAATATCCGTTTCCACAACAAGGAGAAAAACATGCCTGCCGAAACTCTCTTCCAGACCATTCTTACAACGGAGCACCCCGCAGAGGTATGGCCGCTGTTAAAGATATACATCAACGAGAAGCAGAAGATGTTCCTGAGTTTCGCCGGCGAGTGTTTCTCGGACATCACCGAAGGCTTCATAAATGAAAAAAGGAAACTGCTGTCACGTTCGGAAAAGGCACTTGTTACCGAAAAGGACGTATTGAAAGGGCAGCGCCGCAAGCTGACGCTCTGCATGCGCCGCGTCACTCCGGAGATTGCCATGGAGAAACGCACTTGGTTTCACCTTAGCAACAACATGGCGATGTCAATGACCTATAACCTGCGCCGTGTCAACGAGGCCTGCAAGGAGCATGTAGATAACAACTTCCGTCCGCTGCCGGAGGAGTTTCACGGCACATTCAAGTCGTTATGTGAATCCATTAGGGAGGTAATAACTGACTCGGAAGCCTCGATAGAAGACAACCGTCCCGAGGTAATTGACGAACTGCGCCGCCGCTGCAATGACCTCAAAGATGAGCTGTCGTTCCATATCCGCGGCGTATACGAACTGCTCCAGAAGGGCGACACCGACAAGATGGCGGTGACATACGTCTATCTCAACATGCTCCAAGAGAGTCAGGAGTTCGTAAACTCCTTGCGAAAGATGCTCCGTGCTTCCGGAAAACTGAATCTTGCCCCGTCAACATACCGCAGTTTCTCGCATAAAACAGCATAAAGCAAGCATAGCTAAAACAGCTTCCTCATGTAAGACGTTTGGCTTGCTGAAATGATGTATCTTTTAATACGCAGCATCTCAGGAATAAAAATAAATAAAGTTAATTTATTTTGTTTTCCATTCTATTTGTTGTATTTTTGCAGTAGAAACAACTTTCAGGCTGTTTCTACTGTTTTAGAAACATTCTTTCTGAAAACATGCTTGCAGCGGCCGCTGCAAAGCTTTTCACCGAGCGCCGCAAGACCTTGCACCGTACGCTGCAAGATATTCGCACGTACGCCAAAAACCAAACAATCCCAAGAGCATTTCAGCTTGTACCTATGTTCATTTCCCTTTTTACCTAAGTGTTTTTCTTTATTATATACTATCTTAGCTCTCTATCATAATCTTTCGGGCTATACTTGGCTTTAATGCGTATAGTAGATATCCGTATGCCAGTCCTGCTATCTGTATGAAGCTATAGAATTAGAATACAAAAAACATTGTTTAAAATCCCCAATCCTTTGTTTTTACATACTAAACAAAGGATTGGGATTATATATAATATTTCCCTAAATACAGATAGTTTCTTACTCTTCTATTATACGTAGGAAATCTTTCCAATACCAATGCTTTGAATATACTTCCTTACATCCATGGGGTACATAGAGCGTTGGTTTTTTGAAGTCTGTAGGAAATAAGAACCAATCCACTTGTGGAGGAGTGGTGCAAAGAAAATGCATTTCGGTAAATTTTTCACAATTGAAAAAAGCTCCAGCTCCTATTTCTTTTACATTGTTTCCTATTGTTACCGATTCTAAACTTTTGCATCTATTAAAAACGTTGCGTCCAATTTTTATCACACCATTAGGAATTATAATAGAAGTTAGGCTACTGCAATCTTGAAAAGACTCTGTGTCAATCTCTGTTACACTATTAGAAATAACGACTGAACTTAAGCTACTACAGCCCCTAAAAGCACCTTGTCCAATTTTTGTGACACCATCAGGAATTTCAATTGACGATAGACTGGTACAATCAGTAAATGTAAAATCTGGGATTTCAGTAATACTATCAGAGAGATGTATAGAAACCAAATTAGTACAATTACTAAAAGTCGACCATCCTTTTAGCTTTTTAACACTATTCGGTATTGTTATAGAGGTTAAACCTGTACAACCAGAAAAGGCATCATTCCATATTTCTTTTACTCCATTTGGTATTGTTACAGAAGATAAATTGGTACAAGACATAAAAGCACCGCTTCTAATAGAGACTACACTCTCTGGAATATCTACAGAAACAAGTCTTTTATTTGTATCAGCATACGCTCCAAAAGCAGCACCTGCAATTTCTTTTAAATCGTCTTTAAACTTGATGATTCCCTTTCCGTTCTCGTATGTGTTGCTGACGACTTTTATGTTTGGATCATCCATAGTACAATATTCGACAATGTTCCCATCAGAAGACATATAGTGTATCTCATTGTATGGGATAGAATCAGAACTATTATTGCACCCTGTAAACATAGCCATCATTACAAAGATGACAGATGTATTTATCACTCTATTTTTATTCTTAATAAATTGCTTTTTCATTTGTTTGATATTCATAAATTAGACATATTGATTATAATTACAATTCTTTCATAGGACCATTGTACTTATCTACAACTATTTTTCTTTCATTTGCAGACCCTTCTACTTTAAATGTTATAATGGCAACTTTATTTGTATGGTTCTGAAACTGCTTCTCTATTTGGGCATCAGTAAGGTTTTCTTCCATTATATATGTAGGTTCTTCCCTTATGGGTTCAAACTCTACAATCATTCCACTAATATATTTTCCCAAAATGAATCCACGGTCACCCCCATAACTTTCTGATACCATAAAATAATCTTTATATTTACGTGTTTTTGAAGATGGATTGAAATTGAAGGGTTTATCTAATTTTGCATCCCGACAAACATTTTTAGGAATAAAGGCTATTGTTCCTCTATCTAATTCATTACCTGTGTAATAATATCCATGACTATAATATACTTTATACCAATCTCCACAATCCTCTATAACAGGAAGGACTGTTTGGAACGTTCTAATCGGATTATAATTGCTATTATCAAGACTTTCCCATTTTTTCGAACCATCTATATTGCATGCCAATATCAAACTATTTATTGTTGGTTGTTTCCTTATAACAATATCGTCGTCTACATAAACAAACTTCAGGAATTTAGGTACTAAAATTTTTTTGAATCCTGCTTCTGGATCAAGATGAAATGAGAAATTCCGAAGTACAACTTTTACGACATTCGATAGTTGAAGGAATTTACTCTTTTCTATCTGTCCTGCAAACTCAATCTCAATGCTTTCATTGGGTTTCTTGTTTAGGAAAGCCACAAGACTATCAGCAAGTATACTATCGGCAGATGCTAATGTGACAAGGCTCGCACCTGTATCATTAATGAATTCCAATTGTAGAGTATCTTCCATTTTGTCTGCCTCAAATGTCTTGTCAAGCAGCAAACGTAGACTTGTATGTATATTATACACAGTGTCTGTTTCCTCGTTTGTCACACTGTCACGAAATAAAATCAGTTGTGCCGTATCAGCCTTCACGACTTCAGCCGTTGAGCCAATTATCTCAACTTTGCCTGCGTCAATTTGCATAGACAAAGGTACGGTAATTTCTTTTTCCTTTTGGCATCCTGCCACTATCAATACAGCAATGCCTAATATTGTAATAAAAACCTTTTTCATAAATCTTTTTGTTTAATCAATTTTTATAAACGATCCGTCACTCCCGTCTTTCCTCCAATAATGACCTTCTTCGTCTTTAATCTTTCCGTCTCCTTGGGTTTTTCCTTTTAATTCGCCTAACCTACCTTCCTCCTTTAATATTACGTCATATTCTTCTGCAGATGCAGATTCTTCCTGCACAGGCACGGAATCTTGCGACAGGGCATATGAACGGCTGTCCGTAGACAGCCATAGTTTCAAGGCAAAGGAAAGGACGAACAGCGCAGCGGCAAGACCGAGAAGCAGGAAAACGAACGGAGCTGCATACAGAATCAAACCAATAGAACAGACAATATAAGTGACGCAGGCAACAAGTGCATTTAATACACCGCCGGGCAAAGCCTTTTTAAAAATCAAAGCAAGTTGGACTATCTGGAATACTCCCAATACAATCAATACGGATTTCATATATTCCTGCTTTGCCACCATACAGATGAAGACAGCAATGAGTCCTATTGCTAACGTAAACAATCCTAAAAAGCAGTCTATCCGTTCATCATCCTCAGCCCCATAATCGTCCATTGTTTTCAAGAAACCAACCAGTAGGCTGATAAGCGCATATATATAAACAATGCCTCCGATGACGGTCGGTGTCCAACTGTCATACACATCAGGAAGCAGAAACCATAAAGCAGCAGGTCCTTCGGAAACGACATAAAAGATTATGAACAAGTTTGTTGCTATAACAAGTATTGTATTCATTAAACGCGGATATCCCCTTAACAAGTTATTGTCACTGTACCAATAGCTTCCGTGCAGTCGTCTGACAAATTTGCATATAAACCACATTATAAAAATGCCTATCCCTATTACTACAGGCAACCACACTATATCATTCCCCATCTCCATACGCGAGACATAGGCACTGACATTAACCCGCCCGGTCTCGTCTATGGGCATAAACTCATAAAATATACTATCCATAACTATACCTTATTTATTTTAGTCAACCCAATACGGCAAAAAGAATGTCAATGCCATTTTCAACAGTTTTAAAGCAAACCGGAGTACCAATCCCCAGAATACAATATTAATTATCACCCATCCCCAAAGAGGTATCGGGGAATCTGTCATTATGTCTTTCAACCAATCTATCATAACTTATGAATCTTTATTAATAAACTTTTTTTATATATTCTTAAATCCAAGTCTTTGGACCATAGGAGAGTAACTCCTTATGGCAGGCTTGATAACATTCGAGCTGTTTTGCCGTCATTTTATCCTTTTGCTTGGCAAGTTGGGCATCCAATTTGTAACTTTCGTCCATTAGCCGTCTTATCACAAGCATATAGATAAAGCCTCCGCCAAGAGCATTTATGCCATTCGTAACAGAACGCTGATATTGCTGGGCATCCTTGCTCCATTTTCTCATTCCTTTTATATACTCCTCATAAAGGCTCAACTTCTTTGTCATCTTCGGGTCGGCATACACAAACGAAAAGCCATTCAGTGACACCTTTGCGCCATCTTTCATTTTCAGAAAGGCTTTGCGTCCTATTTCCCCCTCAAACGCCATTTCAAAGCTTTGTCCTGGCTTTTTTTGAAGATATACAATCAGCGAATCTTCTATAAGGCTGTCTGCAGGTGTCAGTGTGGACAGCAAGTTTCCGTTGTCAGAACAAATCTGCAATTCCAGCTTCTCTTCCAACTGGTCTGTGTAATATACGCTATCAAGGACAAGCGTTATCGAAGTTCTTATATTATATAAGGTGTCATGCTTTTCATCTGCGACAGAGTCACGCACAAAAACAATAGAATCCGTGACAGAATGAACAACATTTGCAGTCTTACCTCCCAATTCAAACTGTCCTGCATCAATGTTTACCGACATTGGAACATCTTCTGTGCAGGCCGCAAACAGAAATGTAAGAATGGACATTAAGATAAACGTTTTTTCTTTTTTCATAGTTCCGAATATATTATCGTGTTTTCTTTATCGTACCGCTAATAGGTTTTAGATTTCCTTTGCTTTTATGATAAGTTACATATATATAATTCCCATTATCGTCACTCGCTTTAAGTTCTAATTTTTGAGAGGTTATCATTATTATAGAAAATGTATCATCACAACCTTCAGGATCATTCACTTTGTCGATCCCTACGATATGCAGCTCTTTGTCTTTCAATGTCCATTTTGCTTTTGCAATTTTGTAGTCGTTTGTAGTATAAAGCATAGTGCCGTCTTTATTGAAGATGTAAAGCATACTTCCGTCCGTTTCTACAAAATCTTTCTTGCCATCTATACAAGAAAAAACACTTGCCATTTTCCAAGTACCAATGAGTGCGTCACGATCATTGTACACTTGTGCCATACACAGTGATAACATTTTGATAATTGCAACCAATAATAATAGAATTTTCTTTTTCATATAATATCATACCTTAATAAGTTGGTCCTTCATAGTTGTCAATATCAAGATAGAGTGTGAAAATGCCTTCTCCAGGAATGAGACCTTCACGAGCCTCTGCTGATCCTGGCAAGCCATATACATAACATGGATTATTTTTGGCATTATCATATTCAAGGATTTTGTCAATTTGCCTATCAGGCAAATCTGCAAGTGCAGGAAAACCCAATTCGTGCATGGCATCCTTAACATCATATCCGACAAGAACACCATCAACGAGTTTTCCTATATACGTTTGCAAGGAAAAGGGACCTTGAAGCCAACCATGTATTATGCAATAATTTTTGTATTTTCCTGTTGTTCGGATATAGAATTCGTTATCGTCGTAATATCCTTGGATGCCAGGTTTTTGATTCTGACGATGATCACGTCCCATGATATAGGACTCGTCTATCGCCCTTTTCTGGTAAACTTTACAAACCTTTTTGGATACATAAGCCAATGTGATTTTTTCATAATTTATTCCATAAGGATATTGACCTCCCCAAAGGACATGATACCATTCCGATGTTTCGCCTATCACTGGCAGAAATCGAGAGTTCCGATATGTTACAGGTTTAATTTTGGATTTATCATCACTCGGCTCTTCCCATTTGTATATATATCTATCATCTGTGGATTTTATTACAAATCGTGGACTCTGTATGCTGGGTGCTTTACGAATGTTCACCCCGTCTTTTACATACACAAATTTTATAACTTTTGGTACTTTGAGATTTGATTGTGCCATAGTCTCACAAGACACCATTACCATAAATATGGTAACAAGCGTCATAAAAAATAACTTTTTCATTTTGTTTTGTTTTAAAGATTAATATGGATTTTTATAAATAATTATTTTTGCGACACTCGGCAAAAAGAAAGGTGTGAATCAACCTGTTGCTACTCCAAGGTATCGCCAAACACCTGTACCAATACAACAGCGAAGCCCACACCATTAAAGGCGTAAGCATTCGCTTTCCACTGTCGATTGGTACATTCAAAATTTGGCGATTTGTGGAGTACCCCAAGTAGAAGCAAACACTTCCTCTTTATTCAAATGTCAATGTTAAACATCTATATCATATTTTGTCTTGTTTGGTTATACATCTTTATTTATTCTCTCATGTTCCGATTTATAATAATAGGAACGGGTGCAAAGTTACGAAAAAATAATGTAAACGTAGTTGTTTTATGCAATAAAGTTATGAAAAAAATAATTAGATGCCAGTTCGCAATATTGGAATGTATTATTCATAACCAATCAGCTTTGTTGGGCTGGTTAAGTTATATGGTTATTCCATATTCAAATGCAAGACAAAATAATAGAGAATGTTGTGTGATATCCACACTGGGGAACATTTTCCAGATTAAGGCTGCCTCCTTGTTGTATCATCATTCTGCGAGATAGGGATAGACCGATGCCGTTGCCAGTACGCTTGGTAGTGAAGAAAGGTACAAAAATGCTGCTGATGGCTTCGGCAGGAATAGGAGCGCCGTCGTTGCTGACATAGAGGATAACTTGACCTTGATTATTGGATTCGGTGTTGATGCAGATACGCCTTGCTCCAGCCTCAACCGCATTATTCACAAGGTTGATGAGTATCTGGCGGAGCATATTGGGGTCGGCAGCGACTATGGTGTCGGCAGCGATAGAGCAATCCCAGTCTATTTCGGGATATAATAACGTTATGTCCTTGATATGGTCTGCCAGATATACACTATCCATAACGGGCGGTTGCAGCTGCGACAGTTTGCGGTATGAATCGACAAAGGCGTTAAGGTGGCGCGATGTGGTGTAAATGGCGCGTATGCCGTCTTCAAGCGGCGTGCCTTTTACGTCACCCCTGTTGAGCAGCGACTGGCTGATGCTGGATATAGGAGCAGTGGCGTTCATAATTTCATGGGTGAGCACACGGGTGAGCCGTTCCCATGACTCTACTTCATTTTGACTCACCTGCTGATGTATGGTGTCGCCCAGTTGGTTCAGTGTTTCTTGCATGGCACGTTCACCGGGAAGCAATCCTTTGGTGGGCAGACGGAAGGTGAAGTCGTGGTTGCGTATTGCCTCTCGCATAAGATGGGAACGCAGTTTAAGCGAACGCTGGTGGCGCACTACAAGCACCACTGCCAATAATATGATAATGATAAAGGCAACAATCGCGTAGTCCATCTTCTTTATTGTTTTCTGGTGGTCAGGAAAGTCGTTTCATCTTGTTGTACAGTGTCTGGCGCGTGATGCCAAGCAGTTCGGCAGCCTTCGAGAGATTGCCACGGCAGTGGTCTATGGTGCGTCGGATATGGCCGGCTTCCACCTCGTCGAGCGTCACTATCTCGCGCTGCATGTCGAGCACGTTCTTCAGTTTGCTCACAAGCTCATCGTTGTCCCAAGGCTTTACGATAAAGTCGGCTGCCCCTGTCTTTAATCCTTTTACTGCAAGGTTTACATCGGCGTATGCCGTCAATAGCACCACGGGCACCTGCGGATGATGCTTGCGTATGGCACGCAACCAGAGCAGCCCTTCCTGCCCATTGTTCACGCCAGGTGCAAAGTTCATGTCGAGCAACACAATGTCCACCGCCTCCTGCGCCATATTTTTCATTATGTCGTCGGGGCGTTCCAACGCTACGATGCGTTCAAAGGTCGTTTCCAAGCAATAGCGCAGTGCCGTAAGCACCGAGGGATTGTCGTCTACGATAAGTATTGTACCGTATTTCATGGCTGCAAAGTTACGAATAATATGTCTAATTCTCATACAATGTTGTGTCTAATTTTTAGACATTCATCATTCAGAAAGATTAAAATGCTTGCACGGATAATGGAAAGAACGTACCTTTGCCACTGAAAATAACAAAACGCGAGATATGAGGAAAACATTGACTATAATCCTGACGACTGCCGCGATATCCGTCTTTGCACAGACGGAATGGACGGCACGGCAATGTATGCAATACGCCGTGGAGCACAACACGCAAGTGAGACAGGCTGCATTGGAGCTCGACAACTACGAGGCTTCACGGCAGGGTGCTGTAGGACAGTTTCTGCCGTGGGTAGATGCAGGTGTGGGCGTGCAATATAACTTCGGACGTGCCATAGACCCTGAGACCAACGGCTACACCGACGTAAGTACATTCTATAACGGCTATTCGGTGCAGGCATCGCTGGCGGTGTTCGACGGCTTCAGTCGCCTGCACGCACTGAAGGCTGCCAAGGCGAGTGTGCTGATGGGGCGCAATGCCCTGCGTGAACGGCAGGACCAGACGGCACTCACAACCTTGCAGGCATGGATAAACGTTGCCTACTACGAGGGAACGGTGGCAATGGCAGAGGAGAAACAGCGAGAGACGGATATGCTGCTGCAACAGACTAAAGTGATGGTTGAAGTGGGACGTAAGAGTCAGGCTGACCTCGCGCAGATAGAGGCACAGCAGGCAGAGGCGGAATACGAACTGACACGACAGCAAAACCTGTTGGCATCTGCCATGCTGGAGCTGAAGAAAGAAATGCGTTATCCGCTTGCCGACAGTCTTGCCGTAGTCAGCAGGGTTGCCGACACAGGGGCGGAAGAGCCTGATGTCGTCCATGCCTATGCAGAGGACAGCCACCCTGCCCTATTGCAAAGTTTCCACTCCATGCAGATGAGGCTTCACGAATGGCGGCAGGAGCAAGGCTCACTGTTTCCCACGCTCTCCATGAGTGCAGGCATGAGCACCACTTACTACAAGACTTTGCACACAAAAACCGCCATTGACTTCAACGAGCAGATAAAGAACAACCTCGGCGAATATGTCTCGGCTACATTGAGCATTCCCATATTCAGCCGCCTGCAAAAGTTGACGAGCATACGCCGTGCGAAGAACAACTACCGCATAGCCCAAGAGGCATACGAGGAGAAACGCCTTGAATTAGACAAACTTAACCGCGAGGCATGGCAGGACCTGAACGCCTACCGCAAGCAGACAGTGCAGATGAAGAAGAAGGTGGAGGCAGACAGCCTTGCCTACCAGCTGACACGCCGTCAATACGAGGAGGGGCTGTCTACCGCCATAGACCTGCACACCTCAGCCACGCTGCTGCTGCAGTCGAAAGCCACGCTGCTGCAATGCCGACTCATGGCAATGCTGAAACAAGAATTAGTAAGATACTATAACGGAGAAACAATATGGACAGAGTAATTGAGAAGAAAAAAGGGTTCCAGTGGCGCAAGCACGGAATCTATGCCGTAGGTGCAGTGCTGTTTGTACTGCTGGTGGCCTGGCTCGTATTTGGCAATCATGCCTCCACGCTGCGCATCAATGCCGACGACGTGACGCTGAGCAAGGTGGAACGCGCCGAGTTCAAAGACTATGTGCGCACCAACGGTCAGGTGATGCCCATTCAGGTGGTGCAGATTTCGCCCGAGGAAGGCGGCATAGTGACAGAGAAGGTTGTCGAGGAGGGCAGCACCGTGAAGAAGGGCGACGTAATAGTGCGCCTGTCCAACTCTGCCCTCGACCTGCAAATCCTCAATGCCGAGGCGGAACTGGCAGAGAAGCAAAACCTGCTGCGAAATACCCAAGTTGCCATGCAGCAGGACAGGCTTAACAACCAGACAGAGCAGGCACAACTCGAAATGGACACCCAGCGCAAGCAGCGCACCTATGAGCAAAATAAGCGACTATATGCCGAGAAACTAATCAGCAAGGAAGAATACCTGCAATCGCAGGAGGACTATCTGCTGTCGCAGAAGAAACGTTCATTGGTGGGTCGCAGGCTACAGCAGGACAGCATCTACCGCACGGTGCAGATGGACCAGATGGAGGACAACCTCGAAAACATGCGCAAGAATGTGGTGCTTGTGCGTCAGCGCAAGGACAAGCTGGAGGTGTGCTCCGCCATAGACGGCGAGCTCGGACTGCTTGATGTTGAATTGGGGCAGAGCATTCAGGCTGGGCAGAAGATTGGACAGCTGAACGACCTCAGCGACTTCAAGGTGCAGGCTGAGATAGACGAGCACTATATAGACCGTGTGCGTCAGGGGCTCACCGCCACTTACAACCGAGGCGACAAGAAATATCAGTTGCAAGTGCGCAAGGTATATCCAGAGGTGCGCGCAGGCAAGTTCCGCTGCGACTTCGTATTCCGTGGAGAGCGTCCAGAACAGATACGCAGCGGACAGACATACTATCTCGACCTTGAATTAGGGCAGCCAGAGCAGGCTGTCATCATTCCCCGTGGCACGTTCTTTCAGACCACGGGCGGACAATGGATTTTCGTGCTCGACAAGAGCGGAACGAAGGCATACCGCCGTAATATTCGCATCGGAAGGCAGAATCCGCAGTACTATGAGGTGCTGGAGGGTTTAGAGCCGGGCGAGCGCGTTGTCACCAGCGGCTATGAGGCTTTCAAGGATAACGAGGTACTGGTGATTAGTGATTAGTGTTCAGTTATTAGTGATTATGTATGTTAAAGAAGTAAAGTAACCATGAATATCGTAAAAGGAATGATTTATATGGCGCGTCGGTTCAAGGCTGCCACTGCGCTGAATGTGATAGGACTGATTGTAGCATTTGCAGCCTTCTATCTCTTTGCAACACAGGTAGACTATATGCAAAGTTATAATTGTGGCATCGCCAACTACAAGCGCATCTATCGTGTGGAGTCGATGATGACTACCGATTCTAACTGGGGAACACACAGTTGTCGTCCAACCTTGGAATTAATTGCAAAGATGCCACAAGTGGATGGCATGACACTTATTGCCAGCTACTCTGAGGAAATCGAACTGCATGTGGGCGAAACCGCGATAAAGGCAAATGGGGTATTATGCACTCACACTCCCTTTGGTGCCATGCAGCGAAAGTGTATCGACGGAGAATTGGAGTTCCAAGAGGGAATGGAGAAAACCTGTGTCATTATCCCTGCATCTTTGGCAAGGAAACTTTTTAGGCAGGAAAACGTTGCTGGTCGTTATGTATGGTCTGGTACGGATAGCCTCAAGATACATGGTGTCTATGAAGACTTTCCAGAGAATTGCTCTATGAAAAACTATGCATATGTGGATATGGGAGAACAAGATATAGACAGTCCAAGCGAGTGGAGTTATCTGGGGTATATCCTGTTGCATGAGGGAATAGACAGTGAGACAGTGTTCAAAGATTTTGCTGAACAGATGCGCAAGACACTTTACAAGCAAATGATGGAATCAGCAGGGCAGAATGGCTACGACTTGAATGACGAAGAAAATAAAAACGAGTTCGACCGACAATTCAAAGAGGCTTTTGGTGATCTCAACTACCGTTTGAGACCAATTTCAGAAACATATTTCTCTGGTGTAGATGCTAATATGGATAAGGGCAATCCCTCTGTATTCCTTGTGCTTCGTTTGGCTTGCGTGCTGATATTATTGATTGCACTCATCAATTTTCTTAACTTTATCCTTGCCGAAAGTCCGATGCGTATCAAGGGCATAAACACTCGCCGGGTGTTAGGCGAAAGCATAACAAGCCTACGCTTTGGCTTGGTGGCAGAGAGTGTACTTCTGTCACTGATAGCCTGCATCATTGCCCTCGGCTTGGTTTATGTCGTGACGCAAGAGCCGACGGAACTGTTGCAAGGCAGCCTTGCCTTGGGCGATCACCTGTGGTTAGTGGTGCTGACACTTGTATTTGCAGTCGTGATTGGTGTGGTGGCTGGCGTTTATCCTGCTTGGTTTGCCACGAGTTTTGCTCCTGCATTAGCATTGAAAGGCTCTTTCGGATTAACGCCAAAAGGCAAACAACTGCGCACGGTGTTAGTTGGACTGCAACTGTTTATCTCGCTGCTCCTGACGAGCTACATCAGCATTCTATATTTGCAGAGCCACTATATCTACAACAGTGACTATGGTTACGACAAGGACGAACTGCTCTATGCTTATTTGCCCAAAGAACTGAAGGAGAAGAGAGACGCATTGCGTACCGAATTGATGCAGTTGCCTGGCGTGGATGATGTCAGTTACTCTCGCTTTGTATTAGGTAGCAATGACACTTATATGAATTGGGGGCGTGTCAGTGATAATCATGTGGTATCATTCTTCTGCATGCCTGTCGACTGGCACTATTTCAACACTTTTGGCATCAAGGTGGTGGAGGGTCGTGATTTCAACGAACACGACGGCGATGTGATGATTATCAACGAGGCAGCCCGTAAGCAATGGGATTGGGTTGAGATTGACAAACCATATATCAAAGATAGCGAGCCTGTCGTCGGAGTATGTGAAAATATCCGCTTCGGCTCAACCCGTGTCGACCGCACAGCTAAACCACTTGCCTTTATCATCTTTGGCGAGAGTAAAAAAGATTGGGGCGACCAGTTAGGAGTAGTAAACATTCGTGTAGGTGCAAATATAGATAAAGTGCAAATGCGCCAGCGCATCAACGACCTGCTGCAAAAAATGAGTAACTCCACGGAAGTGGAAGCAAAGTTTCTCGACCAGCAGATGGAACAGCTCTATCGAGATGAGTTCCGTTTTATGAAGCAAGTACTATGGTTTGCTGCCGTGTGCCTCGTCATCACGCTGATTGGCGTATTCTGCCTTACGATGTTCGAGACGGAGTATCGCCGCAAGGAGATTGGAATACGCAAGGTGATGGGTTCATCGACGCAGGAGATACTGCTCATGTTCTGTCGACACTATGCGTTGCTGCTGCTCATCAGCTTCGTGGTGGCAACACCAGTGGCATACTACGTAGGCAGTCAGTGGCTGCAGGGCTTTGCAGAGCGCACGCCGATATATTGGTGGCTTTTCCCACTCGCTCTGCTCATAGTAGGCACGATAACGATGATTACCGTGGTTGCCCAGTGCTGGCGCACGGCAAATGAAAATCCTGTGAATAGCATAAAGAATGAATAACAAAATAAAAAAAATAATATTATGATTAAGATTGAGAATTTGCAAAAGGTGTTTCGCACGGAAGAGGTGGAAACCGTAGCCCTTGGTGGCGTATCGTTTGAAGTGAAGAAAGGTGAGTTCGTAGCCATCATGGGACCTTCGGGCTGCGGCAAGTCGACACTGCTCAATATCTTGGGCCTGCTCGACAACCCCACCAGCGGACAATATCTGCTCGACGGGCAGGAAGTAGGCTCGCTCAAGGAGAGCCAGCGCACCAAGGTGCGCAAGGGGCAAATAGGCTTTGTGTTCCAGAGCTTCAACCTTATTGACGAACTGAACGTGGAGCAGAACGTAGAGCTGCCTCTGAAATACTTGGGCATTCCCAAAAAGGAGCGACAGGAGCGTGTAGAGGAAATCCTGCGCCGTATGGCAATCTCGCACCGTGCCCGCCACTATCCGCAGCAGTTGTCGGGCGGACAGCAGCAGCGTGTTGCAATAGCCCGTGCCGTCGTCTGCAATCCGAAGCTCATATTGGCGGACGAGCCTACGGGTAACCTTGACTCGAAAAACGGACAGGAGGTAATGGGGTTGCTGTCACAGTTGCATGCCGAAGGTACTACCATTGTAATGGTGACGCACTCGCAGCGCGATGCCGGCTCTGCCACCCGTGTCATCAACATGCTCGACGGTATGATTGTGGATAAGGAAAACTTTGTATTATGATACACGCCATAAGGAACTTAAACCAGCGCGGTCAGCACAACTGGACGAAGATACTCTGTCTTGCCATAGGCTTGGCTGCCGGTGTAGTGCTGATAGGAAAGGTGGGGCTGGAGCAGTCGTGGGACGACTTTTTCCCAGAAAGCGACCGCATCTATATGGTCTGTGAGAGTACTATCGTAGATGGCGAGTATAAACAATTTCCGCAGACGGCAGGAGCCGTAGCCCCCGGCATAAAGCGCTATTGCCCACAGGTGGAGGCGGCCACTCGCTATACGTGGATTATGGAAATGGCACTCGTGGTGACTGACGACGATGAACGTATGCGTGCCAATGTTGCCTTAGTGGACAGTTGTTTCTTCGATGTGTTTCCTTTTCGCATCATTGCCGGCAATCCTAAGCAGGCTCTCAGTCAGATGCAATACTGCATGGTGTCTCAGTCGCTGGCGGAAAAATTAGGTGGCGATGTCGTTGGCAAGAAGATTTACTATAAGAAACATGACGGATGGACACTGACGATTGGCGGGGTGTATGAGGATATTCCCTTGAACTCCAAGCTCAACGGTCTGGAAATCATGGTGTCGTTGCCCACGATAAAGCAAATTATGTGGGACGGAACGGAAAACTGGGTAGGCAACGACCGCTATCAAAGTTATGTCCGACTTGTCAAAGGCACAACGCCCGACGACTTGAAACCACAACTCCGAAAGATGGAGAGTGAAAACATACCTGAGGAAGAAATGAAGAAGGCAGGTGTGAAATTGGAATTCTTCTTGCAACCACTCTTGGACTACCATGCGAAAGACGAAAACACCCGACGAATGACATGGATATTGTCGTTGTTGGCAACGGTGCTTATCGGCTGTGCCGTCATGAACTATCTGCTGTTGGTTGTGGGTGGCATCAGTCGTCGTGCCCGTGAAATGGCTGTCCGCAAATACTATGGAGCGGAAAACCACAACCTCTATGCCCAAGTCCTGTCGGAGAGTGTGCTGCATCTGCTATTGTCGTTAGCTTTGGCAGCAGGACTGCTCTTTGTGGCGAAAAACATCGTTGAGCAAACCACGGGTGCGCCGTTGGACGTGCTTCTCTTGGCTGGCAACAACGTGTGGATGATTGTGCTGACCAGCCTTGTGGTGCTGCTCATCACGGGATTGGTGCCAAGCTGGATTTACACCCATATCCCTGTGGCTGCCGCTTTCAAGAACTACAGCCAGAGCCACCGCCTTTGGAAACTACTGCTCTTGGGCTTGCAGTTTGCCTCGGCAACATTCCTCATCGTGCTATTGACAGTGGTAGGTCGGCAGTATCAGCTGATGGTGAACGACAATCCGGGCTACGACTATTCAACGTTGGGAGTGATTGACGGCAACGACCTCTCAGCCCAAGAGCGTCAGCTGGTGGTCGATGAACTGCGCAAGTTGTCAGTGGTCAAGGGCGTGACTGCTTCCAGCGAAATGCTGACCACCCATCAGAGTGGCGACAACATCTTCCTGCCCGACGACGAGCGACAGTACATGAATGTTGCCAACCTCTACTTTATGGGCGATGGCTATTTCGACGTGATGGGTATTCCCATTGTCTCTGGTCGCACGTTCACGGAGCAGACCGACACGCTGGCAGAGGTCATGGTCAGCCGTCGTTTCGAGGAGCGTATGCGGGAGTTGGCAGGTTGGGACCAAGCCGTTGGCAAACAGATTCACGTCACATCGTTCGATGGCTACCATACCATTGTCGGTGTCTATGACGACCCTCGCATTGGCAGTATTACCAATCCCGACACTCGTCCCAGCGTCTGCTTCTACAGCCAAAAACCAGAGTATTTGCCTGATATCTTGGTGCGCTTCCACTCGATGGATGGCATGGAAGCAGTGAACAAGCGACTGCATGAACTCATTCCCCACAATCCCGATGTTGTAGTAACGCCATATAGTCTGGTAATGACGGAACTCTACACCGATGCTCACCGCTTCCGCACCACCGTAATGATTGGCGGACTGGTGGCATTGCTCGTCGCCCTCATCGGACTTGTTGGTTACTTGGCAGGCGAGATAGGTCGCAGGCAAAAGGAGATAGCCATTCGTAAAGTCAATGGCGCACGAACACAAGAAGTGCTGCGCCTCTTCGTCACCGACATTCTGCGTGTAGCCCTGCCTGCCATCGTTGTAGGAATCGTGACTTCTTGGTACGTTGCCCGTCAATGGTTAGAGCAGTTCAGTGAAAAGACATCATTGTCGCCCTTGCTCTTTGCCGGCTGTGCATTATTAGTGCTAATCATCATCTTGGGTGTCGTCTACACGTGTTGCAGGCGTATCTCAACCAGCAATCCTGTTGACTACTTGAAAGACGAGTGAAGTAACCTATTATGTTATCACTCCATATTCAAATGCAATACCAATGGTAGGTGGTCGCTATAGCCGTCGCGCTGATATTTGAAACCATTATATGTGCGGTAGGGTTTCCTGCCGCCATATTTTTCATCTTCTTGTGTCAGGAAAGGCAGGTCGTTGATGTAGACGGAATGCACCCTGCGCTGCAAAGGAGGACTTAGGAGAATATGGTCGAGACTACCCCATCGCCCTTGATAGCGATAAGTGCCTTTAGCACCGTTTATGCCACGGGCTCTTGCTGTGACATCGGTAAGGTTTTGGCGATAGAGTATTTTCAGAGATTCATTGTTGGTATAGTCGTTAAAGTCGCCGGCAACGATGATGTTGGCGGAAGGAGAAATGGCGACGATGCTGTCGATGGACAGGCTTAAACGATTGGCAACAGCAATGCGGTTAGGACGACTTGCCTGCTCGCCACCGAGACGACTGGGCGCATGGAGCACAAAGATGTGAAGAGTATCACGAGAGTTGAACACACCGCTTACATAAAGAATGTCACGGGTGGGGTGCATGCCGTTGATTGGCGTGGTGCGCAGTGGATAGTGGCAGAGAGGAACGAAGGTGTCGCGAAAAAGCAGGGCGACATCTATGCCACGGGCATCTTCGGAATCGGTAATGAAATAGTCGTAACGGGCATTGCGCAAAAGACTGCGGCGGGTGAGGGCTACCATAACACTATCGTTCTCCACCTCGCAAAGTGCCACGAGGTCAGGCAGATGCGTAACGTGAGATTCTTTCTCGTCGCTGCGTGAACATGAAATAATTTCCTTGGCAATGTTGTTTACCTTGTGCCAATACTTACCGTTGTTCCACTTTCGGTTGCTTTCGGGCAGAAACTCATAGTCGTTCTTGAGACTATCGTGCTGGCAGTCGAAAAGATTCTCACAATTCAGTTCCACGAATGTGAGAAAAGATGTTATTACAAGTATCAGCGAATACATTTAGTGACGCTGACGACGCACAGTCATTCTTGCACCAGAGGAAGATGATGAAGAAGCACTCGACTTTGGCTTCTTTGTCTTTACAGCACCAGAAGAAGCACTTCTGCGACCAGAAGATGACGCAGCCTTCTGTTTGGTAGCCTTAACCGCCTTCGGATCGAGATTGGCAATGCTGTCGAGAGAGTCTTTCTTTACAGGGTCGCCAAAAATATTTTTCTCGAAGGCAGCCAATTCTGCCTCAATCTTTTTCTGCTCCTGTGCCAGCGCACTGTCGGTGGGGCAATATTGGGCGAGTGTCTTTCCGAGCATATTGTTGGTCTTGTATATGTCGCCCTTATATTTATTCATCGTGAAATAATCTTCCAGACTCATCACGGCGGCATTGTTGAGATTGCTCGTCATAACGCTCTGTCGGCTCAAGAAGGGAGCGAGGTCGCTATACTTCACCCAGAACAACGGATATTTGGCAGACTCACCGCCGAAGTCATCATCACGCACCATGATAGGGCACAGCGCAAGCACCTTGCGGTGGAAGGTAGAGTTTGCCTGATTGAAGTATGCGCTTTCCTTCAGGTAGTACATCTTCACCTCTGAAGAAGGAATGT
Source organism: Prevotella sp. (assembly GCA_022511075.1). Lineage (GTDB taxonomy): Bacteria > Bacteroidota > Bacteroidia > Bacteroidales > Bacteroidaceae > Prevotella. The sequence continues at coordinate 25,797 of JAFLSE010000022.1, forward strand.
CGCTGTTGTCAACGCGCAACTTGCCGTTTTGCTCCTCATAGAAAATATGATAGTTGTCGAGAATGGTCTGCATAGATGCTCGTGCCGAGTCGGAGAACACCTCGTTGCCGTCGAGACGATACTCATATACGGGAATATATCCATTGAGAGCCAGTTTGAAGATATATGTGAACAAGTTCATCTGCTTGTCAATCACCTCCACTGGATAGTACAAGCCGGCATTTGCATCCTTATTGAGGTCAATCTCACGATATATGTCGCGCCTCCACACAACATCCTCGGGCATGTCTATAGCCGTGGGAAACATAAGTTGGGCACGACGCGAGATACCCTGCTGCCTGTTCTGCTGCGTGGTGGTGTTTGTTTCTGCGCGGCGTTTCTTTGGCTGTGCCGAAACTCCGATGGCAACCATTGCCATCATTGCTATCAATAGTATATTCTTCATTGTCTGCATATTCAAATATTCTTCACTCTTCGTTCTTCACTTCTTTAACTCAAAGCAACTACCTCACAATAACCTCCATTGAGGCATCAAGTTTTCGCTGTATGCCGTCGGGGCCCACAGCCACTATGCGTGATATGTAGAAACGGCGGTTGCGCGTGAGTTTGCGGAATGTTTCTTTCTGTCGTGCGGAGAAGTTTGCTCCGTCGCTCACCATAGGTACGGCATTACCCATATTGTCAAAGAACACTGTCTCAAAGCTCTGCACCTTGAAGGCTATGTCGAGTATTCCGTCGTCTATGGCTGCGTTTATTCCCTGTGCGTTCATAAGGCTTGCCTTTGCCAACGCACCTCCACGATATCTGTTTGGATTGCCTTGCTCGTCGGCAATGGCTATGTATGCTGTCGGGTCGGGCAACTTACGCACATGGAATGTGAACTGCCCCATCTGCTGCGCCTTGCCTGTGTTGGTTGATGTAACGGTTATGGTAACATCCTTGCCCACGCTGCCCGGACGGGCTATGTATTTTCCGGGACCTACGGGAGTGAGCGACCCACCGCTTATCGTGGCTGAAATCTTGTTGAGTGGAACTCCCGGCACACTGACGCTTATGGGGTTGTTGTAACCTGCATAGAGCACGTTCATAAGGTCTGCCGACACGGTTGCGCTTGGGTCTACCACGGTGTACTTCTGACTGAAGTCGCGGCGTATCTTGTCGCCACTACCATTTATTGTCTCTATAAAGCCGGTGAGCGTAAAGTCGCCCGTCTTTCCGCAAACGGTCTCATAAAGTCCGTTCTTGAGATCCATTTTCCTTTCGCCTATATATATGTCGGGCACTTGCGTGGTGTCTACGGCAGCCATCACAATCTGTGCCGAGAACTTATCGCCGCGCACGATTGTCTGCGCGTTTGGTATCACGTATGCATTGAGCGAGTTCACACGAATGTCCTTCACGTCGATGTTCGACACCAGAGTGTGAAGCACTTCACCCTCGGCATAGCGCACGTCGCTCTGCAATTTCGACAGCAGTGTTATGGCAGCAGCCACGGGCATATCCTCGAACATATATTCCTGCCAGTTCTTTCCCATAGTCACGGCATTCTTGGGAATGTCGGTGGTAAGGTTGCTCTTGATAATCTCCTGCTGTCCTTTGTCGGTAATCATTCCGAGTATACGGGTGCGGAACGAGTTTATTGCATCATACAACTTGCCGCCCTGTCCACGTCCCGGCGCAAGCATCACTTGGTTTGCCGGCTCAAGACCTTCCTTGTTCTTTATGTTGTTCACGTCGCCTTCGTCGCCGTCAGCCTCTTTCACTATGGCAATCTTGAGCTGCTGGGCAAAGTTATATAGCGAGTCGCTCATGCGCCTGACTTCCTGCGCCTTGTCAAACCATGCCTTCACCTTGGCAGGGTTTGCCTTCATCTGCGCCTCAAAGTCGTCATATATGCTCATGTTCTCCTTCGTGGCGTTTGCCGTGGTGCGGTTCAGGCTTTCCTCCACTATAGAAAAACCGTTGAGCACCTCGTTTGACACGTTGAGCGCGAGCATTGCCATAAGCACGATATACAAAAGATTTATCATCTTCTGTCGCGGCGATATGGGATTTTTCTTTATTGCCATCTACTATATAATAATATATAATGTGTATTATGAAACAGCGTTGCCTGCGGCGCGCATGTTCACCGTCATCGCCTCTATCATTCGGGCGTATATCTTGTTGAGTTCCGCTATCTGACTTGCCAGCTTGCGTGTCTGCTCGTTAATCTCGTCGATTGTGCCAATCTGCGAACTTGCGCTCTTAAGCTGCATTTCGTAAACCTTGCTGATGCCGGTAAGGGTGCGGTTTAGGTTTTCCATCTCCTCCGAGTCGCGTGTCAGGCGCTGGCTCTGCTCCGACACTTTTTGCAGTGTCTCGGTCAGCGTCTTCAACTCTTCAACGTAGTTCTCAGTAGCCTCCTGCATACCGTCGCCTACAGGCGAGGATGCCACCACGGAGCCGACAGTCACAGGCACGTCTCCTGTAGGCAAAACAACATCCGAAGCATTACCACCACCTTGCGCAATTCCGCCAATTATTATTGGTCCTGATACAGAAGGCTCGGCTGCTTCATCAGCCAGCGGCTCATCATCATCAGTCAGGTGTATAGGCAGGTCCTTGCCTATAGCCGTCTTGTCAAACGGACGGTCGAATGCCGATATGAAGAACACAAGCACCTCCGTGCCCATACCGATGTAGAGCATAAGATTTGCCCCCGGCAGGTGGGTCAGCTTGAAGAGTGTTCCGAGAATCACTATACTTGCTCCCCAACTATAGGCATAGTTAAGGAATGTCTGTCCCGGTACGCTGTCAATCCATTTCTGCAACCGGTATATGATATTGATTTTACTGTACTGTGTCATTTTTTCTTCGTCTTTTTGGATTTCTCACTCGTTGTGTTAGCCAGACTGCGCACGCAGCGGAAGCCTATGTAAGCCCTCGGCTGGTTTTGATATTCGTATGACCTCCATGCGGAGCGTATATAGCTTTCAGGGTCTTTCCACGAGCCGCCTCTCACGCTCTTCTTCTTCATGTTGTAGGGGTCTTCTATGGCGGCATTGTATTTCAGTTCGGGATTTATGTCGTTCATCGACTCCACGCCTGCCTCGGTATAAATGGTGCTTGTCCATTCCGCCACGTTGCCTGCCATGTCGTACAATCCGTTGCTGTTGGCAGAGTATATTCCCACCTTGCTTGTTATCAGGTTGCCGTCCTTTGTGTAGTTGCCGTTGTCGGGCTTGAAGTTGGCATAGAAGCAGCCGTTGCCGCTTGCCACGTCGCTGTTCTCCCACGGAAACTCGGTCTGGTCTTTGCCTCTTGCTGCATACTCCCATTCAGCCTCGGTAGGCAGACGGTAGCGCTGCACGTATCTTGCTGCGGCGCCAAGCCCTTTCAGCAGATACTCCGTGCGCCACGCACAAAAGGCATTTGCCTGCTCCCAAGTAACGCCCACTACGGGGTAGTTGTTGTAGGCAGCATTAGTAAAATAGTTGCGCATATACACCTCGTTGTCCGAGTTTGGGAAGTCGTTCACCCAGCAGGTTGTGTCGGGATATATGTTCACGATATATGTATTGAGGAAATCCCATTCTCCCGTGTACTGCCTGTTTATTGTCTGACGCACAATCTTTCCTTCGTCGTCGATGTATGCGGTGTCCTTTGAAATCCAAATCTGCTCGTTGGGATTCTCGGCAATGTCGGTGTTGAGAACACGCTCAGAGTGCGTAGGGCGATACTTGCGCTTGGCAGCCTCGGTATAGTCGTAAATCTCATAGCGATAGTTCATCTGCCGCCAGTCGAGCATCTTTTCTCCTGTAACCTGATTGATGACATATAGGCTCTCGAAAGCGCGCTGCTGGTCTTCATCGGGCTTGCGCGGCAGAGGCTTCTTCCAGTTGAGGTGCGGAGTGACGGGATCGCCATTCTTGTCTTCCTCAATCTTGTATGTCTCGTCGCCGCCGTATGCAGGGTCTGCAAGGCGCTCACGCAGAATGGAGTCGCGCACATAGTACACAAACTGACGATACTGCGAGTTGGTTATCTCCGTCTCGTCCATCCAGAAACCTTCCACGGAAATATCCCTCACAGGCGTTTCCTTGCCCCAAAGGCTGTCTTGCTTCTCGATACCCATTCGCAGGTGTCCGCGCTTTATGAGCGTCATTCCGTATGGAGTAGGCTCGGTAAAAGCCTTGCCGCTTGCTCCCGTCACCTCGCCGCCCGACGACGATGTCGTCATTTTGCCGCCGAAGCACGACGTAAGCATGGCAACAAGGGCAACTGCCACAAGTGAAGTCAGTATACCACTTATATTCTTCATCTTTTAGTATGTGTTATTACTTTTTATATCCTTACTTTTTAAATATCCCCCCTTACAACAGCCTCACGCTCTTGTGCAGGTTACGCCCTCTCTTGGCGAAGTTTATGTCGGTCTGATAACCTATGAACAGCTCGTGGCTGCCGTTGCCGAAACTTATCGCCGATGTGTACACCTCGTAACTATAGCCGATGTGTATACCGTGGAAATTGCCGCCTATCAGGGCTGTCACGGAGTTTGTAGGACTGCATCCCACACCTGCATACAGCATCTTTTTGTCGTTTGTGTATTTCACCCTCGCGGTAATATCTGCACGATAAGCCGAGCCGTCATATTGCACCAAGGCCGACGGTTGTATAGATATAAACGGATTTTTTAATTTTATATTGTATCCTGCTGTAAAATAATAAGCAGGCTCAATCTTGAAGTCCTGTCGCTCGCCAAGTTCCACCGTGGGAGAATTAAGGTGATGCACCGACACTCCGGCGTATGCATTGCCGTGAGTGTAATAAAGTCCTACACCGATGTCGAATGCCGAGCCATCCACCTCCGTACTTGGGAAAGCCGGGTCGTTGGGTGTCTCCGTGTCCACCTTCGTGCCGTCGAACTTCTCGCTAAGCATTCCAATCTGCACTCCGGCACTAATCACGCCACCAAGCAAACTGCGCTTATATGCATATTGCACTGCCATTTTCGTGTGCTTGAACAAACCTATCTGGTCGTTCTGGAACTGTCCTCCCACTCCATGAAAACTGCCGATGGCAAAAAAGGGCAGGTCGGCAGAAGCATACATCGTCCTCGGATTGTTCTCGAAGCCCGTAAGCGTGTTGTTGTATGCCGCCGCAACGTTTATCACGTTCTCCTTTCCCACAGCGGCAGGGTTGAACGATGTCTCCATAGCCCAATAATGGGCATAGTTAGCATCATATTGCGCACTCGCCTCGGACAGCGCAACCAACAATACTGCAAATATAATGACTAAACGCCTACACATAATGACGGAAATCTATAACCAATATTCCAAATTGCTGCAAAGTTACATATTTTTTTGCGAAATATGCTTTCCATTCAAGAAAATATTTTCTTTTTTATAACAAAACTTTAGGAAAAGTGCCGATAACCGTAAGATTGTTATTATGAATACAAAAAAGTGGGGCACCTAATTATCAGAATGATAATGTCAGTACCCCACACACTACAAACTACAGCTATACAAATTTTAATCTTTGTAAATGGAAATATCACATTTCCGTTTGCAAAGGTAATGCTTTTTCTTTTAGCCTCCAAATTTTTAGGGATAAAACTTTCGAATTAAACAATATTTAACTCTTCGAGGCTTTTTTTGTCCGAAAAAGAACATTTTATTAGAAAAAAAGAGCTAACTTTGCACGAAAGAAGACAAAAACGTAAACCTAAATGCTATGAAACAACGATTTTTGGGCTTGGTTGTGATGCTTTGCTGTGCATTTGCATCGGTATATGCGCAACCGGGAATACTATATGACGGAGACAGCCGTCTGTCGAGCAGCCTCGTTAAATATGCCTATCAAGACAGTCGCGGAATAATGTGGATTGTTACAAACAACGGATTGGACAAATACGACGGCTACGACTTTACCACTATAAATAAGGAGGACGGACTTAACAGCGACATGATAAACTATGTGGCAGAAGACGGCAGCGGACACATCTACGTTTGTCAGGCAAATGGCATACAGGTGATTGTGAACGACCAACCCGTGCAGGTTACGAAAGACGGTGCACAGATAGACTGCTGGGTGAGCCACATGACAATGCGCAGACACGGCACGCCCGTGTTTGCCACAAGCGGCATAGGACTCTTCGAGATGACAGGACTAACCACTGCCAAAAGCATGTTTCCAGACGAAAAGTCGCTCGACTTTGTGAGGAAGGTGATGGAAGACAGCGAAGGAAACATCTGGGCGGTGACCGAAGACAAGGGTGTGATACGCATAGACGAAAAAGGAAAGCTGAAAAGCTATTTTGACGATGCCGACAAAAGAAGCAGCATGACCGACATCTGCCAAGACGACAACGGAAACATATACATAGGTTGCACCAACTACGGCGTGTATGCCATGCGAAAAGGCATGACCGACTTTGCACTCATGCCGGCAACACAAGGCATACCAGTGTCGTCGCTGCTGCCACGCAAGGGCGGAGTGCTGATGATTGGCTGCAACGGACAGGGCTTGAAACTGCTTGACACACGCACGGGAACGCTGACCAACAGCACCCTGCACACCCAAAACGCAAATCTCGACAACACGAAGGTGACATCAATAACCACCGACCGAAACAACAACATCTGGCTGAGCCTGTTCCAAAAGGGTCTGTTCGTAGAGACCGACCAAGGTTCGATGTTCGAGTATATAGGCTACAAAAGGGCTGGCAAGAGTCCTATAGGCGACCAATGCGTGATGGCAACATATCGCTCGGCAGACGGCACGATATGGATAGGCACCGACGGCGGAGGACTATACGGCATAGACGCAAGCCGCGGCTACGAGCAGACGGCACACTTTGCACCAGGCAACAACGAGAACTCAACGCCTCCCACGATACTCTGCATTGCAGAAGACGAGACCGGCAGGCTTTGGGTAGGCTCATACACGAAAGGATGCGGCTGGATAGACAAGAAGACAGGCGAATATCACCGCATGGCGTGGAGCTACGGCAAGGCGGCATCGGTGTTCGAGATTATTGCCGACAAGAAAGGTCGCCTGTGGTTCGGAACACTCGGCAGCGGAGTGAAACTCTACGACACCACAACCGGTGAGACAAAAAACTACAGGCAAAATCAGGAGCAGAGCGACCAAGGCATTGCCAACGACTACATAATGCAGATGCGCCTGTCGAGAGACGGACAGCAGCTGTATGTTGGCACATCGGTGGGACTCTCCACGCTCGACATTCCCACAGGCAGCTGGACAAAGACATTCGGCACTAACCTGCTGCTTAAGGACGTAAGCATATCAGGCATCATGGAGGACTCGAAAGGGCGAGTATGGTTGTGCAGCACCGAAGGACTGTTTATGATAGAAAAGAGACCTGACCCGAAGATAACAAAATACACAACGAAAGAAGGACTGCCATCGAATGCCGCCTCCGACATTCAAGAGGACAAGGCTGGCAACCTGTGGATAAGCACTAAGAAGGGACTATGCCGCATGGACGGAAAGACAGGCAAGATGACCAACTACTTCGTAAGCGACGGATTGCAGGGCAACGAGTTCAGCGAAGGCGTGTCTACCGCCTTGGCAAACGGCAAGCTGCTCTTCGGCGGCATGGCAGGAATAACGGTGTTCAATCCCGACAACGTAAAGCCCGCCACGCAAAAGCTGTCCGTCACGCTGACGGGATTTGAAGTAGGCAACACTCTGGTGAAAGCCGGAATGAAGTCGGGCAGCTACGTGATATGCGACACCACGGCGGCAGCAAGCACGCGCTTCGACCTATGCCATCAGGATAACACCGTGACACTGAGGCTGTCGACACTGACATTCAGAGACCAGGAGCGCACGACATACCGATACAGGATTGGCAACGACAAGTGGACGACACTGGCTGAAGGCGACAACAGGCTGACGCTTACGCAGCTGACACCGGGAACATACGACATGCAGATACAGGCGATGCTCAACGGAGATGCGTCGGACATCAAAGACATTACCATTGTGGTGCACAACCCGTGGTATTTCTCATGGTGGGCAAAAACCATATACTTCATTATATTAATATGTATATGCCTGTGGCTCTATCACAACATGAAGCAACGCCAGCAAGACAAGCTCGACCTGCAAAAGCACAAGCATGCAGAGGAGCTGAACGACGCGAAACTGCGCTTCTTCATAGACCTGAGCCACGAGATACGCACGCCTATGACACTCATTACATCGCCCTTGCAGCAGCTGATGACCGAGGACGAAAATCCCCACCGAAACGCCATATACGCCACCATAAAGCGCAACGCGGAGAGAATACTGCACATAGTGAACCAGATAATGGACATTCGCAAGATTGACAAGGGGCAGATGCGTATGCAGATGCAGGAAACGGACATGGTGAAAATGGTGAACGAGATAAGCTCGCTCTTCGCATATACGGCAGAGAACAAGCACATAAACCTCCAATTCCTGCACAACGGCATTGAGGAGCTTGAGGCGTGGGTAGACCGCACAGCTATGGACAAGGTGATGATGAACCTGCTGTCGAACGCCATAAAGTTCACGCACAACGGCGGCAACATAACGATAGAGCTGACACACGACGAAAAGCAGCTGCAACTGTGCGTGAGCGACGACGGAATACCAATTCCCGAAGGACAGTTGGAGAAGATTTTCGAGCGTTTCTACCAACCGAAGGAAAACGTGAAGCCGGGCACGGGAGTGGGATTAGACCTTACACGTTCTCTCGTGGAGCTTCAGCATGGCACAATACATGCCGAAAACCTGCCCGACGGCAAAGGGTGCAAGTTTGTTGTATGCCTGCCATTGGGAAAGGAGCATCTCAATGCAGACGAGATATTGGAGACGAAGGAAACCGTGCATCATATCGTGCAAAAGGAGGCAGTTCCACAGGTCGCAGAACCCCAAAACACCCCCCCCAGTGCGAAAATCAGCAAGAAGCCGACCATAGTAGTGGCAGAGGACGACGACGAGATAAGGCAGTATCTCGAACAGTCGCTCAGCGAGACTTTCCGCGTAATAGCCTGTCAGGACGGAAGCGAGGCGCTGCCGATAATACAGCGAGAACTGCCGCAATTGGTTATTACGGATATTATGATGCCGAAAATGAACGGTCACGAACTCTGTACAAAAATAAAGTCGAACATACGCACCAACGACATTCCTGTGATAATGCTCTCGGCAAAGACAATGGACAACGATGTGCTGGAAGGCTTGGAGCTGGGTGCCGACAAGTATGTGCCCAAGCCATTTAATATGGAAATCCTGCAACGCACCATTATCAACCTCATCAACACTCGCCGACTGATGAAAAAGAAATTCTCCGGCGAGGAAAGCCAGAGCGACAAGATTGAGAATATAGAGATGTCGTCGCCCGACGAAAAACTGTTGGCAAAGATTATGGACGTTATCAACCGTAATATAAGCAACAGCGATATGAGCGTTGACATGATTGCGCGTGAGGTGGGATTGAGCCGCGTACACCTGCACCGCAAGATGAAGGAACTGACCAACCAGACACCTCACGACTTCATAAAGAACCTGCGAATGGAGCAGGCTGCAAAGCTGCTGTCATCAGGCAACCACAACATTGCCGAGGTTGTCTATAAGTGCGGCTTCAACAATGCCACGTCGTTCTCAACGATGTTCAAGAAAATGTATGGTCAGACACCGAGCGAGTATATGAAGGGCTATCAATAGAAGCCCTTCTCCCTCAGTGCGTTGTTTATCTGCTCCATGTGTTGTTCGTCGCGCGTCTCGCACACTATGCGCAGAATGCAGGCGTTAATCTTCTCGCTGGAACCGCTGCGGTCGTGGCGCACGCTCGTGATGTTGCCGCCGCAACTGGCTATCACCGATGCCACCTCAACCAACTTGCCGGGGTGGTCGTCGAGCTCCACATTTATCACGCAGTAGCGGCCGCTCTTTGTCAGTCCGCGCTTTATCACCTTGTTAAGTATCGTAACGTCTATGTTGCCGCCGCTTACTATGCACACTGTCTTCTTGCCCTGCACAGGCAGCTTATTGTACATCACGGCAGCAACGGCAGCCGCACCTGCACCCTCGGCAACAACCTTCTCCTTTTCGAGCAGGTGAAGTATCGCGCCGCATATCTCGTCTTCGGTTACGGTAACAAACTTGTCAACATACTTTGAGCAAATATCGTATGTAAGGTTGCCCGGTTCTTTCACGGCAATTCCGTCGGCGATGGTAGACACCGACTGCAATCTTTCCTTGCATTTCTTCTCCACGCTGTTCACCATGCTCGGTGCTCCTGCCGCCTGCACTCCGTAGACCTTCACCTTCGGGTTGAGCGACTTTATGGCAAACGCCACGCCGCTTATCAGTCCGCCGCCGCCCACCGACACTACCACAGCCTCGACATCGGGCAGCTGGTCGAGCAGTTCAAGTCCTATAGTGCCCTGTCCTGCTATCACGTTCTCGTCGTCGAAGGGGTGAATGAAGGTGTAGCCCTTTTCTTCCTTCAGCTGCAATGCCTTGTTGTATGCGTCGTCGTAGACACCCGGCACGAGGCATATCTCCGCCCCATAACTGCGTGTTGCCTCCACCTTACTTATCGGCGCACCTTCGGGCAGGCATATCAGCGACTTTATGCCGTGGGCCGTCGCCGCCAGCGCAACACCCTGCGCATGGTTGCCAGCCGAGCATGCTATCACTCCCTTTGAGCGTTCCTCTTCCGTCAGTTGCGATATCTTGTAGTATGCGCCCCTCACCTTGAAAGAGCCTGTCTCCTGAAGGTTCTCCGGCTTCAGATACACGTCGCACTCCGCGTTAATCTTCGGCGCTCTTACTAATTCAGTGTTTCTTATTATCCTTCCAAGCACATAGCGTGCCTTGTAAACATTGTCTAAGTTCAGCATAGGTTGTCGGTTTTTTGAGATTGTTGTTTTCGACTACAAAGTTACAAAAAAAATCTGAAACAACAAAATCAATGGCGCTAAGTTTTTTATGATACTGCTATGCAAAGACTGATTTTGCAACATTGCAACATTGTAACATTGTAACATTAAGGAATTTCCATTTAGTTGAGGCTAAAAATTGAAAGTAAAATGACGATAATTGCTTACAGATTTATAGTATATTAATTTTATTATAATATATAATATATATATTATAATAACTTATTAGGATGCGCCCTACTTCTGCATAGTCGAAAATGCTTAATGTTACAATGTTACAATGTTGCAAAGTTGCATTTTCACATTAAGCGATGTTTAATGCCCGACTGTCGCTTGCTGCTCCGTCGACAATCGAAGCCAGCTTCAACGGGCATCGAAACGGCAAGCGATGAGCATCGAAACGGCAAGCGATGGGCATCGAGAATAGTTAGTTATAAGTGATTAGTGTTCAGTGTTTAGTTGGTTGTCTGGCTGAACATCAAAGAAAAGGCAGGTTTACATTTTTTAAGACGAAAGAGAGGCTTTGTTAACAGATTTTTGCAGGTTATGGAATGCCGTTTTTTTGGCGGTGGGAAGAAAAAGCAGTACCTTTGCATCGTCGAAGTAAAAGAAGGTATGAGGTTAGAGGAAGTTGAGAAAAATGCAATGCATTGGCAGTATATGCGCCGCTGTCTGCAACTGGCGCGCAACGGTATGCAGAACGCACGACCAAACCCGATGGTGGGGGCGGTGATTGTGGCGGACGACGGCAGGATTATAGGCGAGGGTTATCATCAGCGATGCGGCGAGGGGCACGCCGAGGTGAATGCCTTTGCAAGCGTGAAGCCCGAAGACGAGCCGCTACTGGGGAATGCCACGATATACGTGAGCCTTGAGCCTTGCGCTCACTACGGCAAGACGCCGCCGTGCGCGGAACTTATTATCAGGAAAGGCGTGAAGCGCTGCGTGGTGGGATGCACCGACCCCTTTGCGAAAGTGCAGGGCAGGGGCATTGAGATGATGAGGAAGGCAGGAATAGAGGTGACGGTGGGAGTGCTTGAGGAAGAATGCCGCGAACTGAACAAGCGTTTCTTTACGTATCACAGCAAAAAACGCCCGTACATACTGCTGAAATGGGCGCAGAGTATAAATGGCTTTATTGATGATAACTTCAAGTCATACGCTTTCTCAAACGAATACACGCAAAAACTGGTACACAAACTTCGGGCTGAACACGACGCTATATTGGTGGGCAGGACAACTGACGAGCGCGAACACCCGCAACTGAACGTGCGCCACTGGCACGGAAAGAATCCAAAAAAGATTGTACTGGCAGGCAACACCAACCTTACACGACTTATGGAGCAACTATACGAGGAAGGCATACAGAGCCTGATTGTAGAGGGCGGCGCAAAGGTGCTTGACTCGTTTATCGAGGCAGGGCTTTATGACGAAATAAGGATTGAGACGGCACGGGTGATAATAGCCAGCGGCACGCGCGCACCACGGCTGCCGCAAAAAATAATCCTGCATAAGCATGAGCATTATGCAGGAAATTGTATAGAGTGGTTTATGCCGTCAGATTAAATAAAGCGCGCTATCGTCTCCAGACACAATGTCGCGTTAACGGGTTTGGTTACAAACTCGTCGCAGCCTGCCGCAAAAGCAGCGTCGCGGTCGCTTCCGAAAGCATTCGCCGTAACGGCGAGGATAGGAAGGTTGGGGTGGGAGCCCTTGATGATTTTCGTTGCCGTCAAGCCGTCCATGATAGGCATCTGCATATCCATGAGCACCAGGTCGTAAGAGCCGGCATTGACCATTTCGACAGCCTCCTGACCGTGATGTGCACGGGCTATCTCATAGTGCTTGCGCAAGATGTAACTCATCAAAATGTAGTTGCTCTCGTTGTCTTCTGCTACTAATATCTTCTTCATACGTTTATAATTGTTTTTTCTGTTTGCGAAACCTTATATCTTAGTCTTAAGATAGTCCTAAATGTCCAATCTCCTGCAAAGGTACACTTTTTTGATTAAAAATAGTATATATATTATACTTTTTAACTATTTTTTCCTTTAACTTTCCAAGTTTTCGTCATTATTCTTGCCGGAAAGCGTACCCACGGGCACAGGCATCTCCTTTGCCTTTATCCTGTCGAAGCCCTCGCCGTAGACACCGATGACGCGGCTCTGCGACACGAAGGCGTTGGGGTCGATAGACTTTATGATGCTGAAAATCACGGTGCTCTCGCTGCCCTTGGCAAGCACGAAAAGCATGTGAACATCTTTCTGGGTGTAGAATCCGCTGGCGTTTATCACGGTAACGCCGCGATGCGGATTGTTGTTTATCGCCTCACCAATTTCCTTGTACTTGTCGCTGATGATGAAAAACTGCACCGAGCGACGGGCGGAGTTAACCACCTGGTCGAGCGTGAAGCTGCAAATGAACAGCGTGGCATAGCCGTAGACCACCTTTTCCCAATCTTTCAGCACGAAATAGCTGCACGATATTATAATGACATCGCAAAGCAATATGACGCGCCCGAGCGTTATGTCGCGATACTTGTTGATGATGGCAGCCACAATGTCGGTGCCGCCAGTGCTGCCGTTGGCGCAGAAAGCCAAGCCCACGCCTGCACCGCAGAGCGACGCGCCAATGACGCAAGCCATGAATGGCTGACCCGAAAGGAGACGGACATCGCCCACAATCTGCTGCGTTACGGCTGTGATAAACGTCATGGCAAACACGGCATACACCGTCTTGGCGGAGAAGCGCCACCCCAATATCCTTATGGCACACAGCAGGAGCATGAAATTGATTGGGAAATAGACAAACTGAACGGGTAGCCCCGTGGCAAAATATACGATGCTCGCAATGCCCGGCACACCACCCGTGGTTATGTCGTTGGGCAACAGGAAAACGGTCCATCCTATACTGTAGAGTATAAGACCGACCGTTATTTCCAGATAGTTCTTGATTTCCTCGATGGCGAGTTTCTTGCTCAACATAGTAAAACAAAGAGCGAAAAAATGTGTTTTTTACTTCACGTTGCCAACCTTTATGAGATATTCGGCAATCTGCACCGCATTGAGGGCAGCACCCTTGCGAATCTGGTCGCCACTGAGCCAGAATGTGAGTCCGCAGTCGTCGGACAGGTCCTTGCGTACACGACCAACATACACATCGTCCTTGCCGCCTGTCTCAAGAGGCATCGGATAGACGAGGTTTGAAGGGTCGTCCTGCAACGTAACGCCCGGTGCCGCAGCAATTGCCGCCTGAGCCTCCTCTACGCTTATGGGGCGCTCTGTCTCAATCCACACGCTCTCGCTGTGGGCACGCAGCGACGACACACGCACGCACATTGCCGAGCACTTAACGTCGCTGTGCATAATCTTGCGCGTCTCGTTGAACATCTTCATCTCCTCCTTAGTGTAGCCATTAGGCTGGAACACATCAATCTGCGGAATCACGTTGTATGCCAACTGGTGTGGGAACTTGCTTACGGTGATTGGCTCATCGTTAAGAATCTCCTTGTATTGCTGCTGCAACTCTGCCATAGCCGCCGCACCCGCGCCGCTCGCACTCTGATAGCTTGCAACGTGTATGCGCTTGATGTGGCTCAGCTTCTCCAACGGCTGCAGCACTACAACCATCATTATCGTTGTGCAGTTTGGATTGGCAATGATGCCGCGAGGACGGTTGAGGGCATCCTTTGCATTGCACTCCGGCACTACCAAAGGCACATCGTCGTCAAGACGGAACGCACTCGAATTGTCAATCATCACCGCACCATATTTGGTTATATCCTCTGCGTACTCCTTTGATATTCCGGCACCTGCGGAGGTGAAGGCTATGTCAACGCCCTTGAAGTCGTCGCCATGCTGCAGCAACTTCACTTCAACCTCTTTTCCACGGAATGTATATTTGTTTCCAGCACTGCGCTCGCTGCCAAACAGCACAAGCTCGTCGATGGGGAAATTTCTCTCTTCAAGCACGCGCAGGAATTCCTGTCCCACTGCGCCGCTCGCTCCGACAATTGCTACTTTCATTTTTCCTCAATTTAAATTGTTGTTACTTTTTCCTTAAATTCACTTATAATACCTATTTATTCGGTTGCAAAATTAATAAATTTGTATGATTTAAGCCCATTATTTCATAAAATATTTCAAAAAACAAGTCTTTTACATAATAAAAATGATAAAATATTAGTAATTTTGCAGCAGATTTGCAAACAAGCTGAAAATGTTCGGGCTGTCCCAATACTTGCCAATAACAAATCCTACGTTGATTTTCTTCGTAGTGCTGTGCATAATCCTGTTCGCACCGATAGTGATGAACAGGTTGCGCATTCCCCACATCATAGGAATGGTGCTGGCAGGAATAGTCATCGGCAAATACGGACTGAACATCTTGGAGCGCGACTCATCGTTTGAGCTGTTCGGCAAGGTGGGTATGCTGTATATCATGTTCCTTGCAGGCTTGGAGATGGATGCCGGCGACATAAACAAGCGGCGAAGCCAGTTCGGGCTGTTCGGACTGCTCACCTTCTTCATTCCTTTTGCCGTGGGATATGCCACGGGCGTGTGGCTGCTCGACTACAGCACAATGGCATCGCTCATACTCGCGGCAATATTTGCATCGAACACGCTCATTGCCTACCCCATAGTGTGCCGCTACGGACTGCAAAAGCACAAGAGCGTGGCGCTGAGCGTGGGCTCGTCGATGATAGCCCTCACGCTGTCGCTGCTTCTCATAGCCGCAATATCAGGTGCAAACAACGGCAACATGAACGTTGGCTACTGGCTCGTATTTGCAGGCAAGGTGATAGCCTATTGCATCGGCTCGATAATACTGATACCGAGGCTCACGAGGTGGTTTGTCCGCCATTATGCCGATGCCGTGATGCTATATATATATGTGTGGTCGGTATTGTTCCTCAGTGCCGCCCTCGCCGAGATGTGCGGACTTGAAGGCATCTTCGGCGCATTCCT